>JALYIH010000100.1 GCA_030775865.1 Pseudomonadota bacterium | reverse complement strand
GTGCAGCAGGACCCCAGCATCCTGGATCAAGTGATGCGCACGGTGGCCTCTTACGACAACGCGGCAGGTAAACTGAGAGGCTTTCGCGCTTATCCGGGACGAAATCGCGCGATATTCAGCAAGCTGGGTCTGAAACCGGGGGATTTGGTGACCGCCATCAACGGTACACCGCTGGACGACCCGCAGCGAAGTCAGGATGTGTTCAATACGATTCAGACATCCGATCATGTCACAGTGACCATCGAACGCAGCGGTCAAAAACAGGATATTACCTTGAACATCGCACAAGTAGCGGCACAGGCCACCAAGGATTTGGAGAGCGAGTCGAACCCCGGTGCGACACCCCCTGCCAACAGCGTCCCACCGCCAAATAGCACCAATGAAAATTCAAACGAATAGCCTCGACGGCGGTCGAAGCCGTTCAGCATGCGAGTTCACATGATCGTCAAGTCGACTGAATATCAATCCAAACACAGGTTTGCCGCGGCCTTGGCGTTATCGAGCCTGCTGGTGTCGGTGATGATTCCGGCAGCGCCACAGCCAAAGGCTCAAGAAGGCGCGACCATCACGCCGAACTACAAGGACGCGGACTTGGGCCAGATCATCCAAGCCGTCGGCGAGGTCACTGGCAAGAACTTCATCATCGACCCCCGAGTCAACGCCAAGGTCACCATGGTGTCCTCCACGCCGATGTCGCCGGCGGCGTTTTACGAAGCATTTCTCGCGGTGTTGCAGGTGTATGGCTACGTGGCCGTGCCGGCCGGCAAGGTCATCAAGATTGTGCCCAACACGGATCTGCGCCAACTACCTGCCAACGATTTGCCGAACAATGTGAGTTCGACATCGGATGAAATCGTGACGCAGATTGTGACCTTGAAGAATGTCAGCGCTGCGCAACTGGTTCCGATGCTGCGGCCACTGATTCCGACCTATGGGCATCTGGCCGCTTATCCGGGCGGCAACATGCTGATCATTTCCGATCGAGCCAGCAATGTGAACCGTGTCGTACGCATCATCCAGCGCATGGATGAAAGCGGCGACGAGCCCATTGAGGTCATTCCGCTGCACAATGCGGGCGCCGCCGATGTGGTGCGAATCGTGAACTCCCTCAATCAAGGTGCGGGCGCCGAAGCGGGCGGTTCCATCGTCAAGGTCGTCGCCGATGAGCGTACCAACAGCATTCTCTTGACGGGGGAGCGGTCGGCGCGCCTGCGGCTCAAAGCGCTGATTTTCAACATGGATACGCCCATGGCCTCGGGCGGGGATATCCAAGTACGTTATTTGCGCTACGCCGATGCCGAGAAAATTGCCGACAAGCTGAAAGGACAGGCCACCGCCTCCGCCAAAGCGCAGGGCGGCCCGCCCATCGCAAGTCCGGCCGCGGGCGGGGGCACCTCGAATGTCGACGCCAGCGTCACCATTTGGGCCGATGTCGCGACCAATGCGCTCATCATTACGGCGCCGCCCAAAATCATGAAGTCATTGATGGGCGTGATCGACAAGCTCGATATCCGCCGCGCGCAGGTTCAGGTGGAAGCCATCATCGTGGAAATCGACGTCAACAAGAGTTCAAATCTCGGCGTGCAGTGGCTGCTGTTCGGTCAGGGCAACAGCACGGTGCCGGCCAGCATCGTCAACTTGCCCGGCGGGGGTACGAGCATCGTCAATCTGGCGGCGGCCGTGTTGGGCGTCACCCAGGGCACCACCACCACCACCACGGGTGCATCCACCATCAACAGCTCGACGGTGGGCACCGGCGCCACCGTGGCGGTAGGCCGGGTCGTGAAAAATGGCGTCAGTTTTGCCGCGCTCATTCAAGCGCTGCGCAGCGACGGCAGCAGCAACATCATCTCCACGCCCTCGTTGATCACGATGAACAATGAAGAGGCCGAAGTGAAAGTCACGCAAGAGATCCCGCTCATCACAGGGTCCTTTTCGAATACCACCCAGGCCGTGGGAGGTACGACCAGTCCCTTCCAAACCATTCAGCGCGAAGAAGTGGGCACGATCTTGAAGGTGACGCCGCACATCAACGAAGGTAATTCGGTTCAGCTCAAGATTGAGCAGGAAGACTCCTCGCCGGGTGCGAAGTTGACGGATTCAGCGGATATTTCGACCAACAAACGCTCCATCAAGACCACGGTGCTGATCGAGGACGGCGGCATCATCGTCCTCGGCGGGCTCATGTCGGACACGGTAACGCAGAGCGAGGACCGCGTACCGGGGCTCGGGGCCATCCCGATCATCGGCAATCTGTTCAAATCGCGCAGCGGTTCTCGACAGAAAAAGAATTTGCTGGTCTTCATCCGTCCGAGAATCATGCGCGATGCGGATGCCACCGAGAGCACCAGCGAAGCGAAGTACAACGAGCTGCGGCGCTCGGAGCAGGACCTAAATGGCGGACACGTCACGCTGCTGCCGGGACAGCATCAACCGGTGATACCGCCCATCCCGTCGGGTATCGCATTGCCGGCGGCGCCCCCGCCGTCGGAAACGAATGCGCAGGGTGCCACGCCTCTTACGCCCCAGTTCACCGTTCCCTTGCCCTCAAGCTCGCAGCCCGAAACCGCGGCTCCCCCGCCTGGGACTCGAACGCCGACGACCCCGCCGCCATGAACGCGGAGCTTCAAGACCCCGAACAGCCGCGAAAACTGTCGTTTCCGTTTGCGAAACGGCATGGGATTTTGGTTCGCGGCGTCTCCGGGGGTGCGGCTGACACGGTTTGCCGTCCCGGCGTGACTCCGCAGAGCCTGGCAGAGGTGCGCCGCTTCGTCGGCGTTCCCTTGAAGCTGCAGCGGGTTTCCATCGAAGCGTTCGACTCGATGCTGCGTATCGCCTATGAGGCAGGCTCCGGCGCAGCGATGCAAATGCTGGAGGGTTTGGACGACAACACGGATCTGGCGCATCTGGCCGAAGACATCCCGGAATCCTCCGACTTGCTCGAAAGCGATGATGAAGCGCCCATCATCCGCTTGATCAATGCGCTGCTGACCCAGGCGGTCAAGGAAAACGCCTCGGACATTCATATCGAACCCTATGAGAATAGGCTGGTCATTCGTTTTCGCGTCGACGGCGTGCTGCGCGAAGTGCTGCAAACCAAGCGCGCCGTGGCGCCGCTGGTGGTTTCCCGCATCAAGGTGATGTCGAAGCTGGATATCGCGGAGCGCCGCCTGCCGCAGGACGGCAGAATTTCCCTGCGCATTGCGGGCCGCGCGGTGGACGTACGTGTATCCACCCTGCCCTCCGGGCATGGCGAACGCGTGGTGCTGCGCTTGCTCGATAAACAGGCGGGCAGGATCGAGCTGACCTCTCTGGGGATGGATCCGCGAACGCAGGATACGATGGATGAAATCATCCACAAGCCGCACGGCATCATTTTGGTGACCGGCCCCACCGGCTCAGGCAAGACCACCACGCTGTACGCGAGCCTCGAGCGCATCAATGACAACACGCGCAACATCATGACCGTCGAGGACCCGATCGAGTACTACATCGACGGCATCGGCCAAACCCAGGTGAACACCAAGGTCGAAATGACTTTTGCGCGGGGCCTGAGGGCCATCTTGCGCCAGGACCCCGACGTGGTCATGGTCGGCGAAATTCGCGATCTCGAGACCGCGCAAATCGCGGTGCAGGCGAGCTTGACCGGTCACCTGGTACTCTCGACCCTGCACACCAATACGGCCGTGGGCGCGGTCACTCGCTTGCGGGACATGGGTATTGAACCGTTCCTGCTCTCCTCGAGCTTGATCGGCGTGATGGCGCAGCGCCTGGTGCGGGTACTGAATCCGTCGAATCGCGAAAAATTCACGGCCGGCGAATATGAGCGCCGCCTGCTGAATCTCGATCCCAACGGCAGCCCGGTGGAGCTGTATCGGCCAAGCAGCGAGCCTGGCAGCGGTTACCGGGGGCGCACTGGAATCTATGAACTCATCGCGGTCGATGATCACATGCGCACCATGATCCACGACGGATCCTCGGAGCAGGATCTTGAGCGCTATGCACGCACCGCAAGCCCCGGCATCCGCGATGACGGCCGCCGCAAGGTCATGGCGGGCGAAACGACGCTGGAAGAAGTGCTACGCGTCACCCGCGAGGACTAGGAGGCTCCTGATGGGCGCGTTTGAATACACGGCACTTGATGCCCAAGGCCGCGAACGCAAAGGCCTCATCGAGGGCGACACCGCCAAGCATGTCAGACAGCTGCTGCGAGACAAGCAACTGCTGCCCATGGACATCCAGGAGACCGCCCAGCAGGAGTTGAAGCAAAGCCGTCGGCGCCGCTTCATGCGCCGCGGCCTGTCGAGCTTGGATTTGGCGCTGCTTACGCGTCAATTGGCCACCCTATTGCGATCCGGCTTACCGCTCGAGGAAACACTCCAGGCCGTGGCCGAACAAACGGAAAAGCCGCGCGTGCAGCGTATCGTGCTGGGCGTGCGCAGCAAGGTCATCGAAGGGCACCCGCTGGCCGATGGCTTAAGGGATTTCCCGCAAGCCTTTCCGGAGATCTACCGCGCCACGGTGTCTGCGGGGGAACAATCGGGCAAGCTGGATCAAGTGCTGGAACGGCTTTCGGATTACACCGAATCACGCCAGGTCATGGGTCAGCAGGTCAGCAACGCCCTGGTTTATCCCATTGTTTTGCTGGTCCTGTCGTTCGGCATCGTTTCGTTCCTGCTGGCGTACGTGGTACCTCAGGTGGTGGCGGTGTTCGAATCCAGCAACCAGGAATTGCCGGTCGCCACGCGCATTCTCATCGGCATGAGCGATTTCATCCGCCACTATTGGTTCTACGCGTTGATCATCGCCGGCGCAGCCGTTTGGGGGTTCATGCGTTGGCTCAGGGCACCGGAGGCGCGGTTACGCTTTGATCGGTTCCTGCTGCGCGTGCCGGTGGTGGGAAAACTCATCCGGGGACTCAATACTGGGCGATTTTCCCGCACTTTCAGCATCTTAACCGCCAGCGCCGTGCCGGTGCTCGAGGCATTGCGCATTTCGGCCGAGGTGGTGACCAATATGCCGATGAAAAAAGCGGTGGAAGAAGCGGCGCTGCGCGTACGGGAAGGCGCTCCCATCGGCAGATCGCTGGCCGCACGCAAGCTCTTCCCGCCCATGATGATTCATTTGATCAGCAGCGGCGAAAGCAGCGGCGAGCTGGAAAAGATGCTCGAACGCGCGGCGACGAACCAGGAGCGTGAGATGGATGGCTTGCTCGCGAACATGACGAACCTTTTGGGTCCGTTGATGGTCGTGTTCATGGGCGGCATCGTCATGTTCATCGTGATTGCGCTCTTGCTGCCTATATTCCAACTCAACGACTTGGTCAAATAGCCAACTGAGCTGCAGGGTATTGCACGAGAACCGCGTTTCCGTTTATAACGCGCGCGTATCACTTGATTGGTGAAGCAACCGCTTAAGCCATGAACGAAAAACCCGAATCCGAAGAGTTCGAGGAAGAAGACGCCGAAGATGCCCCGCCCGGCGGCGAGGATGTCGACGTGGATCACATTATGCGCGACGTCGATTCCCAGCGGCGTCGAGCGCCGAAGGGGGCGGAGCCTGCGTGGCGGCGGTTGGAGCGAGTCATGGAAGAACGGCGCACCGCCGAACTAATGAGCGATTTTGACGATTACGAGATCGCCGGCGCTGAGGCCGACACGAACGGCGCCGATTCGGACGAATCCGGTGAGACGGAACCCGGCGCCAAAGGCTCACGAAAGAAAAAGAAAACCCGCTAAGAACGCTCTTCTCCGGCAATCGCACCGCCGGCCGCACCGCCCCGCAGGGCGAAGTGATGCTGCAGCTGACGCAAATCAAGCGTCAAGGCCCCAGCCGCGAAAAATGTGCCAAACTATTTTTTATGTCGCCAAAAGAACAATATTCGCAGCGGCTGGCTGAACGCAACACGCATCTCGCGCGCTTCGATATGCTCGATGCACGCATTGGGGGCATCCGGCTTGGGTTAGGCGCTGCATTTTTGATCATCGCATGGCTGTGCTTCGGCCCGCTTTCAATACCTCGCGGGTGGCTGGGCGTTCCAATCCTCGGGTTCATCGCCATGCTGGTTTATCACCAACGCGTCCGCAGCCTCCGCACCCAGGCGCAGCGAGCCGTGCAGTTCTATCGCGCCGGCCTCGATCGCCTCAGCGATCAATGGGGCGGCAAAGGCACGACCGGTGCGCGCTTCGACGATCGACACCACATCTATGGAGATGATTTAGACCTGTTTGGCAAAGACAGCCTGTACGAATTGCTCTGCGCCGCACGAACGCAAATGGGAGAGAACATCCTGGCGGAATGGCTTCTGGCCCCTGCGGACCTCGAAGTGATTCGCGCACGGCACGCCAGCATTTCCGATCTGCGCGCTCGCTTTGCGTTTCGCGAAGCCATGGCGATCGACGGCGAATCCTTGAAGATCGACCTGCACCCAGAGACGCTGGACGCTTGGGCACGAGCGCCGAACCGGCTCGATAGAATGTGGATCCGCTTGAGCGCTCCGCTGATCGCCGGACTCGCCATGGCAGCCGTTGCCGTTTGGGCGGCCTGGGAGACGCTATTCCCGCTGATCGCCGTCATCATGATTGAGATTGCCATCATGTTTTTCTTGCGCAAACCAATCCATGCGGCCATTACCACGGTCGAAAGCGCCTTCGAGGACCTCAAAGGCCTGGCGGTACTGTTGAATCGCATCGAAGCGGAGCGCTTCGATGCCGCGCCCTTGCACGTCCTGCAACGCAAACTGTCATCGCATAGCCTCGGGGCATCCGCCGCGCTTTCCAAGCTCGCGACCATCGTGAATTTTGTCGAGTCGCGCCGCAATCCCATCCTGGCGCCGCTCATGCTGCTGCTGATGTACCCGCTGCAAACGGCGCTGGCTGCCGAGCGGTGGCGCAGCGCTCATGGCAGTGATATTCGCTCCTGGCTCGATGTGCTCGGCGAAATCGAAGCGCTGATCTCCCTCGGACAGTACGCCTACGAGCAGTGCGACGATTCCTTTCCACAGTTCCTCGAGGGTCCGCCGGCATTCGAGGCGAGGGGTTTGGGGCACCCGCTGATCCCTGCCGCCGTGCGCGTACGCAATGATGTCGGCATCAGCGCAGAGACGCGGGTGTTGTTGGTGAGCGGCTCGAACATGTCGGGCAAGAGCACGCTTTTGCGCACCATTGGAATCAATACCGTGCTTGCGATGGCGGGAGCGCCGGTGCGCGCCAAGTCCCTGCAACTCACGCCCCTGCAGATCGGCGCGAGCATCCGCATCAACGATTCGCTGCACGAGGGCAGCTCGCGCTTCTATGCCGAGATCACGCGTCTGCGCCAATTGTTCGAGCCTACCCGGCTGCCGCTGCTATTTTTGTTGGACGAACTGCTGCAGGGGACGAATTCGGCAGACCGGCGGATCGGGGCGCAAGGCCTCCTCCGGGCATTGATCAAGAAGGGTGCGATCGGCTTGATCAGCACTCACGATCTTGCATTGACGGATATCGCCGGACTAGAGCCGGGCGCAATCAAGAACGTGCATTTTCAAGACGAACTGGTGGATGGCAAACTCAAATTTGATTTCCATTTGCGGGATGGCGTGGTCACCAAAAACAATGGCATCGAGCTGATGCGCTCGATAGGGTTGGATGTATAGGAGCCTGTCCAAGTAAGGCTCCTAGTGAAAATTCCGCGACGCCACCACAAGATCGCCAAGCAGCGATGAGAGATTCGTCAGCCGCTGCGCGATGACATGCTGCACATCGCCCTCGCGCTGCAGCTTACCGTGCACCTCGAGCAGACGCGACTCCAGCAGCGCCGCGCGCTGTTCTACCGCAATGCGATTCCATACGATCAAATTCACATGGCCGGTCTCATCTTCCATGGTGACGAAAGTCACGCCTCCCGCACTGCCCGGCCGCTGGCGCGTGATGACCAGACCCGCCGTTTTCACCAATTTGCCGTTGGGCTGCTCCCACAACTCCTGTGTGGGCACCACGCCCCGCCGCTGCAATTTATCGCGCAGCAGCGCCAACGGATGGCGGCGCAGCGTCAATCCCAAGCTGCCATAGTCGGCGACGATGTCTTGGCCCTCGCGCGGCGCCCGCAGCAGCGGAATACCTTCATCGACCGCCGTTGCCGCAGGCAGCAAAGGCAGCGCACGCTCCACGCCCGTGACCTGCCATACCGCGCGATGCCGATGTCCGGTCAGTTTGGTCAAGGCATCCGCCGCGGCAAGCGCCTCGAGATCACGCCGATCGAGGGCGGCGCGTTCGGCCATATCCGCAATGCTCCCGAAAGCGCGCAGTGCCCGCATGGCCAGCAGCCGTGTGGCGCCTTCTTGCGATAAATGCCTCACGAGACGCAGCCCCAGACGTAGAGCCGGTCGGCCATCCTCGCGCCGCTCGAGCGTGCAATCCCAGCCGCTGATCATCACGTCCACCGCGCGCACTTCCACGCCGTGAGCGCGTGCATCGCGCACCAATTGCGCCGGTGCATAGAAACCCATCGGCTGGCTATTGATGAGTGCCGCGCAAAACGCCGCCGGTTCGTAATGTTTCAGCCAGGCGGAGGTGTAGACCAGGAGGGCGAAGCTGGCGCTGTGGGATTCCGGAAAGCCATAATCGCCGAAGCCGAGAATCTGCTTGAAAATCTGCTGCGCAAAACTATCCGCGTAGCCCTTTGCATGCATGCCGTCGATCAATTGTTTTTGGAAGGGCTCCAACCCGCCCTTGCGCTTCCACGCGGCCATGGCGCGCCGCAGCCGATCGGCTTCGCCTGGGGAAAATCCGGCTGCGACTATCGCCAGCTGCATCACTTGTTCCTGAAAAATCGGCACGCCCAGCGTGCGCTTGAGCACCGCCTCCACTTCCTTGCTGGGGTAAGTCACCTCTTCTTCACCGCTGCGGCGGCGCAAATAAGGATGCACCATCTCGCCTTGAATGGGCCCCGGGCGCACGATGGCCACTTCGATCACGAGATCATAAAAATTCCGCGGCTTGAGGCGCGGCAGCATGGACATTTGGGCCCGCGATTCAATTTGAAACACGCCGACGGTGTCGGCGCGGCAAATCATGTCATACACGGCCGGATCTTCACTTGGCACATTTGCCAGTTCGAGTTTCCCTGCACCGGCAGATGAACCGCCGAATTCATTGACCAGGCGAAACGTCCGCCGTATCGCGGTGAGCATGCCCAAAGCCAACACGTCCACCTTCAGCAGGCCCAGCGCATCGAGATCGTCCTTATCCCACTCGATCACGGTGCGATCCGGCATCGCCGCATTCTCGATGGGCACGAGCTCATCCAACCGGCCGCGGGCAATGACGAACCCGCCCACGTGCTGCGACAGATGGCGGGGGAATCCTAAAATTTCCGCCGTGAGCGCAATGAGGCGCGCAATCACGGGATCGTCAGGGTCGAATCCTGAGGCGCGAATGCGTTCCGGATCGATACGCTGGCCATCCCACCATTGCATGCCCCGCGCGAGCCTGTCGACTTGCGCCAGATCAAGCCCTAGTGCCTTGCCCACGTCCCGCAAGGCGCTGCGCGGTCGGTAGCAGATCACGGTGGCGGCCAGTGCCGCGCGCTCGCGTCCATATTTTCCGTATATGTATTGAATGACCTCTTCGCGCCGCTCGTGCTCGAAATCCACGTCGATATCCGGCGGCTCGTTGCGCTCTTTGGAAATAAAACGCTCGAACAGCATGGACATGCGCGACGGATCCACCTCCGTGATGCGCAAGCAATAGCAGACCGTCGAGTTGGCGGCCGAGCCTCGTCCCTGACAGAGAATTTTCTGCGAACGCGCATATTCGACGATATCGTGCACGGTCAGGAAAAATGGCTCGAATTTGAGTTCGGCGATCAATCGCAATTCATGCTCGATGTTCTCGCGCACGGCGGCCGGCACCCCTGCAGGCCACCGATAAGCGCAGCCTCGCATCGTCAGTGCGCGCAAATGGCTCGTCGGAGTTTCCCCCGGGGGCACGATCTCTTCCGGATACTCATAGCGCAATTCGTCGAGCTTGAAGGTGCAGCGTTCGGCAATTTGCAATGTTTGCGCCAGCAGCGGCGCTGGATACAGCTCCCTCAAGCGCTGTAAGGAGCGCAAGGAGCGTTCGCCATTCGGGTGCAAGGCGTAGCCGGCGGCTTGCAGCGGCTGCCCTATGCGGATCGCGGTCAGCACATCCTGCAAGGCGCGGCGGCTGCGCCGATGCATGTGCACATCGCCCGCCGCTACGCACGGCAGCTGCAGCGTCTGGCCCAGTGTTTCGAGCAGTTCCAGACGCCGCATATCATGGCCGCCCGTCAACAGTTCCACGCCTATCCATAAGCGTCCCGCGAACCGATCCCGCAACCAGCGGCCATCCGCTTCCTGACGCTGCAATGCCGCTTTGTCGGCGCGCGGCAGCCAGATGATCAAACATCCGGCGAGTGCATCCTCAAGATCGATGCGCGCGAGCGCATAACATCCCTTGCGGGTGGCGCGGCGCGCTTTGCTGATCAAGCGGCTCATGGCGCCATAGCTCGCTCGATCGGTTGCCAGCACCACGATTTTCAGTTGACTCGGGCCATCCTGGCCCTCGCCCTGTGGGCGCCCTGCGGACGTCGGCTCCGGCTTCCTGCCTCCGCGCTGATGCTCGCCCATCCTGGGCTCGCGCCCTTCGGGCGCCCCTGCGGGCGTCGGCTCCGGCTTCCTGCCTCCGCATTCATCGAGGCATTTGAGTTCGGCGCCGATGATCAGCGGCAGCCCAAGCTCTTTTGCGGCGACGTGAGCGCGTACCACGCCCGCCAGCGAGCATTCATCGGTGAGCGCCAATGCGCTGTAATTCAAAGCCTTCGCCTGAGCGACCAATTCTTCGGGCTGCGAGGCACCGCGCAAAAATGAAAAATTACTCAAGGTATGCAGTTCGGCGTACACGAAAGGCCTTTAAGCGAAAACGCCGTGCACATACCAGCGTTTGGAATGACGCTCCTGAAAAACCCATAGCGTCGGCTCCGGCTTCCTGCCTCCGCATTGACTCGGGCCATCCTGGCCCTCGCCCTGCGGGCGCCCTGCGGGCGTCGGCTGCGGCTTCCTGCCTCCGCATTGACGCGCGACGTAGTAGTCGCGCGCCACGCCCTTGCCGTCCCACCAACCGCTCTCGATACGTTCAGGGCCTTGCAGTAGTTCCGGCTGCGTCAAAGGCAACGGCTCGTTCAGCAACCAGATTGGACGCGGCATCTCCTGATCGATCACTCCTTCCTCAACCTTGGGCGCGGCGGTCAGGTCATGAACTCGCCGCCACGCCGCTTCCGGCCTGTGTTCCGGATTCAAACAGACGCCATACACAGCCTCCTCGCCCAAGCGAGCACGCAAACGCTCCACCAATTGCGGCGCGCTATCGCGGCTGCCTGCCCGGTTCAATCCCGCAAAAGCATCGAGTGAACTTGCCGAGAGTCCCCGCAAGGGACCGGAAATGAGTTCCATGCCCCGAACCGGTGCTTTGAGCTCCAGCCGCCACAGCTTTTGACAGAGCACATCGCTCGGCCGCCGACGTTCACTCGTGATGCTCGCGAGGCCTAGTTGGACCCGGGTCGGCGGCACTGATCGATGCCTGAGCCTTAGCTGCAAAGCCTGCACACCGGCCTGTCTTTTGAGCAAAAACTGCGCACAGCGCTCGATCAGAGGTTCGAGCGCTTTTTCCAAATAAGCGACATGTTCGATTTCCGTTTCGAAATCACAGCGTTCGCGAAAGCGTTCACGCGGCACGAATGCTCTGCGCAGCGCAGGCTGGCGCGCCAACGCGATGTCCAGCTCCTGCACCACGACAGGATGCAATCGACGCGCAAGACCCGCGCGCGGCAGGCGCATCAACTCGCCCAGGCGCGTGACACCCATGGCGCGCAAGGTTTGCAGCAGCTCATCGTCCCAGGCCGTACAAGCAATGGGCACCTTGGCTAGGTGACCCGGCAGCGCCTCAACATTCTCTATCTGCAGTGGATCGCCGGCGCGCGCCAGCCATAACGCCCCCAGAGTCGATGGCGCGGTGGCGCTGAATGCCCGCAGTGCAAGTTGCCGCCAACACGCATCCATGTCGGCATGCAGCCGTTGCAGCGAACCGAACAACTTCACGCTGCCCTTGATTTCCAGCAGCAAAGCGTTGGGCGGCTCGATGCTCACGAAAGAAGTGAACGTCTGCGCATGCAGGCAGAGCTTCTGCAGCACGGCAGCAGAGGCAGAGGGTTCCAGTTCAGCTATTTGCGGAAATACCGCGGCATACCACAGTTGCCTCCGGGGAGGCCGGCTCAGGGGCTGCGGCGCTGCTGTCAGCGACGGCGCTATGGATACCGGCGCAAGTGGCGCTACGGGTGGAGGCGCAGGCGAGGCGTCTGGACGGCGCACCGCGGAGCGGTAGTCGGCGGCAAATAAGTCTGCCGTCCGCGATTTCGCAGAGCGCCATTTCATGGTCCGTCAAGATCCACCGGGCCTGGCCGGCCGCCTTGCACTTTGAGCAAATCGACGCGCGCATACGGCGAGCCCCGGCTCATGACAATGCGCAAGTTGGCGGGTGAGGATTCGAAACGATGTCTCTCGGGACGAAACAACACGCCGAGCGAACCGCCGGCTTCGGCTGCGAGCTTCAAGCGCCGCAGCCAGCGATCATCGGTGCCCTTCAGCCAGAGCAACACGGCGGCGCAGACACCGGAACTCAAAGCCTGTTCAGCGGCCCATAAAGCCTCGGTGGCAGTACTGGGCCGAACCACCAGCAAACGCCCCAGCTCGATCCCCTGCTGCGCTAAGGCAGGCGCATAAGGTTCATGGGGGGGTGCAATCCAAACCAGCCATGGCGCATCACGGTTGCCCTGGGTGGTGCTGCGTTGGCATGCCACCAGCGCCGGTAAAAACAGCTGCACTTCGCCAAGGCCGGTCTCATCCACCAAGACTTCGATGAGCGACGCCGTCGGCCACCCTCCCCCTGGCAAGCGGGCATCCAGCGCGCTTGAACCGGTGGACCAAACCGGACGAGCGGGGGCAGCCGAGGCGTCTTTTAACTTCCAGACACGCGCATCGGCCAAAACGTCCGCAAGCGACGATGATTCACGCGGCATCCACGTCTTCGGAATTGTTTACTTCGGTGAAGCGGTACATGACGCATGCTCGCTTCTCGCTTCCCCTTTTCAAGATTCGCAGTTCGTTGAGGGGCACCGGGGACGGCACTGCTGCCAGCTCCTGAACTCCCCTCTCCCTGCGCGTTTTGGGCAGGATGTCGCCCGCGTTTCCCCGTTCCTCGAGGTACGCATACAAATTACGGGATGCATTCTCATCCCGATTCATCTCGTTGCCGCAAGCGCAGGACATCCAGCGCTTCGAAAGCGGCATGTCGTGAATCTCGCCGCACGCCGAGCACCTGCGGCTGCTCGGGTACCAGCGATCCGCTTCAGTCACTTCGCGCTGCCGCCAGTCGGCCTTGTAGGTGATCTGGCGCAGAAACTCGCCCATGCCGGCATCGGCAACACTCTTGGCGAGGTGGCGGTTGCGCATCATGCCCTTCACGTTGAGCGATTCGACGACGATCTGATGCGCATGGCGTACCAGCATCGAGGTAGCCTGGTGCGCGGCATTCTTGCGAATGTTTGCCACACGCTGATGCAGGCGGGTGAGGCGGCGCTTGGCCGCCTCACGGCGCTTGCTGCCCTTGAGGCGGCGACTCACCCGGCGCTGATACCGTGTAAGGCGCTTCTCGGCCTCACGCAGCGCCTTGGGCGCCTCGATGGCGATGATCTTCTCGCCGTCGAAGGCGGTAGCCAACGTCTTGACACCCAGGTCGATGCCAACGCGCGCGACCTTCGGAATGATGTATTCCGGGCGCTGACATTCGAACACGCTCGACATGTACCACTTGCCCGCGTCGCACCAGACGCGAGAGGACAGCAGCCGGCCCTCAGGCAGTTCACCGCCACGGAATTTGACGGTACCCAACTTAGGAAGCTTCGCCTTGCCCTCTTCAAAGGCGGTCCGCTGGTTCACCATATAGACGGAGAACTGGCGCTGGAATTTGCCACGGAACTTGGGACGTTTGGCTCGCTTCTGGAACCAGTTTTGGAACGCCTTGTGCATGTCATCGGCCAGCGCCAGCAGCGCATGAGCCGGAATCTCCGCCATCCAGACCGTCGCCTCCTGTTTCTTGAGACCCACGACGAAGTTCTGGATGGCGGCCTTGTTCGGCCACTTCCCCTCACGCTCGCGGCGCTTGAAGCACAAGTCGAGCGTAGCATTCCATGCCCGACGCAATCCGCCCTGCCAGCGGCGCAGAGCCGACCTCTGTGCCCGATTCAGATACAGGCGCAGGACAATGGCGCGGGTGACGGGTTCGGTGTTCACAGGTTCTCCACGTCTTTACCGCGACGCAGGACCCCAACCACCACCCCTTCGATAATCATGGGCTGTTCTTTCAGATCAACGCGAATGGGTTCGAAGTCGGCGTTTTCAGGCAAAAGCCAGACGATCGTGCCTTCTTGTCGATAACGCTTGACCGTGACCTCATTTTCCAAACGCGCGACCACAATTTGACGGTTGCGCACTTCAGGCGTGCGATGCACGGCAACTAAATCGCCATCGAAAATACCGGCATTTTTCATGCTCATGCCCTGCACTTTCAGCAGATAATGCGGCCGCGGCTGGAATAATTGCGGGTCGATTTGATAGCGCTTTTCGATATGTTCTTCCGCCAAGATCGGACGGCCGGCAGCCACACGGCCGATGAGCGGCAGACCCAATTGTTCACGCAGAATGTCTTTGAGCTGAATGCCGCGAGAGGCACCGGGGATGAGGTCGATGACGCCCTTGCGCTGTAAGGCACGCAAGTGCTCCTCGGCAGCATTCGGAGACTTAAACCCCAGGGTGCGAGCGATTTCCGCGCGAGTGGGCGGCATGCCGCTTTCGGAAATGGCGTTTTGAATCAGCCGGAGGATCTGAGTTTGACGGGGCGTAAGGTCCGACATAGCATCACCTGTATATGTAGACAGTGACTGTTATTATATACAGTCTAGGATCCCTGGCAAGCCATGACTGAAAAAATTTCAAGACCCGCCGTCCGGGCATGGACCAACCCTCTCAGCCGGCGCGATTTTCGCAACGACTGGGATTCCTTTGTGGATGCCATGCACTCCGGGAGGAAAGCGCCCGGCCGCGCTTGCTCCGACGATTCCTCGATACGTGCACGCAAACAAATCATTCAAGTACAAGAAGCAACATCGACTGCCTGCCGGCTTGGCATCGGATGAGAAAAAAACCGCGATCGCGATCATGCGCGACCGGGTTGAATAGTGTTCGGTGCCGCACCTATCACGCCGAACGATGACGCAAGTGAACGATGCGCACTCCATCGCGCGCGTACATGGCGGCGTGCTCGCGCGCGACCACATGATGATTCCGGATTTGTGCCCGGGGATTGCCGGACGGCTATTGATCAAGTCATGGAGCTGTCATAGAACTTTTGCACCAGGGTCTGCAACCCATGCGGCTGTAAAATTGCATTGATATGGCGCATTTTTAATGTTGCCTTTGCTTGTCAGAAATGAACTACGCAGAAAAGCGTCTTGGAATACCGACAAAATGCTATTTTCAGTTGCAATCGACGCGCGAATTTGGCTTTATGTAGGACTGTGCTGCGACGCGGGCGGGCACGATGGCGTGACCGTACCGGCTGTGGCAACACATCGGAGTTTTCCGACACAAATGAATTAACCCTAGGGGAATATTTTTATGAATCTGACAAGCACACTCAAGGTCTCTCTCGCCGCGGCTTGCGTCATCGCATTCGCGGGGTGCACGGACCTCAAGCCGATCCAGGCGCAGATCGATGACCTGAAGTCACAGGTCAGCAAGCTGCAGGGTGACACGTCGAGGGCTGCGAGCGAAGCGGCTGCGGCGCACGCTGCGGCTAATAGCGCTCAATCAGCGGCCTCCGGCGCGCAGAGCACGGCGAATCAGGCGTTGTCGACCGCGCAAGCGAATTCGACCGCCATCGAAGCGATCAACGAAAAGATCGATCGCATGTTCAAGAAGTCCGTCTCCAAGTAATCGAGTTCTTGATTTAGGACTTGAGCGCCGCGGTGATCCCGCGGCGTTTTTTTGCCGGGCGTTACTGATCGGACTACCCATCCTAGCGTTTTACGACGCAGGATTGATCCTGGAACGAGGCAACCGCTTGGTGGCGCCTGCACCGCGAGTGGAGAGCGCGATTTCCAAGGCTGTCTCCAATCGGATTACACGGGCAGTTAGGTCTTCGATCTTTGCCTGTTGGGTGACGGTAGTAGCCGCGAGGCTCACGACTTTGTCATTCATTTTAATGACGGTCGAAAAAGCGTCCCACAGTTTGTCCATCATACTCATTTACTTTTATCGGCGGCGTGCGCCGCCTCCATATCCGCAATACGCGTAGTTGACTCGGCGCAAGACGCGAGCGCAGCTTCCAATGCCGCAGTAGCCTCACGCGTAGTCTGCTTCACTTGAGCCACTAGACGCAGCAAAGCCTCATCGTCGTCGCTCGGATTGTAGACTTCGGCGGCGCGACGGACGAATTCATTGACGGTCAGCTTGGACGCTTTGGCCTTTTTAGCGAAAAGTGCTTTTTGAGCCGGCGTGACCAGCAGCGGGATACGTTCTGTTGCAGGCATAGAATACCTCCTAAGTGGACATGCACATCACATGTGTATGATGCAAAAAACGACCATCATTTACAAGCACCTTTTCATTGAGAAATGCGCGTCGGCGCGCCGCCGGCTTGCGCAAATACCCGCTCCGCAGCATCCCAATCGATGATGACGCGGCGCGTCGAGGTCGCCGCCACGATCGCACGGGTCAGCGATGTCAGATCCTCGACATCTTTGAGGCGCGCGGCCTCCAAGGGAGCATGAACCTCAAGATACAAAGCCCCGTCCACCCACCCGGTCTTGATGCGCTGATTGACGATGCGAACATCCGTGCCCACGGCGACCTCGCCGAACAGGAGCGCGATGTCCTCCGGATAGAGCCGGATGCAGCCGTGCGTGATCTGCATGCCGACGCCCACGGGGTTATTGGTGCCATGGATGAGGTAGGCGCCCCCCGGGGTACCCAGCCGCAGCGCATATTCACCTAGCGGGTTGTCGGGGCCCGGGGGTATTGCGGGCGGCAGCACATCACCATCTTGAAGGTGCTTGTCGCGAACCGACTTGGTCGGATACCAGGTTGGATTTTTCTGTTTCTGAACGATTTTCGTCACGCCGATCGGCGTCTTCCAATCCATTTGGCCGATGCTGATCGGATAGACTTCGACGACGCTCCGATGGCTCGAGTCGGTATGAAAATAATAGAGGCGGCCATCGGGCAGGTTCACGACGATCCCGGTGCGCGGTACGTCCGGGAGTAAGTGTTGCGTCGGCAAGCGGACGATTTTGCCGGCGCCCGGCAGCCAGATATCGACGCCGGGATTGGCGGCAATGATCTCGTCAAAACCCAGGTGATTCTGGCGTGCGATGTCGGGCAGCGTGTCTCTTTGTTCTGCTGCGGTTTGCCGCGGCTGACCGATCAAAACCTGATCCGGCTCGAGCGGGAAGGTCTGGGCATCGGCCGCCCCACCCACCAGCAGTGCCGACAACCACCATGCGCGCATCGCTCCCTCGCCTCCATCAATACCGAATGAGCGCCGATCCCCAGGTAAATCCGCCGCCGAATGCTTCCAGCAGGAGCAGCTGACCGCGCTTGACTCGGCCGTCGCGAATTCCGGTATCAAGAGCCAGCGGCACGGAAGCGGCCGAAGTATTGCCCTGCGTATCGATGGTCACGATCACCCGCTCCATCGGAAGATCGAGCCGTTTGGCAATGGCTTCGATGATACGGATATTCGCCTGGTGCGGGATCAGCCAATCCAGTTCCGCCTTGGGGATGTTATTGGCATTCAAAGTCTCCGTGACCAATTGTCCCAAGGTGTTGACCGCCACCTTATAGACCTCGTTGCCCTTCATCTGCACGCTGGCTTTACCCTCACGTACCAGCTTGAAGCCTTTTGATACGCCGTCCGGGTACGTGAGCAGGTCCTTGTACTTGCCGTCGGAATGCAGCCGCGTGCTGATAATTCCCGGCTCCGTCGACGGTTGCAGGATCACGGCGCCCGCGCCGTCCGCGAACAGCACGCAAGTGCCGCGGTCGTTCCAGTCGATGATCCGGGTCAGGGTCTCGGCACCGACCACCAGCGCGCATTTTGACTCACCGAGCCGAACGAATTTGTCCGCAACGCTCAACGCGTAGACGAACCCGGTGCACGCAGCCTCCATGCTGAATGCCGGACAGCCGTGAATGCCCAATCGATCCTGCAGCAATGTGCCCACGTTTGGAAATACCAGGTCCGGCGTCGTCGTGCCGACGCAGATCAAGTCAATATCCGCTGCGGTGATGCCGGCGGCGTCCATGGCGCGCCGCGCCGCATGCTCGGCGAGATCCGTGGTGGTTTCGCCTTCCGCCGCCACATGACGTTGTGAAATGCCCGTGCGGGTGCGAATCCATTCATCGCTGGTGTCGACCAGCTTTTCGAGATCGGCGTTAGTGAGTATTTTTTCGGGCAGATAACTGCCGGTGCCGGCGATTCTTGAGTACATGGAAATCCTTCAAGCGCCGCGTAAAACGCTCATCCGTTGCGCGATCTGAGCCGGTACATCATCGCGCGCCTCCAGAATGGCAACCTCGATGGCGCGTTGAAAACCAAATTGGTCGGTGCCGCCGTGACTCTTAATGACGATGCCGTTCAAGCCGACCATCGCTGCCCCATTATAGAGGCGCGGATCTATCCGTGCGCGCAATGCATTGAGCGCCGGCCGCGCTGCGAGGTAGCCAAGTTTGCGCAGCGGCGAGCGCGCGAACTCTTCGCGCATCGCATTGGCAATCAGGCGCGACGCGCCCTCCATCACCTTCAAGGCGATATTGCCGGTAAACCCGTCCGTGACCACGACGTCAACACTGTCCGAAAAAATGTCATGGCCTTCGACGAAGCCGACGTAGTTGATATCTGCGGCCGCCATCAAATTGTTCGCCGCCTGCACGGTATCGTTGCCCTTGACCTCTTCCTCGCCGATATTGAGCAGACCCACGCGGGGCCGCTCGTGCGCGCCCTCAAGATCCGCAGCCAGCACCGAGCCCATCACGGCGAACTGACACAATTGCGCGGGCGTGCACGACGCATTCGCGCCGAGATCCAACATATACGTATGGCCGCCGCGCGATGGAATGATGGAAACGATTGCCGGCCGTTCGACTCCCGGCAGCATTTTCAGAACGAAGTGTGCGGTTGCCATCAATGCGCCGGTGTTGCCGGCGCTGACGCAGGCGTGCGCGTCGTTGGCCTTGACCAAATCGATGGCACGGCGCATCGATGAGTCCTTTTTGCGGCGCAACGCCTCACGCGGGTGGTCGGTCATCTCGACCACTTCCGTCGCGAACAGGCAGGCCACATTGGGCAAGGCGGCACCTGCCAGCTCGCGCTCCAGGTCGGCTTGCCTGCCGGTCAGGGTGAATCGCACATCGCGAAATTCACTGGCCGTCGCGAGTGCCGCCGGAACGGAAACCGATGGGCCCCGATCGCCGCTCATGGCGTCGATGGCAATATGAAGCGGCGCAGACACGGTGCGCAATTCGCCGACGGCTAGTTTGACGGCTTATTCTTCGGCAGCTGCCGCATCCGCCTTGGTCTGCAACACTTTCTTGCCACGATAGAAACCATCGCGCGAAATGCGATGCCGCGAGTGAGTTTCACCGCTCTTTGCGTCGATGGACACGGCAGGTGCCGCGAGCGCCGAATGGGAGCGATGCATGCCGCGCTTTGACGGGGTCTTTCTGCTTTTCTGAACTGCCATGGGTTATCTGTCCTATCAAGTTTTCTTCAACAAATCCTGCAAAACGGAGAACGGCCGCTGCCGCTCGTCCGGCGAAGGCGCTCCGCCGCATGTTTCCGGCGTGCCGCACGCCGCATTTACGGGCAAGGCCAACAGCAATTCTTCCTCGGCTAAATCGCGCAAGCTGACCAAGCCTTCATCCATCAGATAAATCTCTCGCGGCGACTCCACTGAGGCGTCCGCGTCGCTCGCAAATTCGATCTCACTATCACTGATCAACGGCAATTCGAAGCCCTGCAGACAACGCTGGCAAACCAGCCGCGGCGTCGCCTGCACGGCAACTGTCGCGCCCGCCCGCTCCGCATCCAACTTCGAGAAAGCGAATCGTGCCCGTACCGACCCGTGCGCATCCGCCAATAAATCCTGCAACCGCGGTAGCTCGCTCAAGGAATAGACGCGTTCCAACACTGCCGCGTCTTCCGCCAGGCGCGCGCAATCTACCCGGTCAGTCGAGCCCGATGCCATGGGCCGCGTATAATAGGGCCCGGTCCCACCTCTGTCAAAACGAACCCGGTGCAAGTCGTTGTTTTTGAAGTCCCCGCCTCCGCTGATTTTAGCCTCGACTTCACGCTACCGTCGGGAACTCCTAGGAAGGCTCGGGCTGGCCTTTTCCTGCCTCGCCCCGGGAGCAGACGAAACACCACAGCCGGCCGAGCGGCCCCTGGCGCTGGTTATAAGATTGGCCCGGGCAAAGGCCTCAGCCGTCGCGTCGCAGCAGCCGAATGCATGGGTGATCGGCTCGGATCAAGTGGCCGTTCGCAGCGACGAAACGGGCGCGGAATCGACGCTGGGCAAGCCCGGGACCGAAACGCGCTGTATGGAGCAGCTGCAAAGTTGCTCCGGGCGCACCATCGTGTTTCTGACGGCGGTGGCCGTGATGCGCCAAGAGGGCAACATGCTGTTCGAGTTCGTCGACAGCACACGCGTGAAATTTCGCGCGCTGGATCAGCCCACCATCGAGCGCTATGTGGCCAAAGAACGGCCTCTGGATTGCGCGGGAGGATTCAAGAGCGAGGGACTCGGCATCACGCTGTGCGAATCCATCGATAGCGCAGACCCCAGCGCGCTGATCGGCCTGCCGCTGATTCGATTGAGCGCGGCGCTGCGCTCGGCGGGTTTTGAACTGCCCTAGGGGGCCTGTCTCCTAGCGCTTCGGACTCTTCGGACTCTTCGGACTCTTCGGACTCTTCGGACGGCGCGCATCTTTGAGCGCCGTCCGCTTGGTCGTTCTGGGCGATCCCCGGGTCGATGCCCCGCGCTTCATCGGCGTAATGGCATCGAGCACGGCGGCTAGTTCAGCGGGCAAGGGTGCGCTGACGTGGAACGGCACACCGGAACCTGGCCACTCAAATGCCACCGATTGAGCGTGCAGGAATGTGCGCTTCAGACCTTGCGATTTGAGATCGGCGTTACGCGCACGGTCACCGTACTTATCATCGCCCAGCAGCGGATGGCCCGCGAAGGAAGCATGTACGCGAATCTGGTGCGTGCGGCCGGTGGGAATGTCGACTTCCATCAACGTGGCCAGCGAACCGAAAAACTGCACGGGTTTGAAGACGCTGACCGAGTCCTTTCCCGCCGTCGCCACACGCACATGCCGTTCCCCATGCTGCCGGTTATCGGTCGCCAAGGGCGCATCGATCCGCTTCGTACCAAGCTGCCAGCTGCCCGCGACCAAGGCGAGATAGGTTTTGTGCATGCCGCCGTTGCGAATCAATGCATGCAGCGCCGTCAGCGTGCTGCGGTCGCGCGCTATGAGCAAACAGCCGCTGGTATCGCGATCGAGACGGTGTACCAACTCGAGCGTTTCGCGCGGCCGCGATGCGCGTAGCGCCTCGATGACGCCGAAACTCATTCCGCTGCCGCCGTGCACCGCAACCCCGGCCGGCTTGTCGATGACCAGCAAATGCCGGTCCTGAAAAATGACCGAGCGCTCCATCAGCTCCAAGAGGCTGCTGGAGGGCCGCCCGGGCTCTGCATCCGCATCGATCCGCACCGGCGGCAAGCGCAGCTCATCGCCTTCCTGGATACGATATTCGGCATCCACGCGCTTGCGGTTGACTCGCACCTCGCCCTTGCGCAGAAGCCGATACACCCGGCTGCGGGGCACGGTTTTAAAGTGGCGCATCAGGAAATTGTCGATGCGCTGACCGGCCTCATCGGCGGTCACCGTGCGCATCATCAGCGGGCTTTTCGGCCCTAAAGTAGGTAATAAATCGGTAGGCGGGCTATTCATATTTTGCTTAAATTGCTCGGGCGTTGTTCTAACGTATTGATTACATTGACCCTGGGACGTCGCCGTGATAATGTCTCAAAACCGTGTCAGGCGCGACAACCTTCAGAAGGGCCTTAGCCTTTCCTGGTAACGCAAAGACACCGGTTTCCAGTGGCCCCCCATCCGATGGGGAGCCGCATATTAGTTGGTTCTGGAATTCCAGACCATCGCTCGGCCGATGAGACAGACGCGCGACAGCTTAAATCTTAAGCT
>JALYIH010000099.1 GCA_030775865.1 Pseudomonadota bacterium | reverse complement strand
CCTCCAGCGATTGCACGCCGACGGTATAGCTGATTTCCGCGCCAACGTTGTCCAACTTGTCGGCTATCGCAAACTTATCGAGTGCCTTGGTGCCGCGATCGAGCATCATTCCGGACAGCGTGGGAGTCGCGATGTTGCCGGACTCCGCCATGGCATCGCCCGCCGGCAAAACGCCCAGGATGATGACCACATCCTTCACATTGGTGTGGTAAGTGATCAGATCGATTCCATTGATTTTTGAGCGGTGCGCCTGATCTGCCATGTTCGCCGCGGCGACGCCGCCCAACAGCAACAGAACGATCATAGTTGAAAGTCGAATCACGAGCCCTTCTCCGTCTTAGGCGCCACGGGCACAAACCAGCCGGTCGTACTCTGATCCGCGCCGAAATATTGCTTTGCCACGCGCTGCACGTCCGCCGGCGTGACCTGCTGCACCTTCTGCGGAAACGTCACATACAGCGTCCAATCCCCCACCCCGATCCATTCGCTGATTTCGCTGGCTATCGCCGCTGTTCCGTCGCGCTTGTAGGCATCCTCGGCGATGTATTGTTGCTTCACACTGACCACCTCAGCCGGCGTCACACCACTGCTCTTGATCTTGTTGATTTCCGCCAACAGCGCCTTTTCCACCTCATCGTGGGTGGCACCCGGCGTCAGCGCCGCGAACAGGGTGTGCAGCGACAGGTCGTGATGCAGATCCGTGCCGGCACCGGCGCTCAATGCAAGACCTTGGTCGACAAGCGCGCGGTACAGCCGCGCGTTTTTGCCCGAACTCAAGATGGCATCGAGCATCTCGAGAGGCGCTTGGTCGGCATCTCTGCCACTCGGCACTTTATGCGCCACGATGATCGTGCCGAGTTCACCCGGACGCTTGACCATGACGCGCCGCTCACCGCTCTGTGCCGGCTCCTCGGTGTAGACAGCCGGAATTGGCGCAGGCGAATGGGGGTACACGCCGTAGTACTTCTTGATCAACCCCAATACCGGCTCGGTATCGATATCGCCCACGACCGTGACCGTCGCATTGTTCGGCCAATAGAAGGTGTCGTAGAACTCGCGCAATTTGCTGATGGGCACGTGTTCGATGTCGCTCTTCCAGCCGATCGTCGGATGGTGATAGGGCAAAGCCACGAAGGCTGCCGCGCTCACCTCCTCCAACAAGACGCTTTCCGGATCGTTCTTGCCGCGTTCGAACTCGTTGCGCACGACGGTCATTTCGGCTTGTCGATCGGCTTCGCGCAGCCAGAGATGGCGCATGCGATCCGCTTCGACGGCGATATAGCTCTCGAGGTTCTCGCGGCCTATGGTTGCAAAGTAGTTGGTGCGGTCGAAAGAAGTCGTCGCGTTGAACTGCCCGCCCACACGTTCGAGCAACTGCTTGATGCTGTTGCCCTTTGAATCATTGAAAGCCTCGCTGCCCTTGAACATCATGTGCTCGAGGATATGCGTGGCCCCCGTGGTACCGGTCACTTCATTGCGCGATCCGACCTGATAGGTGACCTCGAAGGTGACTACCGGCGCGGAATGATCCGGCACCAGCAGCACGGTCAAACCATTGCTGTCGAGCCGATACTCGTCGATGCCACCCAACGATTTGACGTGCGAGAAACCGGCACCGGGTGCGCTCTGAGCGAGCGCGGGCGTGGGCGCTGCCGCCGTGGGTGGTGCACTCTTGACCGGGGCGGCCTGAATGGCGGCGGCCAAGAGACCGGCCACGCCGGCCCAATATGCCGCGCGCGATTTGTTAATGCCCATCTCGCACATGCTCTCTCCAACAGTTCACGGGGTAATCAGCAATTCTAATTCTTTCTGGCGTGCGAGTGGCCACATTTGCGCGAGCCCGCGGGCGATGGGTGTGGATTTTATGCGGCAATCGTCTGAACTTCGTCCGTCCACACCCTGAACAGCTGCAAGGTGTTAGGGCCGAAAGTCATGCTGATGGCGACATCTGCCGCGTCCCGGCCGCGCGCAATCAGCACTCGGCCGATGCGCCGCTGGTTATTGCGCGGATCGAAAACATGCCAGCCGCCGCCGATATAGGCTTCGAGCCATCCTGAGAAATCCATGGGTGCGTCCGTTGCCGGGACGCCGATATCGCCGAGATAGCCCGTGCAGTATCGGGCGGGAATATTCATGCATCGGCACAGCGTGATCGCAAGGTGCGCGTAGTCCCGGCACACGCCGGTTCGCTCGTTGAAAGTCTCCCACGCGGTCTTGGAAGGACGGGCACATTGATAGTCAAACCTGATGTGCTGGTTCACGAAATCACAAATCGCCTGCACCCTGGACCAGCCGGGCATCATTCCGTCAAAGAGATTCCAGGCGGTGGCCGACAAACGCTCGGTCTCGCAGTACCGGCTGGGAAGCAAGAACACCAGCGTCTCGTCCGGCAGAGATTCGACGCTGTGTTCAAATGCATACGGGAAGGAAAGCTCTGGGACGCCGCTGTCCCGGATCAGCGCGTCGGCGGTGACCGTAAATCTTCCGGGCGGCGCGACCGCACGTGTGCACCAGTTGCCAAAGCCATCCCGGTACATCGAGAGCGGTACCGAGGGAGTTGTCATCATGGTATCCGGCCTGACTAAATCTGAGGTCCGGCTGTAGTGCACATTGAGATTCAGGATCATCGGCGTGGCTTGCGCAAATTCATATGCTAATTCATAGCCAAGTCGTATCAGCATTGCGCTCACCGCCTGGTAATAATCCGTCCGACTATGACACCGGCCCGCAGGTGCCCGAAGGGGCAGCAGGCCGCAAAAATTGTAGGGCAGTTCCTACGGAGCAGCCAGGGAGGTCAACCCCAACACCGCCCGCATGCAGGGCGCGGGAATCTCCAACAAGCGCGCGATCTCAGCCACCGCGCCCAGCTGGGGCTGAAGCTCCAGTGCACGGCCCGCCTCCATATCCGCCAGCATCGAAGTCTTGAAGTCGCCGAGCCGCTGCGTGACGGCGATGCGCTCCGCTGCAGACATGGCAATCTCGAGTTTGAGCTGCTCTGCGCAGCGCTGCATTTCCTCCATCATGCGAATGCACAGCTCGCGCACATCGGCATTCGCGAGCATCCTCGCAGTACCGCAACGCGTCAATGCGCTTAGCGGATTCATGGTCATATTGCCCCAAAGCTTGGTCCAAACGTCGCGCCGAATGTATTCCGATGCGTGAGCGTTGATGCCGCCCGCGCGCAGCGCGTGAACGACCGATTCAAGTCGCGGTGAAAGCGCGCCGCCCGGTTCGCCCAAGATGAAGCGATCAGCAGCCACGACCTGGGACTCCGCGAGAGCTGCCACGCGCACCGAGGCGTGGACCACGGACCCGAAGATGCGTTCGCGCGGAAACGCCTGCTCCTGGGAGCGGTCAGGATCCACGGACTGGAGACATTGATTTGCCAGCGGACCGCCAAAATCGTGAAAGAACCACCACGGAATGCCATTGGTGCCGCTGATGACGATCGTCGCGGGACCTATCAACGGGCTCAAGGTGGGTGCGAGTTGCGGCAGAAGCTGCGCCTTGACGGCGAGAAACACATAGTCGTGCACGCCAAGTTCGACAGCAGATCCCGCGCGGGGGCGGCTTGTGCGGCTCTCCTTGCCATGCGTGACCCGCATTCCAGACGCGCGAATTGCATCGAGCGTCGCACCTCTGGCAAGCATGGAGACATGCCATCCCGCCCGGTCGAAGGCGTCGCCTATCCAAACCCCGATCGCGCCTGCGCCAACGATTGCTACGGACGAACTCATGGAGAGGACGATACCAGCAGCATGGTGATCGGCGGCCCGATATAAACTAAGTGTCGGACCTTTGAGGTCGATGCATAGCAATTAAGCAGTTGAGATAGTGTCCATATCATATTGTTTATAAAGGTATTTATTTGAATAAAAAGAAGTCCGGCGGCCCTACCGGCCAACCCTGGGTGGCGCTGTTCGATCTGGACGGCACCCTGACTTGGCGGGACACACTGCTGCCCTTCCTGTTGGGATTCGTGCGGCGGCGTCCCCATAGAGTTTTGGGCCTTTGGCGATTCCCCTTTGCACTGTGGCGCTATTGGCAAGATCGCGATCGCGGCATGCTCAAATCACGTGTCATCCGCATGATCATGGGTGGCGAGCGCCGTTCCATCATCGATGCCTGGGCGCAAATCTTCGTTGACGGTTTAAAGCCGAAGCAGCGCTTTCGGCCGCTGGCCCTCGCCGTCGTGGAGGCGCACCGCGCCGCGGGTGATCATTTGGTTCTCCTGTCCGCAAGCCCGGATTTGTACGTCCCGCTCATCGGCCGGCTTCTGGGATTCGAACGAACATTATGCACGGAGGTTGCGTGGCAGGGCGAGCGCCTCGATGGACATCTCAAGACACCCAATCGCCGCGGCGAGGAGAAACTGCACTGCATGACGTGGCTGCGCGAGCAATACCAAGGTCTCCCCATCATCGCCTACGGTAACTCTGCCTCTGACTTGGACCACATGCGCCACGCGGAGCGCGCGCTGCTGGTCAACGGCGATGATGCCGCGCGCCGCCTGGCCGCAAAATGGAATATTGGCGTCTCGTACTGGTCCTAGGAACTTCGAGTCGATACGCCTTGGAGAGAACGGTGCATCTTGAGCAACAGGCTCTCGGTGGTGGCCCAGTCGATGCATGGATCAGTGATCGACATTCCGTAGACCAGCTTGCTCAAATCCTTGGGGATCGACTGGTTTCCAGCCTTCAGATGGCTCTCGAGCATCAGGCCGACGATCGAGCGGTTGCCGTCGGCGATCTGCGCAACGCAGTTTTCCGCGACCAGGGGCTGCAGATCCGCGTCCTTGTTCGAATTGCCGTGACTGCAGTCAACCACGACGGTGGCCGGCAGTCCGGCTGAAGTCAACTCCCGTTCCGCGACGGCGATGCTGACGGCATCGTAATTGACTCGCCCGCCGCCACCGCGCAATACGATGTGCGCGTGTTGGTTGCCTCGCGTGCGAAACACGGCCGATTGACCCTGTTGCGTGATCCCGAGAAAGTGATGCGGATGCCGTACCGACTGCAACGCATTGATCGAAGTTGCCAGCGAGCCATCCGTGCCATTCTTGAATCCCACCGGGGTTGACAGGCCGCTCGCCATTTCCCGGTGCGTCTGCGACTCGGTGGTGCGGGCACCGATGGCCGTCCAGGTGATCAGTTCCGACAGGTATTGCGGCATGATCGGGTCGAGCGCCTCGGTACCCGCGGGAAGTCCGAGTTCCGCGACGTACAGCAACAGTTCCCGAGCCAGCAGAATGCCCTTTTCGATATGGAAGGAATCGTCGAGATCAGGATCGTTGATCAATCCCTTCCAGCCCACGGTCGTGCGCGGCTTTTCGAAGTACACGCGCATGATCAGCAGCAGCGTGGATTCGACCCGAGCGGACAATTCCTCGAGCCTTCCTGCGTATTCGCGCGCCGCCGCCACATCGTGAATCGAACAAGGGCCCACCACCACGAACAGGCGCCGATCTCGGCGTTCCAATATGGCGCGCACAGCTTCTCGGGACTTCAGTACCGTCTCCGCCGCCTTGGTGGTCAGGGGCAAACGCCGTTTGACCTCCTCCGGCGTCGCCAACAGATCGCTGGACGCGACATTGACGTTCTGCAGTTGCTCTTGAATGTTCGCCATGCCTTTGCCTACATCGAGGTGCGAATGGTCCAAAGTTCGGGAAAGAACTTCAGTTCCAGCGCCTTGGTCAGATACGACACGCCGCCCGTTCCGCCCGTGCCGCGCTTGTCGCCAATGATTCGCTCGACGGTTTTCACGTGCGCAAATCGCCACAACTGGAATTTGTAATCCAGGTCGACCAATCGCTCGGCCAGGTCGTACAAGTCCCATTCCTTGACGGAGTTGTGATAGACGCTGAGCCACGCCGCAGCCACCTGCTTGCTGGCCTGATATGGCTGTGTGAAATCCCGATCAATGGCCTCGGCGGGCACATCCAGCCCGCGCCGGCTCAAGAGGCGCAACACCTCATCGTACAAGCTGGGCGCGCGCAGCGCGCGATCGAGCATCTCATACACCGGCGGGTCGTTGCGGAACACCTTGATCGTGTCGGCATTCTTGTTGCCGATCAGAAATTCCAGCATTCGGTACTGAGGCGACTGGAATCCGGAGGATTTTCCCAAGGTGTTTCGAAATGCGGAATAGTCGTAGGGTGTGATGGTCGCCAACACATCCCACGATTGCAGCAACTGCTGTTGAATGGTGGAGACGCGCGCCAGCATCTTGAATGTCGGACCGAGATCGTCGCGCCGCACGCAAGCGACCGTGGCGTTGAGTTCGTGCAGGCACAGCTTCATCCACAGCTCCGAGACTTGGTGGATGATGATGAACAGCATTTCATCGTGCTGGTAGGACAACGGGTGCTGTGCTGCGAGCAATTTATCGAGATTGAGGTACTGCGAATAGCTCAAGGCCTCGCTCAAGTCCCAATGGACCTTCTCGTCGCTCAAATCCACGAAAGGTTTGACCCGTGGCGGCGTTTCGTTCATAGGTTGGGGAGGACCCTTACTTGAATACCCAGGCCGGAACTGTGCGCCAGCCGGCCAACAATTCGCGGTCGAGCCGCCGATAGTCGGGCTCGAGTTTCTCAACCAAGCGCCAGAAGCTCGGGGAGTGGTTCATATGCTTGGTATGCGCCAGTTCGTGGATGAACAGGTAGCGCACGACAGCCGGCCGCAGAAACACCAGCGAACAGTTCAAGCTGACGGTACCGCGCGTGGAACAGCTT
>JALYIH010000098.1 GCA_030775865.1 Pseudomonadota bacterium | reverse complement strand
CCGCGGATCCGTGCGATCAGGTCCCGCGCATCGCTCGGCAGCGTTCCGGCGCTCACCAAATCACGCATGCGCGAGAGTTCATCGAGACTGGCTTGCATGACTGTGTGCGCGTGATCGTTACCCGCGACCGCGCCGCTGTCGATCTGCAGCACCAGGGTCTCGAGCTCATGGCTCAGATCGCCCATGGCCGCAATCCCCGCCATGCGTGCGCCGCCCTTGAGGGTGTGCAGCTGGCGCTGCAGCTCGGCGACCGGCTGCTTGTCTTTGCGATCCTGGTTCCAAACACTCAGCGAGGCTTGTGCCGACTCGAGCAGCTCCGTCGCCTCTTCGCTGTAGATGTTGGCGATCTCATGATCGAATTCTTCGGCGGGCGGCGGCTCTTCCGCCGGCTTCGCCTCTTCCATCGGCGGACCCGCCGCCAGCGCGGGTACGATCGCCGAGGCGCTGGCATCGCCGGCCTGGCGCGCGAGCATCGCATCTACCTCGGACTCCAGATTTCGCAGCCTCGCCAGGAGCGCCGGCTGGTCGGAGAAGAAACCCGTGGACTCATTGATGTGCGACAGCACGTTTTCGATGGCGCGCACCGATTGTTCGAGGGTTGCGAGACCTGAATCGGACAATCCCTGGCCGCTGTCGAAAACTTTGCGCATGACATGATTCAACGGCTCGGTGATTCGAATGCCGTGGCGCGCCTCCGCCATCTTCGAGCTGCCGCTCAAGGTATGAATGGCCCGATACACCGACTCGGGCAGCTCATGCGGCGCAGGCTGCTCCGATCGTTTGCGCAAGTACTCGCGGATTTCCGCCAAGTGGCTCGACGATTCCTTGCTGTAAATTTCGTGCAGCGCCGGATCCATCGCCGGCTTCTGAACCGCGGCTGTCCCACCCGCGGCCGTTCCGCCTCCCCAGCTCGTCGTCGCGCTGCTTGCATCGGAGCCCGCGCGGTCCTCGGGCGCGACATTTGCTTTTGCCTGCTCCGGATCCCGGCCATCGGCGAACGCAAAAGCGCGGCTCATCAGCAACTCGATGGGCGTGGAGCCTTGACGGCCGGTCTCCAACTGTTCGACCAATTGGGGCAGGGCCGCCACCGAATTGCGCAGCAATCCCATCATGCCGGGCGTACGCGACAGCGTTTTGTCGATGATTCGATTCAGCAGATTCTCGATCGACCACGCGAATTCCGCAATCGAACGCGCGGCGACCATGCGTCCGCTGCCTTTCAACGTATGAAAACTGCGGCGCATCGAGGACAGGGATTCCAGATCCATGGGATTTTGGTCCCACAGCGGAAAGGTCTTTTGCACCGAGGCGATCTCTTCCTTGGCTTCCTCGATGAATAGTTCGACGAATTGCGGGTCGATCGCCTCAGGCTCAGGCAACGTGATCAGCGGATTCGTCGCCGCGTGGGCGCGCTTGGTGCGCTCCATGGCGATCGTTTCCGCCGGATCGAGTTTCATGGTCTTGGCCGCTTCGCTGCTGGTGAGATTCAGATTCGGCATTCGCGACAGCGCTTCGTCATCGGCCAGTGTCTTCAGACACATCTCGGCATTGTCCAGCATGTACCAGGGATCGGTTCGCCCGTTCTGCAGCGTCTCCATGTAGTACTCGATGCTGACGATGGCATCGGCCACACGTTCCAGCCGGACAGCATCAGGGGGCGGTGCGCCGGGCTCGACGAGCTTGCGCACCTGGGTGCCTATGGCATCCATCAATTCCACCGCGCGGCCCTTGCCCAGCATCAGCAGCCCGGCGGTAATGCCCCGCAATAACTGCGGTACATTGTCGAGGCCCTGCGGCGAAAATTCGTTCGGCTTTTGCACGGCGGTGGAGACCGCTTCCTTGATGCGCGCCAAATTGACGATGCATTCGCGCAGCACGGCCTCGCTGACCTGCCTGAATTCGTTGTCCTGGTCGAGCGGAAGATTCGCCGCGGCTTCGGCGGTCGGTGTGGGCAGGATCAGCCGCACCAGCTGATCGTCGAGACTGTCTTCGACCGACAGTAAAACGCCGGCAACCCGCACCAAAGACTCTTCGGGCGGCGGCTTGCCGTCCGCGACGATTTGCGAAAGCGCGGAAATTTCATCTTGAACGCGCTGGCGCAACTCCCCAAGGCCCAGCACACCCAGGGTGTCGCTGATTTTTTTCAACAATTCGAGCTGCGGCAGAAGCTCGGCGCTTTGACCGCCGCCGCGACGCACGAAGATATCGAGCACATCCTTGACCTTCGAGAGGTCTTCCTTGATCGCGGCCGCCACCGTGCGCATCAATTTGACGCTGGGCGCCGAAAGGCTTTCTCGCTCGTGCTCTATGCTGTCATCGACCGGCAGAAGCTCGGCAAGCTTGAAGGAGGCGCGCACCGCGCTTATCCGGCCGCCGCTGGTCGTCGCACGGGCGACGTAGTACAGCAAATTGTTCAACAGATCGATCGGCGGATCCTCGCAATAGCGAGCCTCGCCGAGTTCATACAGCGCTTTGATTTGCCGGTCCGCCTGACCCAGTAAACGCTTCAAGGTAGCACTGCCTTCGAGCCCGTTGGCTCGAACCGCCTCGAGAATGGCGCCGGTGACCCACCACAATTGGAACACCGGCTGCGTCGTCGCGACTTGTTCCAATTTTTCGGTCACCTTCGCCAGAATTTCCAGATTCTGTACGGTACGTTCGCCGCGGATGTATCCCAGCAGGCCGATTTGAAAACGCGGCCGCAGGCGTCTCGCCCACTGCGCCACCGAAATCGATTGCTCGCCCTGGGTCAGTTGCGGCTTGGCGTCTTGATCGGATTTGAGGTTGAGCAGCAGCAATGTGCCTTCGGACAGCAGCGGGCTGCCGCGCACGGATCGCAGATCGTTGAGCAACGGCAGCAGTACCAGCGCCAGATCCCGGCCGCCCGACAACACGCGTTCGAGGTAGGTCGGCAGCTGGACCATGGCGCGCATCAGGGCATCCAGGCCGTCTATTTGCCGCTTCTGGTCGCTGCCGGAACCCAGCAGATAGCGCGTAACGTGTTCCATCTCCTCGGCAAGCAAAGCCGCGCCGTAGACTTCCACCAAGCGCAGGACCCCATGGGCTGAATGCAGTTGGTCGGCGCATTTCTCGAGCAGCGCTCGCTGGTCAGGACGTTCGGCGTACGCCTCCAGCGAGGCGCGCGCATCGTTCAAGGTCGCGCTAAGTTCCTTGGCGACGATGTGCAGGGTTTGAGAACTGATATCGGTCATGCCGGAAACGTCGGGAGCCTAAGCTCCGATGCCGCTCGCCTTGCGCAGCTTCACGGGAGTGGCCGACGTGGCAGGCTCGGTCAATGCAGGTAGCTTCGCCGAAGTCGCGCCAGCGCCCGCGCCGGTGCCCGCGCCATAGTCGGGAAGTCGGAATCCGGCGACCGATTTTCTCAACTGTGCCGACAGCGCGGCCAGTTTGGCGATCGATGTGGATGTTGCGGTCGATCCTTCCGCCGTCTGCGATGAAATCTCGCGCACCACTTGCATGTTCTTTGAAATATTGCCGGAAGCCGCGGCTTGCTGTCGCGCGCTGGCGGAAATGTTTTGCACCAAGCTTGCGATCTGATTGGAAACTTGCTCGATCTCCTCGAGCGCGGCGCCGGCGTTTTCCGCCAGCAGCGCGCCGCCTACGACGTCCGTGGTGCTGCGCTCCATGGACACGACGGCCTCGTTGGTATCGGTTTGGATGGTGCGCACGAGAACTTCGATTTGCTTGGTCGCATTCGCCGCGCGCTCGGCCAATCTCTGCACCTCATCGGCAACGACGGCAAAGCCGCGGCCCGCCTCACCGGCCATGGATGCCTGGATCGAGGCGTTGAGCGCCAAAATATTGGTCTGTTCGGCGATGTCGTTGATCAGTTCGACGATGTTGCCGATTTCCTGGGAGCTTTCACCGAGGCGCTTGATGCGCTTGCTCGTCTCCTGAATGGTCTCGCGTATCGCATTCATGCCGTCGATGGTGCGCCGCACCGCATCGCCGCCCTTGTGTGCCACGTCGACCGAATGCCGTGCGACGTCGGAGCAACGCTCGGAATTTCCGGACACCTCTTCGATGGATGCCGCCATGTCGGCCATGGATTCGCTGGCCGCGGAGATCTGCCGCGACTGCGCGCTGCTGGCCTTCGCCATGTGAGCTGCAGCCGCTTGAGTTTGCTTGGTGGCACCGTCCAATTGAATGGCGCTGTCGTTGATGGTCGTGACGAGTTCGCGCAGCGCTTCGATGGCATAGTTGATCGAATCCGCGATCGCACCCGTGATGTCTTCGGTGACGGTTGCCTGTACCGTCAGATCGCCGTCGGCAAGGCTCGACAGCTCGTCCAACAGGCGCATGATGGCCTCTTGGTTGCGTTCATTTTCGCGCACACGCAGCTCGTTGGTGCGGCGCTGATTCGCGGTCTTTGAATAGGTCCAGGCCAGCGCCCCCAAGAGCAACACCGCCAACGCCAGCAACGAGAGTATCCAACCCTTGTAACTGCCGCCGGTCTCCGCACGCGGCGCCGTACTGCCCAATTCAGTCGTGAGCGTGGTCGCCAGCGCCGGCAACGCTCGTGCCGCGGTCTGGGCTTTGGCCAGCGCGTCGGCAGCCCCAATCGCCTTGCGCACGCTGCCGGCGTATTGCTGATTGCGTTGCACCACGGTCTTCAATCTTTGTTCGGGATCCGCGCCGGTCACCTTCTGGATGGCGATGCCGGATTCCTCTCCCGACAAGCCGCGGATCACTTGATTTAGGAATTCCAGGCTGTCCGCCAACCGTTGCGCACTCGGCCCGGCATCGCTGACGCCGGATGCCAAACCATTCAAATCCTGCTGAATACGCTGCACGGTGAGTTCGAAGCGCTCCAGATACCGGGTCATACCCTCGAGCTTTTGGACGCCGACCGAACTGCCCAGATCGCCCAGCTCGGACAGCAGTTTCGGCGCCAGCTCACGAACTTCTTGATTGGACTTTTGGATCGCTTCCACGGCGGGCCGAGCGTCCAAGACCGCGGTCACGGCATCGTTCAGCTTGCCCCAGGCGGCGGCATCACCGGCGCCCGCCACGGCGGCGCGCAGCGCCTTGAGCCGGGCTGCGCTCTTGGCAAGGGCATCGAAAGCGCTCGCTTCGCCTCGCAAGGCATTTTGAGCTTCGAAGGGCATGCGCTGAATCACCAACGACAATTGCTCGGCAGGCGCCGCGACCGGAACGGAACTGCGTGTCATCGCCGTCAATACGCCGGCTACCCCTAAGCAAAGCACGAGCACCCCTGCCAGTACCGGCATGAGATTCGTGGTAGATGGGGTTTCCGTTGGCCTGCTCGTCATCTTGCGTTCCACATACCTAGCTTGCGGCCTGTAAGAAGCTCTGGCTCTCCACCAGAGTTTTCAGGCTCAAGACCGGCCAAACTTCGCCCCCGCGGCGAAAAGCGCCGGCAAGATAGCTATCGCAGCGGATCACCGTCGGCGGGGCTTCCGCGTCGAATTCCGATTCCGCAAACCGCCGGAATCCCAAGACTTCATCGACCATCAATCCGGCCGGGATGTCCCGATGATTGACCACGACAATCCTGGTGTTGCGCCCTGAGGCCGTCGCACCGCTGCCGAGGAATTGCCGCAAATCCAGCATCGGCATGAGGGCTCCGCGAACGTTTGCCAACCCCTTTACCCAGCTTTTCGCGCCGGGAATGCGGGTGACGGCGGCGGGATAACCCAAGACCTCCCGCGTCTCCTCGCGGGCCACCAAAAAGGTCTCGCCGCCCATGCGGAAAGCGACCCCCACCCATTCTTGTCCCGCCTCCGCTTCGGCGACACTGTTTGCTGCCACCGTTCGGCTGCGCTTCTCCAGTTCCTTCAGCAACTCGAATGGCCGATCACGCAAGCCGCGCAGGCTGGTGTCCGATCCGCTAGTCGTACTCGTCATGTGCCCAGTGCGGCCTGCGCCTTCTCGACCAAAGCCTGCGCGGACACGGGCTTGACCAGATAGTCCACCGCGCCCTGCCGTAAGCCCCAAACGCGATCCGTTTCCTGGCCCTTGGTGGTCACCATGATAATGGGTATCAAACTGGTCTCGGGGTCATTGATCAGCATCCGAGTCGCTTGATAGCCGTTAACACCCGGCATCACGATGTCCATGAAGATCAGATCCGGCTTCATTTCCCGGGCTTTGCGCACGCCCTCTTCGCCATTCTCAGCTGCGGCAGTCTTGAACCCGTGCTTCTCCAGCGCCTTTTGCATGACGAATACCTCGGTGGGTGAATCGTCAACAATTAGAATCAATGGCATCTTATATTCTCCGTCATTTCCCGACGTGAGCTTCGATCGCTCCCAACAATTCGTCTTTGGTAAACGGCTTGGTCAAATAATGTTCCGATCCTACGATGCGACCGCGAGCGCGATCGAACAAACCATCCTTGCTGGACAGCATGATCACGGGAATCTGTTTGAAGACCTTGTTGTGCTTGATCAGAGAACAGGTCTGGTATCCATCGAGGCGAGGCATCATGATATCCACGAACACGATGTCCGGCTGATGGTCGGCGATCTTGGACAGGGCGTCGAAACCATCCACGGCGGTAAACACTTCACAGCCCTCCTTGGTGAGAAGCGTTTCAGCGGTCCGGCGAATAGTCTTACTGTCGTCGATCACGAGAACCTTGAGGCCCGTGAGTTTAGGCTTACCGCTGGTGATCATGCTCTCCATGAGTGCGTAGGTGCTGGAATCTTGTGGCTTTTTAACATATCCAGGCTCCGCAAGCCACGGTACGGCGTCGACATTTCGAGGCATGGCGGCCTAAACAACGGTGGCCTGGTTCACAGTTTTCCCATCAAGGCCGGCCGCACGGCCGCTTGCGCTAGACTGGAGGAATGAGGATGTCGTCTCGAGTGCGTCTCGTCGTGATCATGGACCCCATCGGAGCGATCAACCCGGCGAAGGACAGCACCGTAGGGATCCTGCTCGCCGCGCAGGCGCGAGGTTGGGAGCTTTTCTACGCCGAGCTGAAGGATCTATGGCTGCGCGATGGTATCGCCTGGGGTCGCCTTGCGCCGCTCCAGGTCATGGACGATGCCGCAAGCTGGTTTTCACTGGGAAGGGCCGCGAACAGCAAACTGGGCGATTTCGACGTGATTTTGATGCGCAAGGATCCGCCGTTCGATACCGAGTACATCTACTGCACCTACATTCTCGATCGTGCGCAGATCCAAGGCGCCTTGGTTTGCAACCGCCCGCAAGGATTGCGGGACATGAACGAAAAGGTCTACACGGCGTGGTTTCCCGAATGCTGCGCCCCGACGCTCATCACACGCAACATGCACGACATGGGTGAATTCTTGAGCGAACACGGCAAAGCGGTGTGCAAGCCGCTCGATGGCATGGGCGGCAAGTCCATATTCGTTCTCGAGCACGGCGATAAGAACCGCAACGTCATCTTCGAAACTCTCACCGCTTACGGCACCCGATATGCGATCGTTCAGAGATACCTGCCGGAAATCGTCACTGCGGGCGACTGCAGGATCATTTTGGTGGATGGAGAGCCGGTTCCCTTTGCGCTGCAGCGCATTCCCAACCCGGAGGACCACCGCGGCAACTTGGCGGCCGGCGCACGCGCGGAGAGTCGAGCGCTCAATGAGCGCGATCGATGGTTGTGTGCGCAGATCGGGCCCAAAATGCGCGCTGCCGGAATGCTGTTCGTCGGGCTGGATGTGATCGGCGATTACGTCACTGAAATCAACGTGACGAGCCCCACGGGCATTCGCGAACTAAACAAGAAGCATGGTGTCGACATTGGTGCCATGCTGGTGGAAGCGATCGACAGGACCTTGAGCGCCGCGTGACTTCAGAAATGCTTCAAACGGGCGATGTGCTGCAAGGCGGCGACATGCTTCGCACCGGGCTGCCGCCCGCCAACGACCGCATGCTGACCACTTGCTTTCTCGCGGCGCTGCTGCATGGAATCATCATCCTGGGCGTGAGCTTCAGCTCTTCCAGCAGCAGTTCGGGGGACGCGGGGGCGCCGGGACTGGAGGTCGTCCTCGTCAACGATCGTGCACCGAGCGTCGCGAAAAACCCGAATGCCCGTTACTTGTCGCAACGTACCCAGTTAGGTTTGGGCAATACGCTCAAACCGGAACGCAGTGTGATTCCCAAGTCATCGTTGATGCCTGTCGACCGTCCCGGTGTTCCCAGCGGCGAGGGACTGGACGCACAGCAATCCGGTTCTGATACGGGAGCGGAAGAACTCGTCGCAACGCATGGTCCTTCGCAAAAGATTTTCTACTTCGCCTCTGCCGCGGCCGCCAGGGACGCCTCCGCGCTGCCGCTGCTGCTCGAGAAGCGACCGGACCTTGCGATGACGCCAAACGATGACGGCATTGAGCTGCGTTTGCGCGGCGAAGCGAAACACGAACTCTGGATCGCGGCTGATACGCGCGAATCCGACGTCGCGGTGTACCTGGATAGCTGGCGGCGCAAAATCGAGCGCGTCGGCACGATGAATTTCCCCGACGTTGCGCGGCGTGAAAAACTCTCCGGTACCCCCGTGATCGAGGTGACCATCGGCGCCGACGGCAAGCTGCTGCAAACCATCGTCCGGCGCAGCAGCGGACATGCGGAAATCGATGAGGCCGCCATGAGAATCCTGAAGCTGGCGGCGCCCTTCGATCCATTCCCGAGCGATTTGTCCTCGAAACATGACCAAATACGCATTGCGTACGAGTGGCAATTCCTCGAGGGAGCCTCGCAGGGCGGGGGCGTGTTCTACGCAGAACCGAATAAGCCCTAACGAATCAATCCATTCATGAGCGATCCAGGTTACCTGACCAACCAGCTGCTGATCGCCATGCCCTACATGGGTGATCCGAACTTTGCGCAGACCGTGGCTTTGATATGCGATCACAGTTCACGCGGCGCTCTGGCCCTCATCCTCAACAAGCCTCTGCCGATGCGCATGGGCGAAATCTTCGAGCAGCTGGAAATCGAGCTTGGCAAAGGACCCTTGCGAGAGCGCCAGGTCTTGCGCGGCGGCCCCATGCAAACCGATCGCGGCTTCGTGGTACACCGCGCCTTTGGTGATTGGGATTCCACGCTCAAAGTTTCCGATACGCTGCATGTCACGACCTCCCGGGATATTCTGGCCGCGATGGCACGTGGCCAGGGTCCGGCCGAGGCGGTTGTCGCCCTGGGCTATGCCGGCTGGGACGGCGGTCAGTTGGAGGAAGAGATTCGCGCCAATGCGTGGCTCAGCGCTCCGGTGGACTTGGGACTGATCTTCGATCTGCCGTTCGAATCGCGCTGGCATGCGGCCGGCCGCCTTCTCGGCGTGGAACTATCTCGAGTCAGTCCCATCGGCGGAAATGCCTGAGTCTTCCCGGCCGAAGATCGTTCTGGCTTTCGATTTTGGCCTGCGCAGGATCGGCGTTGCCAGCGGCGACACCGTCAGCCGCAGCGCCTCGGCCTTGGAGGCGGTGCCCGCAGACCTGGGTGAACCTCGCTGGTCGGTCATCGCCTCGCTCATGCGCGATTGGCAACCGGACATGGCGGTGGTCGGCCTGCCGTATAATGTGGACGGCTCCGACAGCGACATGACCTCAGCGGCGCGAAGTTTTGCGGCTGAACTGGCGCGCCGCTACGGACTCGAGGTTGCGATGGTCGACGAACGCTATTCGTCGCTCGAAGCCGAGGCTCGGCTGAAATCGGCGCGGGAGTCGGGCTTAAGACGGCGGCGCGTGGCAAGGTCCGATGTCGACGCAGCGGCGGCCTGCGTGATCTTGGAACGTTGGTTTAGCGAAAAAACATGAGGCGCAGATGCAATCACAACAAGACAGCGCGGGGGGCTTGCGCCACCTCATCACGCTCGACGGCCTGACACGCGACGCGTTGACGGCGATCCTCGATAGAGCGGAGCGCTACCGTCGCCTGCCGGGGCAGCCCGCCTACGAGGGGCGCGAGCTGGCCGGCGTAACCCTCGCAAACTTATTTTTCGAGCCCAGCACGCGCACGCGCGCCTCGTTCGATCTTGCCAGCCGGCGCCTGGGGGCGCATGTCCTCAACCTGGACCTGCACTCCAGCTCGCGCGCCAAGGGCGAGAGCATGCTGGACACGATCTATACGCTCGAGGCGATGAATACCGATGTGTTCGTCATTCGCGACTCGGAAGCAGGCATGCCGGAATTCCTGATCGATCATGTGGCGCCGCATGTGTCGGTGATCAGCGCGGGTGAAGCGCATCTGTCGCATCCCACCCAAGGACTGCTCGACGTTTTGACGATTCGCACCCACAAGCGCCGCTTCACCGGTCTTAAAGTGGCCATCGTGGGCGACATCAAACACTCGCGAGTGGCCCGATCGGCGGCCACCGCTCTGGGTACCTTGGGGACAACGGATCTGCGCTTGGTGGCGCCGCAAGCGTTGCTGCCGGAAGAAGCTGAGTTTCGCGGCGCTCAGCGTTTCACGCGCATCGAGGACGGCATCGCCGGCGCGGACGTGGTGATGATGCTGCGAATTCAAAAGGAACGCATGGCGCAAGCCGCGGCGCTGGATGATGCCGCGTACTTTCGGGATTTCGGGCTGACGCCGCAGCGCTTGAAACTGGCAGCGCCCAGCGTGCTCGTCATGCATCCGGGACCCATGAACCGCGGTGTTGAAATTGCATCCGAAGTGGCCGATGGACCCCGCTCGGTCATTCGCGAACAGGTGAACAACGGCGTCGCGGTAAGAATGGCGGTGCTGGCCGCGATTGCCGCGACGCTGACGCGGCATCGCCGACCGCTTTGATCGGCCGCCGCTTTAAAACAGCTTTCGCACCGGCAGCACTTGTTTGGCCAGCGCAGCGCTGACCGTGATCATCGGTTCATTGACGACCTGGCTCAAGCGCAGTTTCATCGCAACGCTGCACAGTACGTAGGCCTGGACAGGCTCGAAGCCCCACACGTCCACCAGCAAGTCGATCATGCGCAGGGTGGCCGCCTGTGCGGCGGCCAGCGCATCAACGCCGGATTCCACGACCACCCACGAATCGGCCACGCCGTCCCCGCACACCGACTCCGCCGATTCAATCAACGGTCCTCGCAATGAGCGCCGTTTGTGAATGTGGAATCGCAATGTCGCGTCCGCTGGGCACTCCATGCCATTGATGCAGACCTCGCCATCGCCCTGTGCGGCATGCGGGTCTCCGGCGGAGAACAGCGCTCCGCGATTGAACACCGGCAGGTACAGCGTAGCGCCGGTACATAGCTCACGCACATCCATGTTGCCGCCGAACGCGCCGGGAGGGCGGGTGCGAAATTCGCCGTCTTCGGCAGATGCAACGCCCATCACACCGCAGAACGGACGCAGCGGCACCACCGCAGGATGCAGCGAGCGAGTGACGTCGCGCTCCAGACTCCAGTGAAACAGATAAGGCTCCGAGAAGCGCTCCTTCAGGAATCCGAGACCGTTGATCACACTGGACCATCCCCAACCTTTGTGCACCACTTTCAGAACGTCGATCTGCAGCACATCGCCGGGTTCAGTGCCTTCGATTTCGATGGGCCCGGTGAGCGCATGGATTTTGCTGCGGTCAATCTTGAGGTAGTCGGCCACCGTCGAGCCGGGGCGGACTTGACTGCCGCTGGAATCCTGACACTCCAGGTGAACCGTGTCGCCGGGCTTGATGATAAGACGCGGCGGCAGCGCGCGGCTCCAGCGCGAGTGCGTCGGTTCGGCGCTTAACGTGTGTTCCATATCAGCTCATGGTAGCCGAAACTGCGCGACGCCGGCCTGCTCCAGAGTGCGTGCCGCGCGAAGACACAGGTCCTCGCGCCAGGGCGCGCCGATGAGTTGCACGCCCAAAGGCAATTCCGGTTCCTGCGAAGACGCGTCGCTGCCGGGCCAGACGGGCACGGTGCACACCGGCAGTCCAATGCACGAAATCGGCTGCGTGAGTACGCCAAGACCCGCTTTGGTAGCAATGCTGCGATCGTTGATCAGCAGGGTCTCCTCGCCGACGCGGGGGGCGACCACCGGGGAAGCCGCCGCAATCAATAGGTCGAATCGTTTGAACAGCTCCATCGCTTCTCGATACACCTGTTGGCGGACCCGCTGCGCCTGCACCACCCAGGAGGCAGGAATCAAGCTCCCGGCCGCCAAGCGGGCGCGCGATGCCGGTCCGAAATCCTCATACTGTTGGAGCAAGCGCGGGCGATGCAATGCACCGCCTTCCGCGCCGGTAATGATGTATGCGGCCGCACGTGCGGCTTCGGCGCCCTTCAGTTCGGTCCACTCCGTTGCGCGCAGAGTGGCCGCAGCGAATTGCACGGCACGTCGAGCTACCGGACCCGCCCACTCGTGGAACCAGCCGCCGAGAATACCGATGCGAATTCCAGGCGGCAGTGTCGACGCCATACTGACTGGCTCGACCGCGCGCTGCGCACACGCGGGATCGAGTGGGTCCGGCCCCTGCATCGCATCGTAGGCTAATGCAAGATCCGAGACGCTCGCGCCAAACGGCCCCACATGATCGAAGCTGTTCACGAAGGGAAAGGTGCCGCTTCGCGGCAGGCGTCCATAAGTGGGTTTCAAGCCAAATACTCCGCAAAGCGACGCGGGCACTCGAATCGACCCACTGGTGTCCGAACCTAAGGATATCGGCACCATCCCTGCGCCCACCGCCGCCGCCGAACCGCCGGACGAACCGCCCGCACCGCGCGTGCGATCGTGCGGATTGCGCGTCGTGCCGTAGTGCGGATTTTCCGTGACGAAACCGTAAGCCAGTTCTTCCATGTTGAGCGCGCCGACCAGCACCGCGCCGGCGCGATGCATGCGCGCGACAACGGTCGCGTCCGCGGCTGCAGGCGCATTGGACGCGTTCACCTTGGCGCCCGCCAGCGTCACCATGCCTTCGATGTCGAACAGGTTTTTCACCGCGTAGGGCACGCCGGCAAGCGGCGGCAGCGGCTTTCCCAGGGCTCGCAGGGCATCGATCGCCGCGGCTTCGCGCTCGGCACGCTCAAAAGTCGTCGCAGTGAAGCAGTTTAAATCTGGATTGCGCGCCTTTATCAGCTCCTTGGTTTCGGCCAGCACCGACACGGCGCTGCGAACACCCTGGCTGATTTGGCTCACGATGTCGGCAGCGTCGCCGATCACGGGCGAAACACCGGCGCCGCTTCGGATGCGAACGGCAGGGGCCATTGCAGCACCGTTTGCGCGATCGCCTCTAGGCGCGAGAACTGCACGACGATTTCAGCAATTTGCGCCTCATCGAAATGATAGCCCTGCAGCGCCAATGCAGCGCGCACATACGCTTCGAGCGGATTGTCATTGCCTGGTGTCACCGCTTAATGATCGCATATTTCGCCACTCATCCTGCCTTAAGTCCCGCTTATCCCAGGTGCGTTGCGCGGGCCGAGCGCCTCGCCCACGCTGCCCCCACGGACACACCATTGGAGGCGCTATGACCGCGCAGAACTTGTTCAAAGAAGACTTAGGGACACGCCGCTACGACCTGGATTGGGTCAGGATCGGCGCGTTCATGCTGCTGATCCTGTATCACGTCGGCATGTACTACGTGACCTGGGATTGGCATGTAAAAAGTCCTCATGCCGCGCACGACATCGAGCCGCTGATGATGCTGACCTCGCCGTGGCGGTTGTCGCTGTTGTTCCTGGTCTCCGGCGTCGCCACGGGCTACCTGCTGGCGCGGCAAGGCACGCGACACTTTCTGGGTCAACGCTCCACCCGCCTTCTCATTCCGCTGGCCTTCGGCATGCTGGTGATCGTGCCGCCACAGTCCTACCTGGAAGTCGTCGAGAAAGTCGGCTACGCCAGGAGCTATGGCGAGTTTCTTCGCCTGTACATCACCGGCTTCCACGGGTTCTGCCGCGGCGCTGACTGCCTGATCATGCCGACCTGGAACCATTTGTGGTTCGTGGCATATCTCTGGGTCTACACCGTGGTGCTATATCTGGCCGTTCGCCTCGCGCCGCCGATCATTCCGTGGCTGCGCCGTCTCGCGGAGCGGCGCCTGTCAGGCGTCGGCATACTGCTCTGGCCATTAGCCTACCTCTGCGCGATCCGCTTGGGGTTGGCGCCTAGATTTCCCGCCACGCATGCGCTGGTCGGCGACTGGTACAACCACGCCATGTATTTCGGGGTGTTTTTGCTCGGCTTTTCGCTCGCCGGCGCGCGCGCGCCTTGGGCAACGCTTGCGCGCACTCGCTGGCTGACCATAGGCCTCGCGATTCTCGGTTGGGCATTCTTGAGCGCGTACTTCGGCGCCTACAGCGATGACGCGGCCATACCGCCGGAGGCACTGCGGCTCTTTGCGCGCACCATTTACGGTGCCGAGCAATGGCTGGCCATTGCCGCCGTCGTGGGATTTGCCCACCGCCATCTGACTCACGACAGCGCGGCACGACGCTATCTGACCACCGCGATATTCCCGGTGTATATACTTCATCAGACGGTCATCGTCGTGGTGGCGCATGCACTGAAGCCGTCGCAGTTGTATCCGCCGGTAGAAGGAGCGTTACTGGTGCTGGTCACTGTCGCAACGTGCTTCTTAGGGTACGAAGCCATCCGCCGCGTGCGGCGGCTGCGTCCCGTGTTCGGACTTGAGCGCGGCTCGCCGAGCGCTGCTCCCGAGCGCACGGCCCGCAGCGGCGCGCCCCTGGCGGAGCGCCTGGCGACCGAACACGGCGTGCCCCAGGACATCAACTAGGAACCTGTCTCAAGTATTCCCCATGGCTGCAATCCCCAACGATAGCCCCCTTCGCCCGACTCGTTCCGGGTGGGCGCTGTACGCGGTCCTGGCATTGCTGTTCGGCGTGTACCTTGGCATCAATCAGATCGTCGGCCTGCGTGGCAGACCGGACATCGCGGCCTGGAAACCGCTGGTATGGGAAGTCAGCAGTGCCGTCGTCGTCTTCGCGCTCGTCCCCTTCATCGCGCGCTTCGAACGGCGCTTTCGATTGGATGCCCGTCCGCGATGGCGCGCCTTCGTTGCGCATGCATGCGCGGCGCTGGTGTTCTGCGCGTTGCACGTTGCGGGCATCCTGATCCTTCGCAAGTTGGCGTATGCCGCCGCCGGCCAACACTATGGCTTCGATAGCCTTCCTGTGCAGGCATTCTACGAGCTGCAAAAGGATCTCATCACCTACATCATCATCCTGGTGGTGATCTTTGCAAACCGCGAATTCAAGATCAGGCGCACCGGCGAGTTGCGCGCCGCGGAACTGGCGGCCGAACTCAGCCAAGCTCGCCTGAAGCACTTGACCGCACAGATCGAACCTCATTTTCTCTTCAATGCGCTCAATGCCATTTCGAATCGCATGCATGAAGACGTCGACGCCGCTGACCGCATGATCAGCGATTTGGGCGACCTGATGCGCGCGGCCTACGACTCGGACAATCACGTGCTGGTGCCGTTGGCGCGTGAGCTGGAGTGGCTGCGAGGCTATGCCTCGATGATGACGGAGCGCTTTCGCGGACAATTGACCTTCGAACTCAACGTTGCGCCGGGACTCGACAAAGTAGAGGTTCCACGCCTGTTGCTGCAGCCGCTGGTCGAAAATGCGCTGAAGCATGGGCTCGCGGCGGGCCGCGGCAATCTGTCCGTGGATGTGTTCCAACAGGGGACAAACCTCCAATACACCATCCGCGATGATGGCGTGGGCATGAGCGATTCCACCATAAAACCGGGCACCGGGCTCTCCAATGTCGCGCGGCGACTGGAACTGCTGTTTCCAGGCACCCATACCTTTGTTTTAGCAAAGGGCGAACCGAAAGGAACCGTGGTGACCTTAAGCTTCCCGGTCGCGATTTGACCCATTCCGTCATCATCGTCGACGATGAACCGCCGGCGCGCGCCAAGCTGCTGCGCTTCCTCGCGCCTCTGCCTGAATTTCGAGTGGTTGCGGAGGCGGACTCCGTGGACACGGCGGTGGCGGAAATCGCCGCGCATCAGCCCGATATCGTCTTTCTGGATATTCAGCTGGGCGATCGCAGCGGCTTTGAAGTCATCGAGGCGATCCGCGGACAGCTCTCGGTGCACATCGTGTTCACGACCGCCTATTCCGAGCACGCCGTTCGCGCGTTCGACGTGCAAGCTCTCGACTACCTGCTCAAGCCCTTCGACCGCGATCGATTCTTGCGCAGCATCGAGCGGATAAAGGCCGAACTGGCGGATCCGGATCAAGGAGATTTTGAAGAGCGCGTGCGGCGCGTCCTGGCCAACATGCCGGGACAACCCGCGCCCATCAAACAGGTTCTGGTCCGCGATCGAGCCCGCGCCTATTTTATTCCTGTCGAGAGCATCGATCGGCTATCGGCCGCGGGTAACTACGTCGAGATATACGTGGGCGGCAAAGTGCACCTGGTGCGCGAACCTCTGGCCAAGCTGGTCGCCCAACTGGACGCCGGCGAGTTCATTCGGGTGCACCGCGCGCACGTGGTGAAGCTGACCTTCATTGCGGAGCTGCAGCCGATGTTTCACGGCGATTATGAATTGATACTGCGAAACGGCGAGCGCCTCCCGCTCAGCCGCAGATACAAGGTATTGCTACCCGCCGCGATTCGCGAGCGCTTGTAAATTGAGCGCCTCGGCACCGTGATGTTGCTCGGGTCGAGTGTTCGTCCGGGCGAGCGCTAAAAATCAATCGGTCAAATTCACGGTGCCGAGGTTTAGAGCAGCGGCGCGCCTCGCTTGGCCCGTACCACCACGGTCCCGGCGATCTTGTCGTGCCAGGCCTGACTGTCATGGTCGAAGGCGATCCAGATGAAGCCCAAGAACACGACGAACAAGGACAGGAAGCAGCCGAGGGCACGCACGATCGCCGTCTCCCAGTCAACCGGACGGCCGTCCAGACGAACCACGTGCAAATCGAACACAATGCCGCCGACCGTCGTGCCCCGCAGTTTCCACATCACCGCCCCGTAGATGGCTAGCACAACGATGTGAAAGTTGCCGAATGGCTGCAGCACGCTCATGAGGAATCCGACCAACAAGACGTCCAGCAGCAACGCCGCCATGCGTATCCAAAAACCTGCGCGCGGCATCGCCGCAGTGATGTGCGGCGGCATGAAAGCGGGCGGCGCGGACGGTGGCGGCGCTGAGGCGGGTGGCACCGGGCCGCCGACGGCACTCGAGTCGGGCGTCGCGGCGGCGCCTTCGGCAGCGGCGGCCGCGCCGGCTGCAGGAGCCGCGCTTGCAGTCCATCCCGCGCCTGCCATCGTTGCCGGTGCCATCGTTGCCGACGCCGACGTCGCTGTATTGCGCAGATCTGGCGCGGTCGCGCTTCGCGGTGGCGGGGACGCACCATTGACCGCTCTGCGCGCGCGGGCACGCAGCACCAATGTATAGACCACGGCGCCAAATCCGAAGAAACCCAGCAATTTATAAACCAGGAAACCCACCACCGGCACCACGTACAGCACCAGAACCAGCGCGCCGCCGATGAGTATCGCGACAGCCGGATGCCCGGCGGGGCCTGGCCGTTTGCCCGAGACGCGGCCGCCGAGCCACGCCAGCATGACCGCTTTGCCGAACAGCGACATACAGAACAGCGCGCCCACGACAAAGGGCACCGCCGCGATGCCGATCACGGTGACGCAAAGCAGCACCAGCAGCACCGGCGTTAACAGTATGCCGATCAGCGCTGCCAGCGCGGTGTGCCCGGGCTCGCTCTCGAGGGTTTGCACGCATAGATCGACACTCGAGCGAAACAGCAACGCGAGACAGGCGTAAAACGCCAAAAGACCCAGAGCTAGCGTCCAGGCCCAACCAAGTCCATGAACGAGGGCCAACGGCCTGGCGTACAACAAACAATGAGTAATCCAGGTATTGAGCCAGTTAAAGCCGCCGGCACCGCCGGCGTCGAAGTTGAGAATTCTTTGTACTGAGCCGTGAATGATTGCAGCGGGATCGCGCTGCATCGTGCCCAGCACCGCCACCACGTCGCCGCCGATTTCAGCGTTGGGTCCGAGCGTTACATTTCCCAGGACCGCCACCACATCACCATCGACTTTGCTATCGATGTACGCATTGCCCAACACCGCCACGGCGCTGTCGTGTACCGGACCGGTGACCCGCGTATTGCCCATCACCGAGACCACGTCCACGGCCTCGCCCTCGCTGGTGGAAGATCCGAAAACCGAAACCACCGAATCGGCCTTCTCTCCGCTCTGCAAATGGCTGGAGTGTCCGATGCTCACGATGTTGTTGTCGTTAGTATCATGCCGATGGCGGCGATGGCGCGTCTCGATGCGGTTGCGCCAATCGAGGCGGTCGTGACGGTCCACCGATTCCGGCTCATCGTTGAAGTCGTCCGTGTCGGCCGCCGCCGGTGCCGCCGTTGCCGAGTGATCGTCCGTGGTGGCCGTCGAAGCGGCGGCTGCCGGCGCCGTCGTTTTGGGCGTTGCGGTTTTCGACACCGCGGCGCCAGGGTGACCGGCCACGGCTGTCACACACAGCAGCGCAAATAGGAATCCTAAGCGCCGCAATAGATACATATTCATAACTCGCTACCTATCAATGAAGGCCGAAGATACAGCGTGCGATAGGCCGCGGCACCAAGCCCGAATAACGCAACGTAAAGCACGATCCCGAGCGTCATGCCTCCGTATAACCACAGCGGTGGAATGACGTGCACCAGCAGCGCCGTGACTCCGCCCGCCGATGACAGGACCGCCAAGAAGGGATGCGCCCACGAGAGCGCCAGGGCCGCGACCTCATTCAAGGACCGAACTCCTACGAAGGCGGAGATGCCTCCCAAAATCGTCGCGGCCACGAGCACAATGCAAATGACGACGAATGCAACGCGCGGTGCCACCGGCCAATGCGCGAAACTGACCCGCCACCAGGGAAGTGCAGCGCGCCGCTGCAATTCATTGGCGACGCGCAATTCCAGCGTGCTGGGCGCCCGGCGCTGGGGCAGCCCCTTGAGCGCTTGATTCATCGCTCGCTCGAGTTTTTGCTCCGAATCAATGTGCTTGGTCATGATGCCCTCAGCCATCCAGGGTGTCGCGCGCAGCGCCGCCATTCTGCAACAGCGGCAGCAGCGCAGCGCGAGCGCGGCGTATGTCGGTTTTGATCTTCGTCAGCGAGACATTCAGCTTGATGGCAATCTCCTGGTAGGACAGGTCCTCGAAGTGATACAGCACCAAAGGGAGCCGCTGGTGGTCCGGCAACTGCCTCAGCGCTGCATCAACGATGGCGCAACGCTGTTCGGCACTCAAGTCCGCGAGTATCGTGTCCGGGACTTCCCAGTCCAATTCCGCAGCCTCGCTATCGCTGTCCTCCGTGACGGCGCGCATTTCCGAGAACAGCCGCCAGCGCTTGCGGTAGCGGCTCAAGTAATTGAGCGTAAGGTTGGTGGTTACGGTTTTGAGCCAGCCGCCCGCGGTGCCACTGGTGCGCAGATCCGAGAAGTGCTCGAAGGCGCGAATGAACACCTCTTGGGCAATGTCCTCCGCCTGCGTGTCGTTGCCCGCCAAGCGGGCGGCAGTCGAAAAAACCATGTCCTGATAGGCACGCATAAATGTCGTGAACTCGGCCGTAGTTTGCGTTTGCACTGGAGTGTGTGTTCGTTTAGAAACAAAACACCGCTGGCCGAAGAAAGTTGCTATTTAGCCGATCAGCATCAAGGGCTGCCCCATCCGCACCCGGGCCCCCTCGAATACCCCCTCAGCCAGGCCGATGCCCGGCGGAGCGAGCACTATGATAGTGGAGCCGTGCTCGAACCACCCCATTTCCTCGCCGCGCTGCAGCGCCGCGTCGCAGGGGATCACATTTGGACCGCGATACTTGAGGTGCAGGAGCACGTCGAGGAATCGAAGGCGGATGCTGGCGACCAAGATGGCCGCGACCGGCACCAGCGTCAGCAAGTTGCCGGCGGCGAGCCGGCAACGGATCACCGCACGCTCGTTCTTGCAAAAGAGTCTTGCGACGCGTTTCAGCGCGATGGGATTGACGTTCCAGGTATCGCCGGAAATGTAGTTGACCTGCTCGATCCGGCAATCGGCGGGTGCGTGAAATCGGTGGTACATGCTCGAGGTCAGCCGCAGGGTGATGTATTGCCCACCCTCGTACTGCGCCGCCAATTCCGCATCCGCCGTAAGTTCGCTCAGCGAGTAGGGAAAGCCCTTTGCCTGCAGCACCGTCCCGCGCACAATCGGCCCGCAGGCACCGACCAGCCCATCGCAGGGGCTGATCAGATGAGCGGCGCGCATATCGATGCTGCGAGCGCCTTCTTTTAATTCCCGCGTGAAGCAGTCATGCAGGCTTTTAAAATGCGGCGTTTTCGCTTCGCTCAAATTCAGATCGGAGAATAAGCGCCACAGGGCGATGCTGCCATTGCAGACCCACGGGTGCTCAATGCGGCTCCACCAGCCCATGAAACGCGTCACCAGACGCCGCGGGATGCGATTGCTGAACAGGAAATTGATGTCCTCCTGCTGAGTCAGCCGACCGATGAAGGATTTAGCCTTCATCGTATTTCCCCGCGAGAAGCGCCGGCCTTCAAGCCGGCCACGGATAGCGACACGCCTAGCCTTGCGGGCATCCTACGACCGCATTTCTCGATGTTTGCCAAGGTGTTATGAGATCGCTTTTTGGGCATACTGTATGAATGTCCAGTTATCGACACGCCGCTGTTCGGGTCCTGCGCCTGCGGGTGAAGGACAAGCACGCTAAGTGGCTTTGCGGCTTGGCCCGCGAGGTCAACACGGTGTTCAATTACTGCAACGAGCTGTCGGTCAAAGTGTTCGAGCGCGAGCGGCGGTTTTTGTCGGGTTTCGATTTCTGGCCGTTCCTCAAAGGGGTCACGCGCGGTGACTGCGCCTTGCATCTTCCCGTCCAAGCGGTGCAGGAGATCGCGGAAGAATACGCGCGGCGGCGCCGACAACATCAAAAAATCCGACTGGCCTGGCGCAAGAGTGGCGGTGTACGCCGGTCTCTGGGCTGGATACCCTTTAAGGTCAGAACGATTCGCTATCGCGGGGGACAGATCTACTTCGCAGGACGTTGGTTGTCGCTTTGGGATAGCTTTGGTTTGGGCAACTTCGAACTGCGTGCGGGTAATTTCACTGAAGACAGCCGCGGACGTTGGTATCTGAATGTCTGCGTGCCCCGCGCTCAGCGAGTCGGGGATGAGAGAAATAAACCGTCCGTGAAATCGATTCTCGATCGCTCGGTCCCGAGTCTGGGCATCGAT
>JALYIH010000097.1 GCA_030775865.1 Pseudomonadota bacterium | reverse complement strand
CGTGGTGGTGTTTGTGAGAGTGGGCATGGGCATCTCATGGGACGCGAAGCGCGACCTCGAATCGATGATCAACGAAGGTGTGCGTCGAGCCTGTCTCAACCCAGAAAACAAGCTGCGCGCCTCCATCGTGTCGGATCCGGCATTCAAGCGCGCCAACACGAAAGACAACACACCGGCGGTCATCCACACCGAAATGGTTCCAGGCGATGAGGTCGAGATCACGGTTGCCGCCAAGGGCGGCGGCTCTGAAAACAAATCCATGTTCGCGATGCTGAACCCTTCGGATTCCGTCGCCGACTGGGTGTTGGAGATGGTGCCCGAGATGGGCGCGGGCTGGTGTCCGCCGGGAATGCTTGGCTTAGGGATCGGGGGCAGCGCCGAGAAGGCCATGCTGCTCGCGAAGAAATCGCTCATGGAGCCCATCGACATCGGGGATCTGATCGCGCGCGGACCTGCGACGCCGCTGGAAGAGCTGCGGCTGGAAATATACCGACGGGTCAACGCTCTGGGCATCGGCGCCCAAGGCTTGGGCGGTTTGACGACGGTGCTGGACGTCAAGATTCTGGACTACCCAACCCACGCGGCATCGTTGCCGGTGGCTGTGATTCCCAATTGCGCCGCCACCCGCCATATCCACTTCACGCTGGACGGCACCGGACCCGCGGTGCTGACGCCGCCGGACTTAGATCTCTGGCCCAAGGTTGAGTGGTCAGCGGATGCCGGCGCGCGCCGCGTGTCGCTCGATGGTTTGACTCAAAATGAGATCGCGACCTGGAAACCGGGCGAACGGTTGCTGCTGTCCGGCAAGCTGCTGACGGGCCGCGACGCCGCGCACAAGCGCATCTGCGCATTGCTCGATGCCGGTAAGCCCCTGCCCGACGGCCTGGACTTTACCGGGCGCGTGATCTACTACGTCGGTCCCGTCGATCCGGTGGGCACTGAAGTCGTGGGACCAGCAGGTCCAACCACCGCCAATCGCATGGATCGATTTACCGACACCATGCTCGGCAAGTCAGGACTGCTGGCGATGGTGGGCAAGGCCGAACGCGGGCCTGAAACGGTCGCCTCGATCGCGCGGCATCGTTCTGCCTATTTGATTGCGGTCGGGGGAGCGGCGTTTCTGGTGTCGAATGCCATTCGCGGCAGCCGCATCGTTGCCTTTCCGGAACTCGGCATGGAAGCCGTGTACGAATTCGACGTCAAGGACATGCCGGTCACGGTGGCGGTGAGCGCGGATGGCGAATCGGTGCACGAAACCGGACCGAAACAGTGGGCGGGGAAGTTTGCCGGCATTCCTGTCGCGGTGGAATGACGGCGACGACTCGCCGCCACCGCGCTTCGCCACACGAGCGCTTCGCCTCTACAGCGGCAGTCGCATCAGCAGGCCCGGCCCAAATCGAGTTTCGAAGCGGCCGATGATGCTGAAACCGCAGGCGAGATAAAACTGTTCGGCGTGAGGATTGCCGACCACATGCAGGCTGGTCGATCCCTTGGAACGCGCCATCTTTGCGCAATGTTCGACCAGCCGTTTGCCGATGCCTTGGCGTTGAATGCTCGGCTCGACGAACAGGGCATCGAGTTCCGTGTCGCCGTCTTCGCGTGCCAGGATCGCCGAAAAGCCGACGACGGCGCCGTGCTGCTCCAGCACGAACACGCCGCCGGACTTGATCAGCTCAATCGGCAGATCGATGGCATCCGGATGCAGCAGCAACGCCTCGCGGTCCCCCTCATTGACGAGCGAGGCACGCAGCTGCAGCGCCTCGAGCTCCTTGCGGTCAGCGGGAATTGCGGGACGAATGATCACGCGACGGACTATACATGCTCAGCCGGACATGCTCAGCCGCACGCACGGGTTTGCCGAGTTGCCTAGTATTTGACGGAGCAGCCGTAAGGTTTTGTCACGGGGTGCGGCACGGCATTGCATGATTCCCTTGGTTCCTTGACACCCGCAAATGGTTCCCTGGTGCTTTTTCAAGCATGGGATTAGAGTACGCGCCCCCACTTAAATATCGAGTAGATTCAGCGTCATGCGTTTTGCGCAGGAATACGAAGTGATCGTCATCGGCGGCGGACACGCCGGCACGGAAGCGGCGCTGGCGGCTGCCCGCCTAGGACGAAGCACGCTGCTGCTCACCCACAACATCGAGACGTTGGGGCAAATGAGCTGCAACCCGGCGATCGGCGGCATCGGCAAGGGGCACTTGGTCAAGGAAATCGACGCGCTCGGCGGGGCAATGGCGCGCGCCACCGATCAGGCCGGCATCCAGTTCCGCACCTTGAACGCCAGCAAGGGACCGGCCGTGAGAGCCACGCGCGCGCAGGCGGATCGCCAGCTCTACCGGCGCGCGATTCGCCGCATGCTCGAGACACAAGCGAATTTGACGCTGTTTCAGCAGGAGGCGGCCGATCTTAAGCTGCAGGGCGAACGCGTCGTGGGCGTCGTCACCGCGAGCGGCATCGAATTCCGCGCGCGTAGCGTGGTACTGACCGTCGGCACGTTCTTGGGCGGCAAAATTCATGTCGGCCTCGAGAGCCATGCCGGCGGCCGCGCCGGCGATCCTGCCTCCATGCGACTGGCGTCGCGCCTGCGGGAATTGAATTTGCGCGTCGGCCGGTTGAAGACCGGCACGCCGCCGCGCATCGACGGGCGCAGCATCGATTTCTCCGCGCTGCGCGAGCAGCATAGCGATCACCCGCGGCCGGTTTTCTCCTACCTCGGCACGCGCGCCGCGCATCCGCGCCAGCTGCCCTGCCATATCACGGCGACCAACGAACGAACCCATGACATCATTCGCGCCGCCACCGCGCGCTCGCCGTTGTTCACCGGGGTGATCGAGGGCGTCGGCCCGCGCTACTGCCCGTCGGTCGAGGACAAAGTCGTGCGTTTTGCCGACAAGCCATCGCATCAGATCTTCGTGGAACCGGAAGGCCTGGATACGCACGAGATCTATCCCAACGGCATTTCAACCAGCCTGCCCTTCGACGTGCAGCACGAGTTCGTGCGCAGCATCGCAGGATTCGAGCACGCGCACATCACTCGCCCCGGCTACGCCATCGAGTATGATTTTTTTGACCCACGCGATTTGAAGTCCAGTCTCGAAAGCAAATTCCTGTCCGGCCTGTATTTTGCCGGCCAGATCAATGGCACCACCGGTTATGAAGAAGCAGCCGCTCAAGGATTGCTCGCCGGCACCAACGCCGCTCTCAAAGTGCAGGATCGCGATCCTTGGTGCCCGAAACGCAGCGAAGCCTATATAGGCGTACTGGTCGATGACTTGATCACGCGCGGCGCCACCGAGCCCTACCGGATGTTCACCAGCCGCGCCGAATACCGCCTGTCCTTGCGCGAAGACAATGCGGATCTGCGCCTGACGCCGCGCGGCAGAGAATTGGGGTTGGTTGACGATCAGCGTTGGGAATTCTTCGAGCGCAAGCGCGCCATCGTAGATCAAGAGGTCGAGCGGTTCGAGCGCGCGGTTGTGCACCCGGGTCAAGTCGATGCAGCCTTGCTCGGCAAACTGGGTGCGCCGCTGTCGCGGGAAGCCCATGCCTTTGACCTGCTGCGCCGCCCGGAACTGTCCTATGACGATTTGCAATGCGCCGTGCCGGCCGCGGCCGCCGATTGGCACACGGACGAGCGCTTGAGCGAACAGGTGAAACTGCAGGTCGAAGTGCAGGCGAAATATTCGGGCTATCTTAAGCGTCAGAGCGATGAGATCGACCGCCAGCATCGCCATGAAGAGCTGCGCCTGCCCGCCGATATCGACTACTCGCAGGTCGGCGGACTGTCGAATGAGGCGCGCCAGTGTCTTTGCGATGTGCGTCCGGAAACGCTGGGGCAAGCTGCGCGAATCCCGGGTCTCACGCCGGCCGCGGTTTCGCTGCTGCTGGTGCATCTGAAGAAACGCGACCGCGCTGCGTAAACGGCGCGTGCGCAACCAGAAGGGGTGTGGCATGAAGAGTTTTTTCTACGATTTTGTCGTGCCGGGACTCGACGGCAGCGCCAATATCTTGGAGTCACTGCGGGGCAACGCGGTATTGGCGGTGAATGTGGCCAGCAAATGCGGTTACACGCCGCAATATGCGCGCCTCCAGGATCTGTATCAGGAACTCAAATCGAAGAAATTCGCGGTGATTGGTTTTCCGTGCAACCAATTCGGCGCTCAGGAACCCGGTACGCCGTCGGAAATTCAAACATTTTGCTCGGTCAATTTCGGCGTCACTTTTCCCTTGTCAGCGAAAATCGAGGTCAACGGCGCCCGCCGCCACCCGCTGTTCGCGTGGCTGACGGCGAAGGAAAACGGCTATCCCGGCGACATCGAGTGGAATTTTGAGAAATTTCTCATCGATCGCGAAGGCCGGGTGAATTGCAGATACCCGGCGGGAACCGAGCCAACCGATCCGACTCTGCTGCAGGATTTGGCAAACGTTTTATAGCGCGCAGCGGCAAATTTCCAACTAAGGCCGCTATCAGTGGCAATTTGGCCGCCCACTCTTTAACATCAGCGCACCTTATTGAACCCCCGAAGGCTCGGAGAACTAGATGTTTTTTCGCTTGAATCCCGTGAGCAGCCTCGCAGGCGCGGCGCTGACCTTAGGTTTATCACTTGGCGCGCATGCAGCGGGCGATCCGGCCCAGGGCGAGAAAAAGTTCTATACCTGTTATGGGTGTCACGGGGTCGTCAACTACAAGAACGCGTATCCTGACTACAGCGTACCGAAACTGCGTCACCAAAACGGCGCTTATCTGATTGCGGCGCTGCAAGAGTATCGTGACGGCAGCCGGCCCCACGCCACCATGCACGCGCAAGCGGCATCACTGTCGGATGAGGACATCGAAGACATCGCGGCCTACCTGCAGGGCTCGGAAACGGTGAAACCCGGCGCAGCCACTGCCGGCAAGGCGCCGAAACAAGTCGCGGCGTGCGTGGCCTGTCACGGCGAGAACGGTCTCGGCGTCGAGGCGCCATTGGTTCCCAAACCGCCGGTGCTGGCGGGACAACACGTCGATTACCTCGAACAGGCACTGACCGCGTATCGCAACGGTCGGCGCAAGAACGTTGTCATGGACGGCATGGCACAACTGCTGACCAGCGATGAAGACGTCAAAATCGCCGCCGCTTACTTCGCGGACCATCCCTCGCCGCTCACCACCGCCACCAACGACGGCAAATAGCCTGCGCTCGCGGTCACGCGGAACAGACAAGCCCCTATTTGCGCAGCATCATCAGGAATTGCGCGAACGTCGCGTAGTAGGCGTCGCGGTTCTGTTTCTTTCGATACCCGTGCCCCTCGTCGGCCGCCAGCAGATACCACACCTCGCGGTCTTTCACGCGTAATTTATTGACGATTTGTTCCGCTTCGGAAATCGGCACTCGCGGATCATTCTTGCCGTGAACCACCAGCAGCGGGCGGGTAATCCGGTCCGCATTGGTGAGGGGCGAAATACGCCTCAAAAAACTCCGCATGGCCGGGTCGCGTTCATCGCCATATTCGGCGCGGCGCTGGTTTTGCCGGTAGGGCGCGGTATTGGTCAGAAAACTCACGAAGTCCCCGATGCCGGCAACGTCGACACCGCCGCGCAATCGGTCGCTGTAATTGACGAGCGTCGCCAAAGTCAAATACCCGCCATAGGAGCCGCCCGCGACCACCACGTGCTTGGCATCGAAGGTGCTCTGAAAGCCGATCCATACCAGCATGGCGCCCACATCCTTCACCGCGTCCTCGCGCAGCGTGCCGTTATCGAGCGCCATGTAAGTCTTGCCGTAACCCGACGAGCCGCGCACGTTGGGCGCGATGACCGCGAAGCCCAGCTCGTTGACCACATATTGAATCCAGGGATCGAAGCCCGGACGGAACTGCGACTCGGGTCCGCCGTGCAGTAAAATGAGCACCGGGTGCGGACCTGAGGTCGTGGGTTCGTAGACATACAGCGGAACTTGACGAGCTTTGCCATCCGCGCGGTCGAATGTCGGAAATTCAGCGAGCCTGGGTAGGACAAATTTACCCAGGTCGACCGGACCCGCTTCGCTAAGAGTCCAGGGCTGCAGGCGATTCTGGGCAATATCCAGCACGTAGGCATCCCGCGGTTGATTCGCCGCGGCGAAGCCGAAGGCAAGCCGTTGGCCCTCCGAATCGAAGCTCAAGGAGGAGATGACTCCCGGCGCGGGCAGCCTCGGCGGCGTGAGGTCCTGATGGGTGCGCAAATCCAATAAATTGAGTTTGCCGGCACCCGCTTCATTGCTGACATAGGCCAGGTAATGCCCATCGCGCGAAATCGCCAATTCTTCTACGTCCCAGGGAATCTGCCCTGAAAGGAGGGTCTTCTCACTGGTGAACAGATTGATGTAGCGCAGCCGTTTAAACTCGCCGTCACGATCCGAAATGAAATAAACACCCTGGCCGTCTCGGGTAAATTTCGCGCCCGCTATTCCAACTTTCGCCGCTGCAGGATCCACCTCGCGTCTTTGTCCGGAATTCAAATCGACGACGTACAAATAGCTTTCGCCGATCGAGACCGCCTTCTGCACCAGCAGTTTCGAATCATCGGGCGACCAATCGAGTACGGACCACGTGGCACTCGAGTCGCCGGTCAATGCCAGGCGCGGGAGCGTGCCTGATTCCGGATCCACGATATCTATGTCATAGCTGCGCCCGTCGCCCGCGGTGGTGAAGAAGGCCACTTCGCGCCCGCTGTTTGACCACAGCGGCGCGCCGTTCATGGACTTGCCGTCCGTCAGCAATTTCGCCGCCGGTTCGCCCACCCGCTGGTAGTAGAGTTGGGCATTCTCATTGCCGCCCACATCCTTGAGATAAACGTAGGCATTGCGCGAAGGGTCAGGTGAAAACGCCGCTTCGGCGATCGGCTCGTGCAGGAAGGTCAGTTGACGGCGGGCGCCGCCGGCTTGGTCGACCAGATGAAGTTGATCGACGTCACCGAACCGAGTGGCAATCAGCAACTGGCCGCGGGGCGACCAGCCGAGCGGCATAGCCTGGCGCGCATTCAAGTAACCATCCAATTTTTCGGCGAGCTCGGCGGGAGCCTCCGGAATGTTTTCAAATGTCAAGTTGCCGCGCTCAACACGCACGAAGGCGAAAGCAGGGGCGTTGGCCAAAAGCGGCGTGGCGAGCAGCAGCAATAAATAAATTCGGTTCATATTCCTATGTTCTCACACGACGGGGATAATGAGATCGATGGCGGGCTTTGAGCATTTGATTGAATCTTACGACGTCCGCGATCTATTGGATGACATCGCGAGCGCGGACCCGCCTGCTTATCTGCATCGCTGCTTTGCCGAAGGCTTGTCCGCGCCCGTTCTGTCCTGGCATCGCGTTCAACAGCTGGCCGTATGCGCCATGGTTCTCGATGCCATCGTCAATGACCGGGACTATCAGTTCTTTGAACACGAGCTGATTGCGGATTGGCGCGTTCACTATGCGAAGGCTTGCTCGAAGATGAAGGACTTGGGCTTGCAGGCCTTGCATCGAGTACTCGAGCGCGATCGGCCGAAGGATGCCGACGCTGCGGCCGAACTTGAAATTCTCGCCAATCGCCTGGCTGGAGGCACTGAATGAATCATGCCCGCCTGCATGCTCGGTGGGCCGGGCCAGCAGCCGCGGTGTTGATGGCGGCGGCCTGCGCAACGCCTAAGCCGCAGATCGCCGCGCCGTTGCCCACGCTGGATGCCTCTTATGATTGGCATGTGCTTCTGATCGCGCCCTTCGGCAGCGTTCTTAAAGATATCCCTTTGACAGTGCACGAGGTGCTGGTGTTTCGCGACGAGGCTCACGTTGCGGGCCCCACCGATGACCCGGAATGCTACGCCGTCAACGGGACTGCCCCGCGCTTCATGGCTCGTTCGCCGTCTCTGTACATGCTGTGCTTCAAGCACGGCAGATTGGCGCGCATCGAAGCCGTGGTGCGGCTGCCGGAGAAGGAATCTGAGCGGATCTTTGCCGATGCGTGCGCCATGTGGACGAAAAATACGCCAACGCCGAACACGCAAGGTTGCGAAGGTTCCGACAGCGGCACTGCTTTCGCCGCCCGTATGGAAAAGGCGCTGGATGAAGCAGACCCGCAGCTCACCCTCCAACTCGACGCCTCTGACCTCACCTCCGATCACCCGGCTGACCGCGTGCCCGACCGCGTTCCTGATCGGTAGGCTCTGAGCATGCGCGATGCAGAACGCGACCTGCTGGTCTCGGGTGCGAAGGAACTCGGCATCGAGCTCGGCGCGCGCGCAGAAACGCTGCTGCGGCTGGTGGATGAACTGGAGCAGGGCAACCGGCAATTCAATTTGACCGCGATCCGCGATCGTCCCGGCATGCTTCACAAACATGTGCTCGATAGTTTGAGTCTGCAGCCTTTCCTGCTTGGTACGCGTCTGGCCGATGTCGGCACCGGTGCGGGCTTTCCTGGCCTGGCGCTGGCCATCGTCAACCCGGAGCGCCGATTTACGCTGATCGAGGCCACCGGCAAGAAGGCGCGATTCGTCGAGCAGACCGCAAAGCAATTAGGCTGCGACAACGTTCTCATCGTCAATTCTCGTGCTGAAAGCTATAGACCCTTCGAGCTTTTCGATACAGTGGTGGCTCGAGCCCTCTCGTCACTGGCGGATTTCGTGGCCTATGCCGGCCACTTATGTGCTCCCGGCGGGCGCCTGCTGGCGATGAAAGGGAAGCGGCCGGATGATGAGATTTCCGCACTACCCAGATCGTTCCGCGCTTTAGCGGTGCATCGCTTGAGGGTGCCGGGCCTGACCGACGAACGTCATCTGGTGGAGCTGGTGCGAAGTTCTAAGAGCAATACTTGAAACGGTCAAATAAATGAAACGCGTCATTGCGGTGGCCAACCAAAAAGGCGGTGTGGGCAAGACCACGACCGCCGTGAACTTGGCCGCGTCGTTGACGGCGACCAAGCGCCGCGTCCTGCTCATCGACTTGGACCCTCAGGGCAATGCCACCATGGGTTGCGGAATCGACAAGCATGCACAATCCCGCACCAGCTGCGATGTCCTACTGGGTGATTGCGGCGCCGTCGAAGCATTGGTCCCGGTCGAATATGGCGGTTTCATGCTGATGCCGGCAAACCAGGATCTCACCGCCGCGGAAGTTCGCCTGCTTACCATGGCGGTCGGGCGCGAGTTCAAATTGCGCAATGCCTTGGGCCCGGTGCGCCAGGATTTCGACGTGGTTCTGGTCGACTGCCCGCCGTCGTTGAACATGCTGACCTTGAACGCGCTGGTGGCGGCAGACTCCGTGATGGTTCCCATGCAATGCGAGTACTACGCCCTCGAGGGCTTGACCGCCTTGATGCAGACCATCGAACAAATCAAGGACAGCATCAATCCCGAGCTGGAAATCGAAGGTTTGCTGCGCACGATGTTCGACCCCCGCAACAATCTGGCCAATGAAGTGTCCGCGCAGCTGACCGAGCACTTCGGCGACAAGGTGTTTCGCACCGTGATTCCGCGCAATGTCAGGCTGGCGGAAGCGCCGAGTTTCGGCAGACCTGCCTTGTTTCACGACAAGGAGTCGCGAGGCGCCCTCGCCTATCTGGCCCTTGCCGGTGAAATGATTCGCCGCGACGAGCTGCCGGGCGCGCCCGTATAATCGACCAATCGTTTACGGGAAATGGCTATGTCCGGCAAAAAGCCGTCTTTAGGTCGAGGCCTGGCTGAACTCAGCCCGCTGCTCGCGCGGCGCGCCGCTAGCCCTGAGGCAGAAAAGCCGCCGCCGGTGTTGGCCGGCGACCGTCTGGCCTCTCTGCCGGTGGATCTATTGCAGCGGGGCAAGTATCAGCCGCGCGCCGATATGCGTCCCGAGACCTTGGGCGAACTCGCCGACTCCATCAAATCACGTGGTTTGGTCCAGCCCATCCTGGTACGGCCGCTGCCGCGGCCGAATCCCACCGAATCGCAGCGCTACGAAATCATTGCCGGCGAACGGCGCTGGCGTGCCGCGCAAATGGCGGGACTGTCGGAAATTCCCGCCGTCATTCGCGATGTGCCGGACGAAGACGCGGTTGCCATGGCGCTGATCGAGAACATTCAGCGCGAGGACCTCAATCCTCTGGAGGAAGCCCGTGCATTGTTGCGCCTGATCGAAGAATTTGGCCTGACGCACCAGGCCGCGGCTGAGGCGGTCGGGCGCTCGCGGGCTGCCGTGAGCAATCTGGTGCGGCTCATGGAATTGACCGACGAGGTCAAGGAAATGCTGGAGACCCGGCAGATCGAAATGGGCCACGCACGCGCCCTTCTGGGACTGGCGACGCGCCGGCAGCAGATCGAAGTCGCGGCATTGGTCGCCAAAAAGGCCTTGTCGGTGCGCGACGCGGAAGCCCTGGTGCGCCGCATCATCGCTCCGCGGGCCGCGGATTCCGCCGGCAGCAGCCCCGCGCCGGCCGACCCGGATATTCAGCGCCTCGAGACCGAGATCGCCGAGAAGCTCGGCGCCAAAGTCGCTTTTCAACACGCGGCATCCGGGAAGGGCAAGTTGATCGTCAGCTACAACAGTCTGGACGAGCTCGAAGGCATCCTGGCCCACATTCAGTGATGCGTTGACGTCCTCCCGCGCCCTATAAAAGGGCCGGGATTCCTTCTGCAAGGCGGCGACGTCCCTCCGCGAGAATGTTCTTTGCGGCATTCACGTTGCGGTCGTGTACCGTTCCGCATCCGCTGCAAGTCCACTCTCTTATTCCAAGACCTGCGATACCTTTAGGGCCGCTGCGCGAATCGCACGCAGAACAGATCTGGGTTGAAAACGCTTCGTTAAGTTCAGCGAACGTTGCACCTGCGAAATCGCACTTATACCGGAGCATCATTCGAAAGGCCGACCAGCCCGCATCGAGCACCGTCTGATATCCTCGGCCTGAAGACCAAGGTTTTACGGCGCAATGGGATAAAATACGCACTGAAACTCCTTGAGAACCAAGGTCAGCGTCTCTATAATGCGCCGGCCATTTTTGGCACAGTACAAGCGAAGTGTTCTTAACTTCGCCCCACGGGATTTAACGTGATTGCGATTGATCTGCCCATTGCGCGGCGGCTGGCTCTCAGCGTCGTACTGGGCCAGGCGGCCGTGACCATAGTCTGCGCTCTCGCGAGCTGGCTGATCGCGGACCGACATGCCGCCTTATCCGCGGCAATGGGCGGCGGTATCAGCACCGCTGCGAGTCTCGTTATGGCAATGCTCGGTTTCAGCGGCCGCATCGCCGCGGATCCGCAGCGGGCGATGCGTGCGTTCTTTGTTGGCGAGACCGCCAAGATCGCGATCGTCATCGTACTGTTCGTGGCGGTGCTGAAGACGATGAAGGTGGTACCGCTAGCGATGCTCGGCACGTACATCGCGACCTTCTTCGTATTCTGGGTTGCGCTGGCGAATGCGCTGCCGCCGCTCGGCGGGACACGCTCGCGTGTGGACAAGTAGTTGATTTGAGGCGATTTAGACCGAAATAAGATATTAAATGGCAGCTGAACAACCCACTACCGCAAATGAGTACATTCTTCACCACTTGACGTTCCTGTCCAACAAGGAGCCCAAGGGAATAGTGGATTTCTCCGTGATTCACATGGACACGGTGTTTTTTTCCGTACTGTTGGCAGTGTTGTTCGGCGGTGCGTTCTTCTTCGCGGCACGCACCGCCAAAGTCGGGGTTCCGGGTAAGTTTCAGAATTTCGTCGAGCTCGTGGTCGAGTTTGTCGACGTGCAAGTCAAAGACAGCTTTCACGGCACCAACAAGCTGCTCGCGCCGCTCGCGTTGACGATTTTTTGCTGGGTATTCCTGTTCAACGCCATGGATATCTTGCCCGTAGACCTGCTGCCGGCCATCGCGCACGGCGCCGGAATCGAGCACCTGAAAGTAGTTCCGAGCACTGATCTCAACGTCACCTTCGCAATGTCCTTGACGGTGTTCGTTCTCATCATCTACTACAGCATCAAGATGAAGGGTCTGGGCGGCTTTCTCGCCGAACTCACCTTGCAGCCTTTCAGCTCCAAGAATACCGTCGTGAAGGTGCTGTTGGTACCGGTGAACTTGATATTGGAGATCGTGCCGTTCTTGGCGCGGCCCATATCGCTGTCGCTGCGCTTGTACGGCAATTTGTTCGCCGGGGAAATGATCTTCTTGCTGCTCGCTGCGCTGACACTGCACGGCATGACGCAGTTGTCGAGCGTCGGAGGCTGGGCCTTGCTCGTGGCGCAGATCGTGTTGGCCTTCGCGTGGGCGGTGTTCCACTTGCTGGTGATAACGCTGCAAGCCTTCATATTCATGGTGCTGACGATCGTCTATCTGTCGATGGCGCAGGAACACCATTGATGTCTTTAAGTCCGGTAACAACTCGTTTCGCATCTGTTTCGTTTCAGGAGAATTGAATGGAAAATTTTGCACACGTCCAAGCCATGACCGTGCTCGCTGTCGGAATCATCTTCGGCATGGGCGCACTAGGCACCGCAATCGGCTTCGGTATTCTCGGAGGCCGCTTTCTGGAGGGCGCCGCGCGCCAGCCTGAGCTCGCCCCGATGCTGCAGGTAAAGATGTTCATCGTGGCAGCCCTCGTGGACGCGGTCGCCATGATCGGCATCGGTTTTGCACTGTTCTTTACCTTCGCAAATCCGTTTACCTCCGGGCTGACGCACTAAGAGTGCCGCCGGTCCCTAAGCTGGTCAGGAGACGATTGTGAATATCAATCTCACGCTGATCGTGCAGATGCTAGTGTTCATCGCCCTCATCTGGTTCACGATGACATTCGTGTGGCCGATGATTTTGGGTCCGATGGAGGAGCGTTCGCGCAAGATCGCAGCGGGGCTTGCCGCCGCCGAAAAGGGCAAGCAGGACTTGGCTTCCGCCAATGAGCGTGCCGAGGCCATTATGCGCGAGGCGCGCGAGCGGGCCGGTCAGATCATCGACCAGGCACAGCATCGAGCCAACGACATGGTGGAGGAGGCGAAAGGATCTGCTACCGCCGAAGGCGCCCGGATCATGGCTGCCGCGCAGGAACAGATCGACCTCGCAGCCGCACGGGCACGCGAGAGTCTGCGGCGCGATGTGGCTCAGATAGCGGTCAGTGCGGCGTCGAAGATACTGGAGCGCGAGATTGATCCTCGCACGCACAGCGATCTGATCGACAAACTCGCGGCGCAGATCTAGGGCTGCCGGAATGGCTGAGAAGACAACCATCGCGCGGCCCTACGCAAAAGCGGCGTTCCAAGAAGCCAAGGAAACCAAGCGCCTTGCGCAATGGTCCGGGACTCTGCGCGCCGCCGCCATCGCCGTACACGATCCGCGTGTCCACGAATTGCTCGGCAGCCCTTCCGTCACGGGCGAAGAGCTTGCGCAGTTCGTGATGGGTCTGACGGGCCCCGGGCTCGACGAGCATGGCGAGAATTTTTTCCGCACGCTCGCCGAGAATCGCCGCCTGGCCTATCTTCCGGAAATTTCGACGCTTTTCGACGAGTTCAAGGACGACGAGGAAAGCGTCGTAGACGTGACCGTAACGTCGGCTGCGCCGATCGATACCGCCCAGCAGCAGGCGCTTTCCAAGGCTCTCGAGCGCAAGCTCAAGCGCACGGTGCGCCTGCACTGTGCCACGGATTCCGAACTCATCGGCGGTGCCGTGCTGCGTGCCGGCGATACGGTGATCGACGGTTCCTTGCTCAGCCGGCTCAAACGCATCGCGTTCGAGCTGACGGCTTAAACGACCAGTATTTGCTAGAGGATTTAAGTATGTCCATTAAGGCATCGGAGATCAGCGACCTCATCAAGGCGCGCATCGACAAGTTCAAGTCCGCCACCGAAGCGCGCAATGTCGGCACGGTCGTGAGCGTCACCGACGGCATCGTGCGCATTCACGGCCTTGCAGATGCTCGCTACGGCGAAATGTTGGAATTCACCGGCAACACATTCGGGCTCGCCTTGAACCTCGAGCAAGATTCGGTTGGCGCCGTGGTGCTGGGCGACTACAAACATATCTCCGAAGGCTCGGAGGTCAAGACCACGGGCCGGATTCTCGAAGTGCCGGTGGGCCCAGAGCTCCTCGGCCGCGTGGTCGATGCCTTGGGAACGCCCATTGACGGCAAGGGGCCGGTGAATGCCAAGCTCAAATCTCCCTTGGAGCGCGTGGCGCCGGGCGTCATTTTCCGAAAGAGCGTATCGCAGCCGGTGCAGACCGGCCTCAAGGCGATCGACGCCATGGTGCCCATCGGTCGCGGCCAGCGCGAGCTGATCATTGGCGACCGCCAGACCGGCAAGACCGCGGTGGCGATCGATACCATCATCAATCAGAAGGGTACCGGCGTTAAGTGCATCTACGTCGCCATCGGACAGAAGCAGAGTTCGATCGCCAACGTGGTACGCAAGCTTGAAGAGCACGGCGCCATGGCGCACACGATCGTGGTTGCAGCGTCGGCGTCATTGCCGGCCGCCATGCAATACCTGGCGCCGTACGGTGGGTGCGCCATGGGCGAATACTTCATGGACAACGGTGAAGATGCGCTGATCGTGTACGACGATTTGTCGAAGCAGGCCGTCGCCTATCGCCAGATCTCGCTGCTGCTGCGCCGTCCCCCGGGACGCGAGGCGTATCCCGGCGACGTGTTTTACCTGCACTCCCGGCTGCTCGAGCGCTCCGCGCGCGTCAACGAAGAGTACGTCGAGAAATTCACCAAGGGCAGGGTAAAGGGCAAGACGGGTTCGCTCACCGGTCTGCCCATCATCGAAACCCAGGCAGGCGACGTCACGGCCTTCGTGCCCACCAACGTCATTTCAATTACCGACGGCCAGATCTTTCTGGAAACCGATTTATTCAACGCCGGCATGCGCCCGGCCATCAACGCCGGCATTTCCGTATCGCGCGTCGGTGGTGCCGCGCAGACCAACATCATCAAGAAACTCGGCGGCGGCGTTCGCCTGGCGCTGGCTCAATACCGTGAACTTGCCGCGTTCTCGCAATTCGCCTCGGACTTGGACGAAGCGACCCGCAAGCAGCTGGAGCGCGGCCAGCGCGTGACCGAGCTCATGAAGCAAAAGCAATACTCGCCCATGTCGGTGGCGGAAATGGCGCTGTCGCTGTATGCCGCGAACAACGGCTACTTCGACAAGGTTGCTCGTCTCAAAGTCGTGGAGACGGAAGTCGGGCTGCAATCCTTTGCGCGCTCGAGCTATGCAGACATGTTGAGCGGCATCAATTCCAAACCGGATCTGTCGAAGGAAGTCGACGCCGCACTGAAGAAGTGCTGCGACGAATTCTTCGCAACCCTGTAAGGCGAGACAAAGAGAACGCAATGGCAGGCGCAAAAGAAGTCCGCGGCAAGATTGCGAGTATCAAGAATACCCGCAAGATCACCAAGGCTTTGGAAATGGTGGCGGCGAGCAAGATGCGCAAGGCGCAGGACCGGATGCGCGCGGCGCGCCCTTATGCGGAAAAGGTCCGCAAGATCATCGGCCACCTGCGCCAGGTGAATCTGGATTACAAGCATCCCTTTACGCTGGAGCGTCCGGTAACCTCGGTGGGCATCGTGGTGATCAGCACCGATCGCGGCCTATGCGGCTCGCTCAATCTGAACTTGTTCAAGGCCACGCTCGTCGCGATTCGCGAGGCCCAGGCGCGCGGCAACAAGGTGTACTTGTGCGTCATCGGCTCCAAGGCGCTGCAGTTCTTTCGCCGGCTTTCGGGGGTCGAAATCGCCGCCTCGGTCACGCACCTGGGCGACCGGCCGCACATCGGCGATTTGATCGGTACCACTAAGGTGATGCTGGATTTCTACCGCGAGACCAAGATCGATCAGCTGCTGCTGGCGCATAACGTTTTCGTCAACACGATGACGCAGAAGGGCATCGTCTCGCAGTTGCTGCCGATTCAAACCGTCGACAAGGACGAGTTGCAGGAGCGCTGGGACTATATCTACGAGCCCGATTCGATGGCCATTCTCGACGGTATTCTGATGCGCTACATTGAAGCCCAGATATTCCAGGGTGCGGTGGAGAACGTCGCCTGCGAAATGGCGGCGCGCATGGTGGCCATGAAGAGCGCGACGGACAACGCCGGCGAGCTCATCGATGAGCTGCAACTCATTTACAACAAGGCCCGCCAGGCCGCGATCACGAAAGAACTTTCGGAAATCGTCGGCGGCGCGGCAGCGGTTTAGGCAAGAGGTTAGTAATTATGTCCAGCGGTAAAATCGTGCAAATCATCGGCGCGGTCATCGACGTAGAATTTCCGCGCGATCAGATTCCCAAGGTCTATGACGCGCTCACACTCGATGATGTAGATCTGACCCTCGAAGTGCAGCAGCAGCTTGGCGACGGTGTCGTGCGCGCCATTGCCATGGGTCCCTCCGAAGGCTTGCGCCGCGGGCTCACGGTCAAAGGTACCGGCAAGGGAATTTCCGTTCCCGTCGGCGCCGGCACTCTCGGCCGCATCATGGACGTGCTGGGCAAGCCGCAGGATGAGAAAGGACCGGTCAAGGCCACCGAGTACATGCCGATCCATCGTCCCGCTCCGGCCTATGACGAGCAGGCGGGCGGCCAGGATTTGCTGGTGACCGGCATCAAGGTCATCGACTTGTTGGTGCCGTTTGCGAAGGGCGGCAAAGTCGGCTTGTTCGGCGGTGCCGGCGTGGGCAAGACTGTGAACATGCTGGAACTCATCAATAACATCGCGAAGCAATACAGCGGCCTGTCGGTGTTTGCCGGCGTCGGTGAACGTACCCGCGAAGGCAATGACTTCTACCATGAGATGATCGAGTCGGGCGTCATCGATAAAGACAATCTCGCCAATTCCAAAGTGGCGATGGTGTACGGCCAGATGAACGAGCCGCCGGGCAACCGCCTGCGCGTTGCGTTGACGGGTCTCACCATGGCCGAATACTTTCGCGACGAGAAACAGGCTTCCGGCAAGGGCCGCGACGTGCTGTTCTTCGTCGACAATATCTATCGCTATACTCTGGCCGGTACCGAAGTATCGGCATTGCTCGGCCGCATGCCCTCCGCGGTGGGCTATCAACCGACGCTGGCCGAGGAAATGGGCGTGCTGCAGGAACGCATCACCTCAACCAAGACCGGTTCCATCACCTCGATTCAAGCCGTGTACGTGCCAGCGGACGACTTGACCGATCCGTCGCCGGCGACGACCTTTGCGCACTTGGACGCCACGGTGGTGCTCTCGAGGCAAATCGCCTCCCTCGGCATCTACCCCGCCGTCGACCCTCTCGATTCCACCAGCCGTCAGCTCGACCCTCTGATCGTGGGCCAGGAACACTACGACACTGCGCGCAGTGTGCAGGCTGTATTGCAACGCGCGAAGGAGCTGCAGGACATCATCGCGATTCTCGGCATGGATGAGCTGTCAGAAGAAGACAAGCTCAGCGTCTACCGCGCCCGGAAAGTGCAACGGTTCTTTTCGCAGCCCTTCAACGTCGCCAAGGTATTCACCGGACAGGACGGCAAGATCGTATCCCTGAAGGACACCATCCGCGGCTTCAAGGCGATCATCGCCGGCGAATACGATCACCTGCCGGAACAGGCGTTCTACATGATCGGCGCCATTGAAGAGGCCGTCGAGAAAGCCAAGACACTGACTTAAAGAAGCCCATCATGGCCAACACCATTCACGTCGACATCGTCAGCGCCGAAGGCCAGATTTTCTCCGGCGAGGCGACGATGCTGTTCGTGCCGGGATCGCAAGGAGAACTTGGCATCTACCCGCGCCACGCACCCTTGCTGACGACGCTGACGGCCGGCGAGGTGCGCGTGCAGACCGAGGGACATGAAGAGCAGTCCTTCTATGTCGGTGGCGGCGCATTGGAAATCCAGCCGCACTTGGTGACCGTGCTCGCGGACACTGCTGCACGGGCGCGCGATTTGGACGAGGCAGCGGCGCTCTCGGCGAAGCAGCGGGCGGAAGATGCGGTTCGCAACCGCGGCGACAAAGTGGAAGTCGCCGAGGCCCAGGCCGAGCTGGTGCGTGCCATGGCACAATTGCGCGCCATAGAACGCCTTCGCAAGAAACGCTAGGCCACCGCAATTTAGGATCTCCGCAACTTCGGAGTCTTCATGCAGCTTTCGGTCGTGATTTTGGCAGCCGGCCAGGGCAAGCGGATGAATTCCGACTTGCCGAAGGTGCTGCAGCCCTTGGCCGGCGCACCGCTGCTGCACCATGTGATCAGTGCTGCGCACGCGCTCAACCCGGGCAATATTTATGTGGTCTACGGGCATGGCGGCGTGCAAGTGCAGGCGGCGCTGGCGCACGAAGCCGTCGAGTGGATATTGCAGGCCGATCAGCTCGGCACCGGCCATGCCGTGATGCAGGCCATGTGCGTCATCCCGGATGATCATACGGTGCTGGTGCTGTACGGCGATGTGCCGCTTATCAGCGCAAATTCCCTTGCGAAATTGGTGGCGGCCGCCGGCGCGGGAGCGCTTGCGCTGCTATCGGTCACGCTCGAGGATGCAAGCGGTTATGGACGCATCGTGCGGGACGCCGAAGGCCGCGTCACCGCCATTGTCGAACATAAGGACGCGAGCGCAGAGCAGCTGCAGATTCGCGAAGTGAATTCCGGTCTCATGGCCGCTCCGGCGGGACGCTTACGCGAGTGGTTGCTCGGGCTGGGAAGGGACAATACGCAGCGCGAATATTTCCTCACCGATGTGGTCGCCGAAGCGGCCAAATCCGACACCCGCGTCGAGGCGATTCCGGCGGCGAATACCTTGGAGGTCGCCGGCGTCAACGACAAGATCCAACTGGCGCAAGTCGAGGCCGGTTACCGGCGCCAGCGGGCCGAGGAGTTGATGCTGGCCGGCGCCACGCTGGCGGACCCTCAGCGCATCGACATTCGCGGCCAGGTCGAAGTGGGCCGCGATGTCTTCATTGACGTGAACGCCGTCTTCATCGGCAAAGTTCGCCTGGCGGCAGGCGTCAAGGTGGGGCCCAACTGCGTCATCGCGAATTCGAGCGTTGGCGAGGGCACCGAAATCTTTGCCAACAGCATGCTCGACAACGCCATCGTGGCGCAGAATTGCCGCATCGGTCCCTTCGCAAGACTGCGGCCGGGCACCGTCACGCATCGCGAGGTGCACATCGGCAATTTCGTCGAGGTCAAGAACACTGAAATCGGCGTGGGCAGCAAGGCAAACCATCTGACCTACCTGGGAGATTCCCGGATCGGCAAGGATGTGAATGTCGGCGCGGGCAGCATCACCTGCAACTACGACGGGATGAACAAGTGGCCCACCCTCATTGAAGACGGCGCCTTCATAGGCTCCGGGAGCATGCTGGTCGCGCCGGTACGAATCGGGGCGGGTGCGACCATCGGCGCGGGATCCACGATTGCCGCGAGCACCCCTGACGGCAAATTGGTCCTGGAGCGCGCGAAGCAGACCACGATCGAAAACTGGAAGCGGCCCCGCAAACTGGACGAGCAGGAAAAAGCCGATGTCATCGCGAGCGCCATTACCAAGCCCAAAGGCTGATATCGCGCGGCGCGACTAATGAGCCGCGATTGCCGCTCCCGATTCTACTGATCGATGGAGCGTGGCGCGCTGCGGTTCACGACGAGTGTCCTATGCTTAAAGGTTCTTTTTCCATAAATCGGTCCACGAAGTCGCGGGTGCCCCGCCAAATGAGTTTCCATTCCGCGAGCACGCCGCGGCCCTGTTCGGTGATGCGGTAGTAGCGACGCGGCGGACCGGCATAGGAAGGAACGATGCGGCTGGTCAACAAACCCCCTGCCGAGAGCGCCCGCAGCACCGGGTAAATAGTCCCTTCCTTGAAAATGGAGGCGCCGTCATTGGCATTCGCCAGTCGCTTGGCGATCTCGTAGCCATAGAGGTCCTCGTCCGATTCGGCGAGCACGGCCAGCAAAACCAGGCCCACCAGGCCCCCATTGAGCTCCTTTTGAAATTTCCGTCCGTTGCTATCGTCCATTAGCTAATACTGTATAGTTACTAATACTATTTAGCAATCAGTATTATTATCCACCAGCTAGGTGGCTTGAGCGATGCGGAGCGCCAGCGCCGGGCCAGCTGGGGAAAGACCTGGATTTCCTGGGCGCCTCGGGCACACTAGGCACCCTTTTAATCCAGGATCGGTAGCAAAACTATGTGTGGCATCGTGGGCGTGGTGGCCGAGCGCAGCGCAGTTCCTATTTTGATGGAGGGCTTGCGCCGCCTGGAGTATCGCGGCTACGACTCCGCGGGATTGGCCGTTCTGGATCACGGCCAATTGGCACGGGTGCGAACCGTCGGCAAGGTCAAGATCCTTCAAGATGCGCTGGATGCAAAGCCGGTCTCCGGATCGGTCGGTATTGCGCACACGCGCTGGGCGACCCACGGCGTACCCACGACGGAAAACGCCCACCCCCACATTTCCCGCGGCAACATCGCCATCGTCCACAACGGCATCATCGAAAACCACGAGGCGCTGCGCGCGGAGCTTAAGAGCTTGGGATACGTCTTTACCTCGGAGACCGACACCGAGGTCATCGCGCACCGCATCCATCATCATCTGGCAGGTTCCACGGATTTGCTGACCGCGGTACGCCGGACGGTGGCCGACCTGCGGGGCGCCTACGCACTCGCGGTCTTGAGTGAAGCGGATCCCGAATGCATCGTCATGGCGCGCGAAGGCTGTCCGGCCGTCATCGGACTGGGGATCGATGAGAACTTCGCCGCCTCCGACGTCGCTGCGCTGCTGCCGGTCACGCGCCGATTCATGTTCCTCGAAGAAGGCGACGTCGCCGAAATTCGTCGCCGCTCGGTGAAGATTCTCGATGCAACGGGCAAGCCAGTCGATCGCACGATTCGCGAAAGCGACCTGCCGGCCGACGCCGTAGAGCGCGGGCAGTACCGCCATTTCATGCTCAAAGAAATTCACGAACAGCCCAGAGCCATTGCGCAAACATTGGAAGAGCGTGTGGCGGGAGGGAAGTTATTGGATGCGGCCTTCGGACCCGGTGCGCCCGAGATTTTCAAGCGCGTCAAAGCCGTGCACATTGCCGCCTGCGGCACCAGCTTCCACGCCGGCATCGTCGCCAGCTACCTCATAGAACAGATCTGTCGAATACCGGCCCGCGTCGAGATTGCCAGCGAGTACCGCTATCGGGACCCTGTGATCACGGCGGACACCTTGTTCGTGACGATTTCACAGTCGGGCGAGACCGCAGATACCTTGGCGGCGCTGCGTAATGCCAAGCGAGCGCAGTATCTGTCGACGCTCACCATTTGCAACGTCGCCGAAAGCTCGATGGTCAGGGAGTCGAATCTGGTGCTCCTGACGCGCGCCGGGCCTGAGATCGGCGTGGCCTCCACCAAAGCCTTCACCACTCAGCTGACCGCGCTCACCATGCTCACCATCGCGCTGGCAAAAAATGGTCCCGCCGCGGCGCAGGAGAGCGCCCTGGTTTCTCAGCTGCTGCAACTGCCCGGTCTCGTTGAAAAGACGCTCACGCTCGATGAAACAATCCAGGCGCTGGCGGAACTCTTCGTGGAAAAGCACCATGCCTTGTTCCTCGGCCGCGGGCCCCTGCAAGCGATTGCCATGGAGGGCGCGCTGAAACTCAAAGAGATTTCCTACATTCATGCCGAAGGCTACCCGGCCGCGGAGCTCAAGCATGGACCCCTGGCTCTGGTCGATGAAGACATGCCGGTGTTCGCCGTTGCGCCGAACAACGACCTGTTGGAAAAGCTCAAATCCAATCTGCATGAAGTACGCGCTCGCGGCGGAAAATTATATGTATTCGCGGATCCGAAGGCGGGCATGGAAAGCGACGACGGCATTACCGTGATCAAGATGCCGGCGCACGCGACGCCGTTGCAGGCCCCCGTGATATTCGCGATCCCGATGCAACTACTGGCTTATCACGTGGCAGTACTCAAGGGGACCGACGTCGATCAGCCGCGGAATTTGGCGAAAAGTCTCACCGTCGAATAGCTTAGTGCCGCCGTTGATGGGTCGTGTGCGTCGAAATTAAAGTCATTACCCGCGAATCAAAGTCCTTTCCTGCGAAATAGAGTCGCTTCGCAGGAATCAAAGTCGTGACCTGCATGCCCATGCCATTTTTTCGCTGTCAACAACTCGTGTTGGGGAGAACGTGGTAGCGGGAACATTACACTGAAGCAGGCTTTTCGGCTGACACGGACCGCTTGACGATGGCGAGCTTGAGTCCCAACGGGCGCAGCAGTTGTTCGATCGTGCGCAAAGAGGGACTGCTGGTTCCAGCCTCGATCCTCTTGAGCGTGAGCACCGTAATGCCGGCTAACTGCGCCATCTCCTCCAGCGTCAAGCGCAACAAGGTGCGCGCCTGGCGCAACATTTGCGGGACCGAGCACTCGGGGTGCTCGGCGATGAGCACATCTAGCTTCTCGCGCAGTTCAAGCTGCTCGTACGCGGTCAGGGGCTTTCGACGCTTATCCATGGGAAAGTTCCTTTCAAAGCTCGGCAAGGCTTGCGCGCACCGCATCGAGCGAGAGGCTCTGCCGCCCCAGAATGCTCTCAGGCACTCCGGCCTCGACGCTGAGCTCCGGCAAGCGCTCAAACCTTGCGCGCAGCTCACGCAAGGCCGAGGGAAGGTTCACAAGGGGGAGGCTTGTCGCCTCCTGGCACTGTTGCACCACGCGGGGCCAGTCGGGGTTGGCGCCTTGTTCACCTTCCCAGCGTGAGCGGCGCGCAATGCCGTCCGGATGCAGCATCATGGGGGCGAAATCAAAGAGCGGCGTGAGCCGTATCGTGCCGTCTTCGAAGCGCTGCAGTGCGGTGTTGCGCAGATGGTTGTCTCGATTGCCAAGCGCCACGTTCAACACATCTCGCCGCACATACTCGATGATTTCGGCTTGTGGGTCACTGACGACTTCAGCGAGTGCCGCGACGATGCGATCATGTGAAAGAGCAAGGCCGAACTCTGCGATGCCGCACAGACTCGCAATGCTCTCCTGGGCAATGCGCACGAGACCGCGCGCGCCGACCTGCCGGTCAAAACGTGGAATAAATAAAGTCCGATGGTGCAGTTCAAGTTCGCCATGCACCCGCGCACCTAGCAGCCTCGCCAGGCGCATGTAGGGGGCCTCAAGCGCCAGGATCTGCTCGAGTGCGACGTTCGCGCCGCGGCTGAATTTCACCAGCCAGTGTCGGCGAGCCGCATCATCGTCAAGCGCATGGTCTAGGTGCAGGCGGCCGGCGGCATCTTCGGTGAGCAGCAGCTTCGGCCACTCACCCTGTACGCCCGAGGAGCCGGCGACAAAGAAGCCCTCGCCCGCCAGGTACTCAATGAAGTCATCGGCTCGCGCTGCCACCTGTGCAAAACTAAAGCCAGGATGTTCACGCCGCTCACGATGCTCTTTGAGCCACTGAAATGCTTCGCGCACCCGCAGGTGCCCGATCGGATTGCCCGCGCCTGCCTTGATGAGCGCCCAGTCGGCGGTGCGACCAGCGTCTTCCGGTTGATTCAGCCGTCGAAGCAGCTCCCCGCGGCCATACCCCTGCGGCAGAAGATCGAGCAGAAAGGCCGGCCAGCGCGGCCGGCGGTAGACATCGAAGCTTACCGGTAATGCTGCAGACAGTGCCGCCGCATCGCACCGATCCAGGTTCTCAAGCCAGTAGTCCATCACATAGGCTGTGAGACTGGGGGCAGCAATGCCCAATGTCGAATCGCCGGTTAGCCCGACACTCGCCAGGTCAACCCATTGACCCTCTGCGAATCGCTGTAGTGTGAGGCTGTCTGCCATAAGTATCTTAAAGTATATCGAACATCGAAGCCGACTACAATGATATGGTATAGTTTAATATACTTATATGCCTCGATTGAATGCTACGCCTGAAACATCTCGACCGTTACGCCGACCAACCCGACTTGGGGAGGGAGCCTTTTTCAAAGGCTTGCGGCAAAATCCGGACACCGCCAACGACTGCCAGTCGAGCGCTGCGAGTTCGGAAACGACAGTGGCCAGCCGGGCCCGCTATCTGCTGGCTCACATACCCGGTGGCCACCCAAAATGCCTCACCCGTGGTGGGGTGAAAATCCCTCACCTAACGCGGTAAATCGACGCCGGTCGGCGCCGGCCTGGAGAGCAGCAGCGGTGCGTTACGCTGAGCCCTTTTTCGCGAAGAAACGGGGGCGGAGTTGAACGTCTTGAAGCCAAATTTACGGATTTCGATTCAAACGCTGCTGGTCGTGCTGAGCCACGGCTCGATAGGTGCCGGCAAGCAATAAGAGGTAGGTAGTTGTCCAGGTGCTCACGCTTTTTTCCGCCGATACAAAGGCGATCTGTCTACTCGACGTCCTTGAGAATTTTCTCGACCACGGCAAGTCGGGATTGGATCTGCGCGAGCGCGGGCCCGAAGGATGAGAGTGCCGCCGCCATCTCGGTCTGGGCGCCGGCGGCCTTTGCCGCGATCTCGCGATAGGCTTCGTCCTGACCGAGGCGCACTCTCGCCTGCAGGACCGCAGACACATATTTCATGAAGAAGACGAGAACGGCCGCGGCAGCGGGGAAGAAAAACGCGGCAAGAAAAATGTTCTCGTTCATGGGGACACCTCTAGGGTTCGACTTTGGACGTGAGAGATTTCGCCGCCTCGGCAATGGCGGCTGGCGTGAGTGCGAAGTCGAAACGGCGGACTTCGAAGTAGTTGAGTGCTTTGCCATCCTGCGACAGCTCGAGTTGACTGGTGACAAGGCCCGCGTCTTCGAGCTTCTGCAGGTGTAGATGGAGCAATGGGCGGCTGATGCCGAGTTCCCGCGCAAGCTGGCTGACATAGTTGCGTCCGCCGGATGTGAGCGCTGAAATGATTCGCAGCCTGTGCGGATTGGCAAGCGCCGCTAGCATCGCCAGCAGCTGATCTCCCTTGCTATGAACACTTCTTAATGCCATATGTAAACAATATATGACATATGAAAGAAAGTCAATTGAAACGTCCGTTGCTGCTCGGTTTTTCGGTCGCGCGAGTTAGTCGTCGTCGCCGATGGGCATGCCCGGCGGCGTTTCGATCGCTTTTGCCGTGATGAATTTGGCCGGATCGCTTTGGAACTGTTGAATTCTGTGCACGAGATAGGCATCGAATGGCGAATTTGGATCGCCGCGCCGTTTCACCTCGTTCAGTTTCCCGTATGCGATGGCACGCACCGCCGCGGAGGCCTTGAGGTCGGCGGCCAATGTCAGCAGAGCCTCGACGGTCCTGCCGTAAACAGCGGCTTGAACTTCGCCGGTCAAGGTCTGCAGAGCGGATGGATGTTGAGCCGGCTTGCTCGCCAGCAGCGCCGCGTCGATCACCTCGCCGAGCGACGGTGTCTTTGCGCGGGCGCTGTACTCGACCAGACGGGCGGCGCGCTGCGTATCGAATAGCGTGGTGAGAGTAAGATCCGCGGCCGATTCCGCCGCAGCGATGGGATCGAAGGTCAGACCCGTCTGAGACGGCAGTGACTCTCGGGTCCGGTCGAAACCCGGCGGCCGCGGCGGGAACAGCTTGAGCAGTGATTCCGGAAGCGCGAGTGTCTCCGCGGACAAGGTCTTCGCGACGGCGCGCAGTGCTTTGCGCTGCTCCTCGGGGGAAACGATGGTCGCATTCATCTGTCCGTCGCCGCGTACCTGGTATCGATAGTCCAGGCCGCCAATGACCTTGATGGCGGCTTCGCATTGGTAGCGATGCATCAAGTACAGAGGTGCGAGCGTGTCTTCCAGCTGCGCCAATGGAGCGCCCAGAGGAATTGCGTTCTCGCCGAACCGCGCCAGCGCGGCTGCGCGAATCTTCAGCATGCGCGTCAGCTCATCGGCGGCATCCGGGCCATTGTCCCAAAGGTGCGCATGCGGATGCGCGCTGCCGGCGGGCCGCGCATCCTCGTCGGTGATATAGACCAGCCCCGATCGAGCGGCGTCGTTCAAGATGCCATCGAGCTCGGCGCGATCTCTGGCGCCATCTAAGAATTGCCGATAGCCGTAGTTGATCGCAACCTTATCCCAGAGGCCGATGTTGACGGCGTAAGCGGTGGACAGATCCGGCATGCCGTCCTTGTCTAGCGTCACCCAGGGGTGCGGATAGTCCATCACCGACACCGATTCCGCGGGTGCGTGCGGAAATGCGCTGGCCGCGAAGTTATGCGCCAGCCCCAGCGTATGTCCCGTTTCATGGGCGGCCAGCTGCCGGGTGCGGGCCAGCGCCATAGCCAGCATGGGATCATTGTCAGGCGTGAGTTTCTTGCCCATCACATAGGGCGAGAGCAACGCCTCTGCGATGAGATAGTCCTGCCTGCCGCGCAAGGAACCCAAGGTCACATTGCCCTTGATGATCTCACCGGTGCGAGGATCGGCCACCGGATGGCCATAGGACCAGCCGCGCGTGAAGCGATGCACCCACTGGATGATGTTGTAGCGCGCATCCATGGGATCGGCGCCCTCCGGGAGAACGTCCACTCGAAACGTGCCGGCAGCCCAGCCCGCTGCTTGAAATGCCTGGTCCCACCAACGGGCACCCTCCACCAGCGCGGAGCGGATCGGCTCCGGCGCACCCCTGTCCACGAAGTACTGAATGGGCTTGACGGCCACGCATGCCTGCGCGCAGGTTGGATCCTGCTTGATCAAGCGATGCCGAACGATGAACCTTTGATCCAGCGGAGCCCCGAGGCCGGCCGCATAGTCGCGATACTCAAACTGAAAGTAGCCGGCGCGCGGATCGTAGCGCCGGGGTGTGTATCCTAAGCCCGGCAGTTCAAGGAACGACTGGTGCTCGCGCAGAGTAAGTGCGTGCGCGTCCGGTGTGACGTCGCCGACAAATGATCCTCGAATGGGCGCGTCCGACGCGAAGGTCAGGAGGGCTTCGACCTCGGTGTTCTTCGGAAACACCTTGGTCGCATCGATCGCGATGGCCGAGCGCGCGGCATCGAGCTTGTAGGGTCCCTGCTTGATCAGTGCATCGGAAACCCCGTGCACGTCTCGAAGAAAAAACTCAGTGGCATCCACCAGCACCGAGCCTGCGCTCGCCCCTGCGGCATCCTCGGCCACCACGGTAAAACTGCCGATGATCGATTCCGGAAAGGATTGGCGCACAGCCAGTCGCTCAGCCGCATCGTGCGCGGAACTTCGAAAGAATTCATTTGGCTGGGCCAGCAGAATCTTCGGACCAAAGCGCTCGAAGCGCACCAGCTTCGCCGGCGACACCTGGCCGCGGTCGAGACCCAGATCGTTGGACCCGGTCCCGAAGGGGAGCGAATCGAAATACAGCATGTCGGTATCGAGCAGCGGAATTTCCAAGTACAACCGGCCGGCCTTTGCGTCCCAATGCAGCGGCAGAAAGCCGGGCATATGACGCATACCTGAAGTTCTCGCTTCAATGGTAGGAATTCCGCCGCTCGAGGACAGCGAATCAGCGGCCAGAAGGAAGTCCGACGAGCAGAGAATCAGCGAGACCACTATCATGGCGCGCAACGCAATCTCGCGCAGGATCTTCTCGAGCATGGGTGAAACCTCGGTTCATCGGAAGCGGAAAAAGCCAGGTAAGGTACACGCTGCCGGGTTTGCGAACAATTTTAGTGCCGCCTACTTCCGAAAATTCTATTTGAACGCCGCGACGCGGGTCGTTACCGCTGGGGAAATGCGCAGTCGCGCGGCGCTCATCGCCGGGGCCTTGAAGCAATGCCAGATTCCCATTCGAAGCATTCTGGATGCAGGTTGCGGCATTGGCCTGTTGCGCAAGCCCTTTGGCAAGTTCCTGCCCCGGGCTCGCTATGTAGGTCTGGAAGCGAGCGAATATCTGTGCGGCCGTTTCGACTGGGTGCAGGGTTCAATCATCGACTTCGCGCCGCGCAAACCGTTCGATTTGGTGATTTGCTACGACGTTCTGCAGTACTTGCCGGATGCGCAGGCCGCGCGCGCCATCGTCAACTTGAGCAAGCTGACTCGCGCTGCATTGTATGTGTCAGCGTTGACCACGGAAGATTGGCGTGAGAACTGCGATCGCAGCCGCACGGATCGCGCGGTGCATTTGCGCAGCGGCACGTGGTACCGGCGGCGGCTCAACAAATCCTTTCGCTACGTCGGCTTTGGAATTTGGGTGCGCAGAAATGTCACCGCGATACTCTGGGAAATGGAGCGCGCGTCGCGCTAGGAGCCGGGTTCCTAAAGATTGTCCACGATCCAAGCCACCAGGGCCGCGTGCACCGGTTCGGCCGCCCCGAAGTCTGCGCGAACGTGATTGACCAATGACACCAGAACGTACGTCTTGCCGGTCGAAGTAGTCACATAACCGGCGACGCCGCTGACGCTCTCGAGATGTCCGGTCTTCAGGCGCACGGAACCGGCCGGAGTGCTTTTCATGCGCGTCCGCAAAGTGCCGTCCATGCCGGCCAAGGGAAAGGAGGCCAAGTATTCCGGGGCGAACCGGCTGCGATATGCGGCATTCAAAATCTTCGCCATCTGCAGCGCCGAGATGTGCGTGCCGCGAGAAAGCCCGGATCCATTGTCGATGTCCACGCCGGTCAAGTCGAATCCCCGTTCGCGCCCCCAGTCGGCGATGGCGGCGGCCCCTTTTTCCAGCGTTGCCGGCTCGCCGTAGCGTTCCTTGCCCAATGTCAGCAGCAGATGCCGCGCCATCAGGTTGCTGCTGTGTTTGTTGGTGAGCCGCACGATCTCGCCCAAGCTCAATGAGTCGAAAGTGAACAGAGGCTTGGCATCCGCGGGTGTTGGTTCGATGCGCAACTTCCCGCTGAATTCGCCGCCGGATTGCCGCCACAACGCGACGAAGGTGCCGAAGGCATAGGTGGCCGGCTGCAGCAAAATGCGCGCGATCGTTCTCGGCGCGCAATGCGGGGACAGCGCGCCTGAGAACACCACTCGATCCCACTCGGCGGAGGCTACCTGAAAGTCCACCCTGCCCGCGGAACCGCTGCAGCGCCCAGGCGCGAACCTGATTCGATTTTCCACATCGAGATTGGCGGGTGCCGGACTCGCGATGATCTGTACTTTGCGGCTGTCAGGATCCGCGAACAGCTTGAAGTCGATCGATTGGAAATTCACCATGAGCGCATCGGGCAAGACATTGTAGGAGCGATTCGGCCTTCCATCGAAGGCGCCGGGATCCTCCTTCGCCAGGGAGAATGCGCCGTTGTCGATGACGATATCGCCCCGAATAGACTTCAGGCCTGCCGCGCGCAAGCCTTGCACAAAGCTCCACCACCGCTCCATGGTCATGTACGGATCGCCGCCGCCCTGCAGAATCAGATCTGCATCGTGGACCCACGCGCGGGTTTGCCAGAGAAATGCAGGTCCCAGCATGTCCAGCGCCGCGAAAGTAGTCACGGTTTTGATCGTGGATGCGGGGCTTCGCGGTGTATCGGCGTTCTGACTTGTCAGGACACGGCCTGAGTCGGCCTCGAGGATCACGAAGCTGGCCGCGCTTGCGGGCAGGCGTTGCGCCGCCAGCACTTGTGTGACGCCGGCAGGCACCGCGGCCAGCGACCCAGCGCACAGCGAGCTACCACAAATGCAGGCGAGAGTGATGCGACGAAGCGCAGTCATGACCCGGTTCCTCAATTGAGGGGCAGCGCGATGCGAGCCCAAGCGCGCGAGCGCCAGCGAAAAAATAGCATCCATCCTAAGAAAAAGATGTAGATCAACGCCGCAAACCATCCGCCCACCGCACCCAAGCCGTATTGCGGCAGCCAATCAACCCACCCTTGGCCCGGCGCGAACGACAGGCTGTGCGCCAGCGGCACGAACAGCAGCCATGACAACGCAAGAACCATGAGCGCCGGGAGCCGTACATCGCCGGCGCCGCGCAATATGGCGCTGCTGCTGATGTTGAGGCCATCGAACAATTGATACCCCGCCGCGATCCATAACAAGGTGCAGCCCCGCGTCACCACTGCGCCGGCTTGAGGATCGGCAGAGTTCGTAAAGAACGGTAACAGCCATGGTCCCAATGCGGCCAGCAGGACGCCGATTACTCCCATGTACAGCACTGCAATCAAAACGATTCCGTTGCCGACCTTGAAGGCCCAATCTCGCCGCCGTGCCCCGATGGCTTGGCCGACGAGCGTGGTGCCGGCCATCGCAATGCCCACGGCCGGCATGTAACAAAAGGATGTCAGCATCATGACGATTTGAGTCGAGGCGCCGTCGATGGTCCCCAATCGCACCTGCATCAGCTGAAACAGCGCGAACCCGAGAATGTCCGCGGCAATGAGCAGGCCCATCGGAAAACCCAATTGAAGCTGGTGCCACAGCGCCCGGCCGTGAAACCGCATGGTCAGATGCGACCTGAAGCGCTTGCGTGTCGCCGGCCCCAGAAACCAGATGAGCGCCGCCGCAACTCCGATGAGCTGTGCGGCGTTGGTGGCCCATGCCGAGCCCGCGACTCCCAGCCCTAAATCGAACATAAACAGCTGATTGAACACGGCGTTGATCACCGCCACGCTCGCCGCGATTCGCAGAGCAATGGTAGGGCGGCCGATACCGTTGAAGAAACCGAGCACCGCCCACAAGCCAACGCCCAGCGGTGCACCCAGCATGCGTGGATACCAATAGGCGAGTGCCAGGTTCATGATTTCGCGCGGGAGTCCGAACGGGCCAAATATCAGTGCGCCCCCGAAGGCCAGCAGGGCAAACAAAGGGATGGTCAATAATGACGCCCACAGCGCCGTCCACGTGGCTTGCGACGCCCGTGAGTAGCGACGCCCGCCGTAGGCCTGGGCCACCAGGGTCTGCACGGACAGGCCTACGCCGCCGAACAGGAGCACAAACACCAATACCGGCCAGTACACTGCGCCAATCGCCGCTGTCGCCGCGGGTGATACGCGACCGATGAACCAGGTGTCGGTGGCATTCAGAGCCGCTTGCACGGCGCTATTGACCATGAAGGGAAATGCCAGCGTGGCCACGGCCCAGTAGTCGAGGCGCGGCCTGCCGCTCTTGCTGAGGGCTTGTCCGGGAAGCAGTTTTAGCGGCTCATCCACTTGGGAATACTCAGACAGGCTCCTAGCACTCACCGTCAAATCGCCGGTAGGATGCAGTAATGGGCCCAAAGATGCGACGCAATTTTTCCGGTGCCTTTCTGGCGCAGGATCGCGGCAACGGTGCGTGGCAACTGACCCGAGCAGCTCCGCACGAATTGGATGTGTTTCTGCGAGACGCGGAGCAAGGCGCCGCGCGCGCCTTCGGCGTGGCGCCGATTGTCGACCTCGGCATTGAATGGCATGCGAAGACAGTACTGCTAACTTTCATGTCGGGCGATAGAGTCGCCACCGTGGAAGCCGCGACCGCGACCGTGCATGAACCCTTGGAGCATCTGTACGAGAGCTTGCCGCTGGTGAGTATCGACGCGGACGCTCGCCGGTTTTGGCGCAGGGTGTTCCGTTTGGTGCGCATTCCCGGCGGCCGCTACCTGCTGAAGATTTTGACGCGTTTCAGGTAAGCGTGGGGAGAACACTGAAGACAGGCCTCCAGATCGGCCTCCCAAAGCGAACCGCGATATGCATCACAAGAAGCGCCGGATATTGTCAATTTTCGGGCATTTCGGCACGGCATTTGTTCGCCATACCTCGGAATCTTGCGTCGAATTGCGACGCTCGTCAAAGCTGCTGGGCGGGGTTTCCAGCACATTGATCCGTGACTCCAAACTCAAGAATTTCCCGAGCAGGCCTCAGTGCTGGATATCAAGTCTAACGCCGTCGAAATTGCCGCCACGGACACGTCGTTCGACCCGTATGGGCGTTTGTTGCGGATGCTCATGCCCAGCTTGCGTGGCGTGGTGGTGCACGACGGATATTCCAATCTCGTCTGGGCGCAGGACGACTGCGACTTGAGCGATGAACCCGAAATCATCAACGAGGCCATCGCGAATGCCCTGTCGGATAAGACTGCATTTCCCGGCATGGCCAGAACGATCGATGCGGATCGAGTCGTATACTCCTTTGCCGTGCGGGGCGAGCACATCGAATTGTTGGGTGTCGTCAGCCTGGTGATTCGGCTCTCGGGCACTCAAATCGAGCCGCGCCCTCTGCAGAAAGTGCGCCAGCTGGTCGAGCCCGCCCTCGAATGCTTGCGCCGCGAATTGGCGCTGCGCGCAAAACTAGGCTCCAGCGAACGCGATCTGAACATCAAAGAGCGCGATCTCGAGCTGATGATGGAGATCTCTTCCAATCAGGCGGCTGCGAGCGATGCGGACGAATTCACACAAATACTGAAGACGGGGCTCGATCGCATGGGCTGCGCGCTGGCGGCGTTGTGGGTGCCGGACAAGAACATCTCCGTGTCCATGACCCGCAGCGGTGCACCGATGTCTCCCGAAGCGCTGCAGCGGGCCCAACACCATTTGACGGCGTGGATGCAAATGCAACAGCGCACCATCGTCATCAATCACATCTCCAAGGTCGCGACCGATGTGGCGGCGCCGTATAAGATATTGGCCTGCCCGATACGGCATCATTCGGAGCGCGTCATGGGCGTGCTGGCGCTGTTCAACCCGCCGAGCGCGCCGGATTTCGACGTGCAGCAAACCCGAGTTGCTGAGATGCTGGCGAAGCGATCGACGAACATCATTCAGGCGCAATACGATACGAGCACCGGACTGATGACGCGCCAGGCTTTCGAGCGCCAGGCCGGCAACGTATTGGCGGCGGCGGGTACTTCAAGCTCGCACATCATTCTCTATCTCGATATCGATCGGCTGCATGTCATCAACGAAACCTTTGGCATGCATATCGGCGACGATGTCATCGTCAGCGTGGCGGACCGCATGGCCAAAACTCTTCCGGCGGAGGCCCTGTCCGCGCGCATTTCCGGAGATCGGCTCGCAGCGCTCATCCCGAATGCCACCATGGAATCGGCTGCGGTCATTGCTGAGCACATCCGCGCCGCTGCCGAAGGCATTGTGCCCCGCGCGGGTCAGGGTTCGTTCGAGGTGTCGGTCTGTGTCGGGGTCGCGCCCATCGGCCGCTCCGACCATCCGTTGGCTCACGCCTTGGCCACGGCGGAAATCGCCTGCAAGGCGGCCAAGGACCGCGGCCGCAATCGCGTGGAGATGTTTCAGGATTCGGACCAAAGCATCATCAGGCGGCACACCGACATCTTGGTGATCGGCAAACTGCGTGAAGCACTCGACAACGATGGATTCCGGCTCGACGCACAGCCCATTCTCCCGCTGCGCGGCAACTACGGTCGGCCGCGCTTTGAGCTGCTGATTCGCATGCTCGGAGAGAAGGGTGAAATGATCCCGCCCGGCAAATTTCTCTCCTCCGCGGAGCGCTACCAACTCATGCCGACGATCGATCGTTGGGTGGTGCGCCGTGCCTGTGAGCTGCTTGGGGCACACAGTGCATCGGTGGGTGAGGAATTTGCGCGATTCGCCATCAACCTTTCCGGCCAATCGCTTCAGGATGAGTCCTTCCTAGGCTTCGTGGTCGATCAGCTCAAGGCGAGCAGCTTGCCGCCCGGCGTATTGTGCTTCGAACTGACCGAAACGGCGACGATCGGCAACCTCGAAAAGGCGCAGGTCTTCATGCGCACATTGCAGGAGTTGGGCTGCCAGTTCGCGCTCGATGATTTCGGCACGGGTGTCAGCTCGCTGGCGTACCTGAAGGACCTGTCGGTCAATTACATCAAAATCGACGGTAGTTTCGTGCGCGATGCGGTCGCCAACGCCCGCTCCGAATCGATGATCAAGGCAATTGCACAACTGGCCAAGGTCATGTGCATGGAGACGATTGCGGAATACGTAGAAACCGACGTGCTGCGGGTACGCATGGCGGATCTCGGCGTGGACTACGGACAGGGATTTGCCATGGGCAAGGCGCAACGCTTGGAAGATTTGCTCCAGGAACTGGCCTTTTACGAAGCCACGGTCAGCAATTGGGGCACACCGGAATCCACGGCTGAACGGGTCAGCGCCGAACGTTAGGAGGCAGGCTCCTAGCCGCGGTTCGATTCCTTTGGCTGCGAGGCGGATTCTTTCGGTTGTGCGTCAGTCGAGGCCTTATCCGCGTTCTGCTTTTCCGTCTTAGTCACGTCCTTGCATGTATTCTTCATGTCTTCTTTGGACCTGCCCGCTTCGCTGTTCTTCTGTTTGGCAAGGCAGTCTTTCATCATCTGGTGCTTGCTCGGGACGGGCGGCGTGTCCGCCTGCGACCATGAGCCGCAAAATAGTCCCGCTGCCAGGATGATGGCCGCCACGCCCTCAAAAACAGTCCGAGGCTTCAAGGTTCGCGCAAGGTTCATGTCGGCTCCTGTTATTGGATGGCAGTTTAGCCGCGCCGATGCGGCGCGCCATCAGCCTTAGGCGCTCCATCGAGGTCGGCGCAGTCCTACAGGGAGTTAACCGTATCGCCCACAGGAAAACATATTGGCCCGTGCCTTAATGCGGCATGCTCATCCTTACGCGCCGGGCCGGTGAATCGTTACGAATTGGTGATGACGTCGAAGTGACCGTCATGGCCGTCAATGGCGCCCAGGTGCGTATCGGCATCAAGGCGCCCATCAACGTCAGTGTGGATCGCGAAGAAGTTGCCGAGCGCAAGCGCCGAGAGAAAGATAATCCCGCCGGTTTTTTAAACCGCTAGTCGCTTCCAACCGGCGCGATTTAGGGTTATCTTTAAAAAAAACAGATGAAGGACCTCTGGAGTGTCGCGGCCGTGACGTCGCGGCGCTTTTCATGTATGACAACGAATTGCGCGCCGGAGCTGGTCGTTCAAGGATGGTTCAATACCGATCGCCCCCTGACGCTCGGTGCGCTGCGCGGACGCGTTGTGGTGCTGTCAGCCTTTCAAGTGCTGTGTCCGCACTCGATTGCTTCCGGCGTGCCCCAGGCGCAAAGAATCCACGAAACATTTGCGCCGAGCGATGTCACCGTGATCGGCATGCATACGACATTCGAGCATCACGATGCCTTCAGCACGGCCGTGCTGAAGGCCTTTATCCAGGAATATCGTTTGAAATTTGCGATCGCCTTGGATCAGCCGAATCCCGTCTCGCCGATACCACACACCATGGAGCGCTATAAAATGCGCGGCACCCCCAGTTTGGTGCTGATCGATCGGCACGGAATGGTGCGTAAACATGCCTTCGGTGCGGTCGATGACTTGCGCATAGGCGCGGAGATCGGCGCTTTGATCCAAGAATCGGAAACCGCGGCCCGCACCCGCAGCTCGGCGGCTTGAACGCTAAGACAGGGCGAAGCGAAGTCGGATCTGAGTTCGCACCGGCACGGGCTTGGCGTCGCGCAATATCGGCCGGTATCGCCATTGGTTCACGGCTTTGACGGCCGCGTCCTCAAAAACGCCGGGCATACTGGCCGCGCGGACGGCGACGTCCTGCACTTTTCCGGTTTCCGACACGGTGAATTCCACGTCGACCCAGCCTTCCATCTTGCTGTTTTGAGCCTTGATGGGATAGACCGGCTGTACCGTCTTCAGCAGCGTGAGTTGGTTGGCGGGCACCAGATTCGCCATGAAGTTCTGTTTGGCGACGGCAGCATCCAGATCCCGCTGCACCGAGCTGACCTCCGAGGATCTGAAGCCGATCGCCACCCCCTCCTCCAGCCAGCTCTTCGCCGCATCGTATTGGCCGAGAATCAGGGCGCGACGCGCCTTGGCCGCCAATCGAGTTCCCAGATCCTGCAGCACCAAACTAAGCGCGGCATTGCCTGGATCAAGCTGCTTGAGCGTCAGGTAAAAATACTTTGCGTTGTCGTTCACAGGCTCGATCAGCCGGTCCTGGAGCAACCGCTCATGGGCACTGTTTAGAAGCTCGTCATTTTTTAAGAGCGGCGCTGAGGCATCGACATCCGCATCGCGAGCCGGCTCGAGCGGATGCTCATCGGCGTTGCGCTGAATGGCAAGGGTGGGCAAGGGCGCTACATGATCCTCTTCGGCCTTGGGCTCCGCATGCGCGCGTGATTGTTGCAGAACCCGCTCCTGCACCGCTTTGATTTGCTCGCGCGATTTCGCGAGCTGCGCACTCAGGAAGGCAATGCGGCCGCTTTCGACGCCGGATTTGCGCGCCGTTTCGATGGCTGCCGCTGCTTCATTCAGCCGCTCCTCGAGGAGCGCATTCTCCGCACGCGCCAGCAGCCGCTCGTGGACTTCGGTGAGCCCGGCACGGGCATCGGCATCAGCGGGATTGCGCGCCTGCAATCCCGAATAGAGCTCCAATGCATTGTCACCGGGCGGCTCGGTGAGCTTGTTGGCCGCGAGCGCGTCCGCCGCGCGCGCCAACAGGGGTGATTCCGGAGGCGCGGGCTTGATCGCCTCCCCGGGCCGCGGGGCCGCGGGCACTTCGCCGCCACTTTTGTGCACCATCCACGCGATCGCGCCGATGACCACCAGCGCGCCGGCGGTGCCGCCGATCAGCGTACTGCGGTTCGAAGAGGCCGCACGCTTGTACTGGGGTGCTGCGGCGGCCCGGCGCCGCTGCACCTCGAATTTTTTGATGGCGGCTTCGGCAAACAGTTTTGCGCGCGCCGGAGACATCGGTTTATGAATGAAGCGATACACCAAACCTGCGCTGATCAAACCAGCCAGCGCGGTCTCATCGTCACGGTGACCGGCGGCCACGACCACGAGATCGGGAAATTGGCGCTTGATCTGCGCGACGAATACGCTGGCCGCCTCATGCAGTGCCTGAGCATCGATCACCACGATCCCGACCTCACCGGCGACCAATAGGTCGCTGACTTTGTCGGCGGACAACACGTGCCATAGGCGCCTTGCACCGCCCACCGCATCACGTAGGGTTTGCAGGAAGCCTTCGTCGCAGGTTAAGACGAGGAGCTCGACAATGTCGCTCGCCAGGCTGAATTTCAGCGTCTGAAGCGTGCCGTCATCTTCATCAGAAGCTAGCACCGATTGTTTCCTTCATGCAGAACCTAACTTGGATCCGTGCCGCGGTGATACCGCACTGCAGCAGCGGGCAGTGGGCCGCTTGAGGCTAGTGTCATTCCACGGGCGACGCTATACGATACGGAGTCTGCAGGCGCAGACAACGCCTGTTGCACTGCGTCAATTTAGTTCTGTGACCGGTCGCTCATTTGGCGCCGGACATGTTCGGGGGTTCAATTGGGCGCGACAATCGGGATTACGTCCAAGCTAGCTGCGGAGCAGCGTCCAGCCCTGGAACAGCTGCTGTTTTTCAACGTCAACCAGTACCGTGTACGGGTGGGCATCCAACAGTCGATCGACACCTACGGGGTGCCCGAAATCTATGAGCAGGACGGCGGCTTGCGTGTCCGTGTCGGCGATATTGCCGGCGTGCAAACCCTTTTCGCCGTTTCCGACGAAGGCCGCCCGGTGGCAGTTGCGGTTTTCGTTCGATCGGCACATGAACGATTCGCGGTGCTGCATCTCGGGGTCGATCCTCGATTGAGCCAGACCGCGGATTTGAGCACCCGCGTGCTGCTCAAGCTCATGCACGAAATTCGCAGCACCGCGCGCCGCACGCGCGGCGTCGATTGTATTGAATTGGTATATAAAGGCTTCGTCACGCCGTGCGATAGCACGTCTAAAATTAACTAGGGGATGCGATGTCTAGCATGATCCATGGGCGCAAGCTCATTCTCGCCGCGGGTGTTCTGGCATGGGTTGCAGCGGCGCCGGCAGGCTTCGCCGCCGAGCACGGCAAAGTCGGAAAGGTCGAGCGGTTGCCGCTGCCGGATGGCAATGAATTTCCGATTTCCTCCGCGGTGACGGTCAAGGCCGGCGTCGACACGTATTTCCTGAGCGGCGCTTTGGCGCCGGTGATCAACAAGGACGCGCCGAAAGGCAGCGTTGCAGCCTATGGCGACACGGAGACCCAAACCGTGGGAGCGCTCAACGCCATCAAGGGAACGCTCGCCAGACTCGGACTCACCATGGGCGACGTGGTGAAGATGACGGTGTTCTTGGTCGGCGATCCGGCCAAGGACAACAAAATGGATTTTGCCGGAATGATGGTGGGCTACAAGCAATTCTTCGGCACCGCCGAACAGCCCAACAAGCCATCGCGCAGCGCCGTTCAAGTCGCCGCCCTTGCGGCTCCCGGCGCGCTGGTGGAAATCGAGGTCATTGCTGCCAAATCGCACTGATCGCGATTCGTGGCGACAGATCGTAGGAAATTGAAGGCCCAGCGCCATGCCGACGGCAAGCTGCGTTGCGCTTGGTGTCCGCCGGACCCCTTGTACCTTGCGTATCACGATACCGAGTGGGGAGTACCGGTACGCACCGATCAACATCTATTCGAGATGCTGTGTCTCGAGGGCGCGCAGGCGGGATTGAGCTGGATCACCGTGCTTCGCAAGCGCGACACATACCGGCAGGCCTTCGATAATTTCGACGCAGAGAAAATGGTTCGCTACAACGCCGTAAAGCGCCGGCGTCTGCTGCAGGATCCCGGCATCATCAGAAATCGCCTCAAAGTGGATGCATTCATCGCGAACGCCGCCGCCTACCTGGCGATCCGCTCGTCTCCTGGATCTTTCAGCGACTACATCTGGCAGTTTACGGATGGTAAGGTGCTGCGCCGCCGGCCTTTGTATCTCGGCAGCGTTGCCCAGTCGACGGCGCACAGCGACGCGATGAGCAAGGATCTCAAGCACAGGGGCTTCAAATTCGTCGGATCAACCATTTGCTACGCCTTCATGCAGGCTGTGGGGATTGTGAATGAACATCAACGTTACTGCTGGGCAGCCGGCAAAGAGATCATTAATGCGTAAGCGGATTGTGGTGACCCGGCGAATTTCAGCGGCGGCGATGCTCATTCTCATGGGGGCGCCGGGTTTTGCGCAGGCGCAGAAGCCAGCATTCAAATCGCTCGATGTTTTTGATCTTCAATGGGTGGCCGATCCACAAGTTTCACCCGACGGACGCAACATCGCGTATGTGCGCATGGGTTATGACATCAAGACCGATAGAGCGCGCGGCACCGTCTGGTTGGTTGGGGTCGATGGCAAGAATGAACGCCCGCTATCCGGTGCTCCGACCAGCGGTTCACCGCGCTGGTCACCGGACGGCTCACGCATCGCCTACATCTCACGCGGGCCGGATAGTTCGGCGCAGCTCTTCATGTATTGGACGGCAAGCGGCGTGAGCGCGCCCATCAGTAACTTTACCGATTCGCCCGGCGGCCTAGCATGGTCGCCGGATGGCAAGTGGCTGGCCTTCACCATGCCCGTTGCGCAAGAACGCAAACCCCTGAAGGTAGAATTGCCGGAGGCGCCTAAAAACGCCAAGTGGGCGGATCCGCCGAAGCTGATTGACCGGATGGTTTTCCGTGCCGATGGCGAGGGCTATTTGCCGAGTTCCTTCAGCCAGGTTTTCGTCGTGTCGGCGGACGGCGGCGCGGCGCGTCAATTGACGCGAGGCGATTTCGACCATCAGGGTCCGCCGGCCTTTACGGCCGACGGCAAGGGCGTGCTGGTCGGCGCAAATCGCCGCGCCGATGCCGACTATGATCCTCTCGACAGTGAGATTTACCGCGTCGATCTGGCGGACGGCGCTATCCACGCCCTTACCGACCGGCGCGGTCCCGATCGACATCCCGTGCCCTCGCCCGATGGCAAGCACATCGCCTATCTGGGCTTCGATGACAAGCAATTGGGCTATCAGGCAACGCAGCTCTACGTCATGGACAGCGATGGCAGCCATGCGCACTCGCTCACCGCCTCGCTCGACCGGGATGCCGCGTCTCCGAAGTGGCTCGCCGACAGCAAACAATTGGTATTCCAGTACGACGATCACGGCTCGACCAAGATTGCGGCCATCGATCTTCTGGGCAAGATGCGTGTCCTGGCGGATGGTGTGGGAGGTAATGATGTCTCCCGGCCCTATTCGGGCGGCTCATTTTCGGTCTCCCCGAGCGGCCGCTTCGCCTTTACCAAGGCCAGCCCGACGGCTCCCGCCGTGCTTGCCACCGGCACATCGATGCGCGACATCGCGACGCTCGAGCCCCTGAGCGAGAATCTGCTCGGACAGCGCACCATCGGCGCGCTCGAGGAAATCAGCTTCGACTCCTCAGCCGATCATCGGCGCATGCAAGGCTGGATCGTCAAGCCGCCGGGATTTGATCCCGCAAAAAAATATCCCTTCATTCTGGAAATTCACGGCGGTCCCTTCGCCATGTATGCACCCAGCTTTGCCGCGGAGATCCAGCTATACGCCTCCGCCGGCTACGTCGTGCTGTACATGAACCCGCGCGGCAGCACAGGCTATGGCGAGGAATTCGCCAATCTGATTCATCATGACTATCCCAACAAGGACTACGACGACCTGATGTCGGGCGTCGATGCCGTGGTGGGGCGCGGCTACGTCGACACGCAACGCCTGTTCGTCACCGGCGGCAGCGGCGGGGGCGTGCTCACCGCCTGGATCGTCGGGCATACGGATCGCTTTCGAGCCGCCGTGGTCGTCAAGCCTGTGATCAATTGGACCAGCTTCGTGCTTACCGGCGACATGACCAACTACTTCTATCGCTACTGGTTCGGCGAGTTCCCCTGGGACGATATGCAGGCTTACTGGAAGCGATCGCCGCTCGCCTATGTCGGCAACGTGAAAACGCCGACCATGCTCATGACGGGCGAGGTGGACTACCGCACGCCCTCAAGCGAGGCTGAACAATTCTATCAAGCGCTGAAACTTCGCAAGGTCGACACGGCGCTGGTGCGGGTTCCGAACGCCTCGCATGATATTTCCGCTCGCCCGAGTCTGCTCATCGACAAGGCGGCGTATGTGCTGGCATGGTTCAAGTCGCACGATGTGAAATCACCTTAGGCGGTCCCGTTAGGCCGCGACGTTTGGCCGAATAGGATTTTTTTTGCCTCTTCGGTCATGGTGTTGTTGCTGCTGATAGCAGCGCCCTTCTCGTAGGCGCGCAACGTGGCCGGGCGCGCCCTGATGGCCTCGAACCAGCGCAGGACGTGCGGAAAATCCTCGAGCCTCTGCCCCTGCAGCTCATAGGGCACGATCCACGGATAACACGCCATGTCGGCGATGGAATAGGGGCCCGCGATATATTCGCGGTCGGCAAGCCGTTTGTTCAAGACGCCATAAAGGCGATTGGTCTCCTTGACGTATCGATCGATGGCATATGCAATCTTCTCCGGTGCGTACCGCATGAAGTGATGATTTTGCCCGAGCATCGGGCCAAGTCCGCCCACTTGCCAGAACAGCCACTGCAGTACCTCGGCTCGGCCGCGCGACTCGTTCGGGATGAATTGCTCGCTCTTCTCCGCCAGGTACAACAATATCGCACCGGATTCGAACACTGAGATCGGCGCTCCACGCTCCAGCGGCGTGTGATCCACGATCGCCGGCATGCGGTTGTTCGGTGAGATGGCGAGGAATTCCGGCTTGAATTGTTCACCCTTGCCGATGTTCACCGGCACTATGGTGTACGGCATGTCCATCTCTTCGAGAAACAGGGTGATTTTGTGGCCGTTTGGCGTGGGCCAGTAATACAAATCGATCATCGGTGATTCTCCGCCGGTTCGAGCGCCATCTTGTGTTCCCGCAGCAACGCTATGCAAACATCTTCCTCGCGCGGCCTCAAGCGCATTTCAGCAAGCCGCGTTCGCGCCCGGGTGTTCTGCGTCCAGGGCAGAATGGAAGAATCGAGTTTGCCGACTACGCCTAAGCGCCACTCCAGCAAGTGTCTGCGCTCGGCGAGGCTCTTCGCCTCCTTGCTGTCCGGCGGTACCAATCGCTTCTCGATGCTGAAACCCACCATCTGCACGACGACGGTGTCGCCTCTCTGCATGATTTTGGCCAGCTTCAGGCAATCTTCGCGGCGCTCAGCGGGGGCCGTAGATTCCCGGCAAGAATCGATCAGCGGCGAGAGCGCTGGAACGATCTCGGCGTTGGCGACGCCGGCAAGCGCCGTCAATTTCGCTTTATCGGACGCGACCACGCCGCCCGGCAACTCGCGGCGAACCGCGCTAAGCGCATCGAACATCAGCACCGTGAGTTGGTTGTAATATAGATCGAAGCGGGTACCGCGTGCCATGTCTGCCAGCACCCGATCGATTTCAAATGTGTCCTGGTCCCGGTGCGCGGTCGACAACTGAGACAGCCAAGCGGCGCCATTGTCCGGATCCACCCAGCGCAGCACGGTCGCGACGTCTCGGCTGTCGCAGCCGGGAGTGGCGGCGCACAGCTGCAGGTGCAGCCAGCCGATGGCCCCGCTGTCCGGAGCCAAGTCGCTGGCGCGAGCGATGAGTTGCAGGGCCGCCGGTGCGGCAGACGGCTGGGCGTAGCTATTGGTAAAACCCAACGCGGCCGCCGTAGCCAGGGAATTCGCATCGGACCTTGCGCTGAGCGCCCGCACCGCTTCGTTGCGCCAGACTTGGAATTTGAAGGCTTCCGATCTGGGGTTCATCCCGGGTGTGGTGGTCGCGGCAGCGAAGTTCGCCGCCGCGAACCCCAGAATCACAAGCTTCAGTCCGTGTTTGACCACGAGTCAAACCAGTCTTTAAAGAAGATTGCGGTTGCCGGCAGCCGTCAAGCCCGCGGTGATCGCGAGGCGCATGGCATCCTCGACCGAAATGTCCAGCGGCTTGACCCGATCCCGCGGCAAATAGATGGTGTAGCCGCCGAACGCATAGCTCATCGGAAAATAAACGGTCACCCAATCCTGGCCGCCGTGCGCCAACAAGACGGTAGGCACATCTTCGCGGGTGACGAAGCCAATGGCGTGTACGTCGGCGAACCGCGCCAGCACCACACGCTGTAGGTCGCGCTTCTCGCCGCTGCCGGACGGCAACAAGCTCACGACATCGCGAAATCCGCCGTACAGCGTCTTCACAAACGGAATCCGGCCCAAGAAATCGTTCCAATATTTGAGCAGAATTCTGCCTGCGTAGGCGTTGACCACACTGCCGACGAACAGCAGCAACAGAAAGCCCGCGATCAGTCCCAAGCCCGGCCAATAATGTTCGGGGCTGACGATGCTCAATGCGATCAAGGCGCGCCGCAGCCAGCCCTCGACCGTTTGGACCAGCCACCAAATCACATACACCGTCAATGCCAGCGGCAGGACGGTCACCAAACCGCTCATGGTGAGGGTTAAGATCTTGCGCATGGGATTATCATCGCATGATCGGGCCTAACGCGCCCACTGGGGCAATCAATGACACAACCTGCAGATCTTGACATCTCCTCCGCCAAAAGCTCGGATGTGCCGCTGATTCTTTCCTTGATCAATGAACTTGCCGACTACGAAAAACTGCGGCATGAGAGCGTTGCCACCGAGGCGTCGATACACAGGGCGCTGTTCGGGCCGAAGCCGCATGCCGAGGCGGTCATCGCTCGATTCGGCGGTACACCTGCGGGCTTTGCCCTGTTCTTTCACAATTTTTCGACCTTTCTCGGAAAACCAGGGCTGTACCTGGAGGATCTCTTTGTGCGCCCGGCATATCGCGGCCGCGCGATCGGCAAATCGCTGCTAAGTTACCTGGCATCCCTGGCAGTGGAGCGCGACTGTGGCCGCTTCCAGTGGCAAGTTCTCGACTGGAACAAGCCGTCTCGTGATTTCTATGAACGCTTGGGCGCACAGGCCGATGCGGCTTGGGTCAACTACAGGATGACGGGTGATGCGTTGCGGCGCTTGGCTGAGAAACGCAATTCATGATTGCCTCGGCAGGATGAAACGCAATCCCTGATAGTTCAGCACCACTCCGTCGCGCCGAATGCGCTCGACGACGGGCCCCTCCGGCAGGGGGCTGCCCTCGTGATACTTGCGCATGTTGATGTACACGAAACGATCGGACGGCTTGGTCGCATAGACGTGCACGTCCAAGTGCAGTTCGGGCAGCGCCTGCGCGCCGGTTAGGCTGATTTCACTGATCGAGGGCAGCACTTCCTCGTTGTCGGCTTTGGCATCCTCATCGACCAGCACGGGATCGGGCCGGCGCAGTGCGGATCGCGGCGCGGAACGCTGTGCACTGGAATGAGGCGCGGCGGGCGGTGCAACGGCAGATGCACCCTTGCCGGCCGAAGCGCCGTCGCCGGTCACGGGAATCTCGGGTGCGTATACCGGCGGCTGATCCAGGGGACTGAAATGATCCGCGGCCGCGGCCGCCGAGGCGGGCGGCTTGCCCTGTGCAACCGGCGCAGCGTCCAGCTTTTTAGGTGTTGAGGCGACCGCTGGGCCGCCGTTTCGCGTCAACATCACGCTGAGCACGATGATGTTGATGCCCAGCAGAACGCCAAGCAATATCGCCCAGACGGGCAGCCGGCTGCGGCGCTGTGCCGCTGGCGTATCCATCAATCCGGGTTGGGATTGGCGTTGCCGTTCGATTTCAGATTTCTTCAATGCATCGAGAATGAAGGACATGGAAATTCCTAGCCGCCGCGAAGCGCGTTGGAGAGCAATAAAGGCGAACCGGGATCGGCCAACGCGGTGTCGAGCACGACTTGGGTTTGCACCCCGGCGATTCCATCGACATTGAGCCGATGCTCACGCTGAAAATTCTGCACCGCGATCGCCAGTTCTTGATCGTAGACATCGGCGTGCTCCGGATCCGAAGCACCTCCCGCCAAGGCATTGAGGCTGCGGCGAAGCCAGCGTACCTCATCGCCCTGCATGCCCAACGACAGCAATCGGGTGTGGGAGGTCTTGGGCTTCCAGATCACCGTAAATTCCCCGAACCAATCTCGTGACAGATCATCGAGAAGGACCTTCTCGTTGTGCTCACCCAGGTTCAACGTCGCGGTCTTGTCATCGAGACTCGACAGTACGACGCGATGCCGCTGACCCCGGTCATCGGTGAGCGTCAAGATGGCTGGCCGATTCAAGGTTCTGACCTGCGTCCAGGAGCCGCGCTGCTCCAAGCAGGCGAGTCCCGCCTTAGCGGCCTGACCGCAGGGGTCTTTGTCGTCCGACATCGCCGTACCCCACAGCGACAGCAGCCGACGGAAGGCAGCCGCGTCGGTGGTGTTCGCCTCATTGGCTTCGAGAAGCGCATTGACGGACGCCAACTTTGGCGCCGGGGCCGTCGCTGCAGGCGGTGGGACTATCGCCGCCGCAGGCGTCGCCGGATGCGCGGCGGCGGCAGTCTTTAGCGCACCCGATGCGCTTAAGCCGGGATTCTGATGACGCCAGAATTGCCAGCCGAGGAACAGGCTGCCGGCGAGCGCCGCCACGCCTAAGGAGCCCGCGGCCCAGCCCAGCCAGGTGGGCAGGAATCTGCGGCCGTAAACTTCGCCCGCCGCACGGCGCACCAAGCTCGCGGTGATTTTCTTCGTTTCCTGGGTGTATGCGCCCAGCAGGGCGCGATCGCACGCAACATTGATGACGCGCGGGATTCCTTGGGACAGCCGATGCAATTCCAACAGCGCCGCCGGCGTGAATATTTCCTGCGTCGCGCCGGCAACGCGCAATCGATGGCGCACATACCCCTTGGTTTCCTCGCGCGATAGAGGCTTCAAGTGGTATCGCCCGGTAATCCGTTGGGCCAGCTGACGCAGGTCGGTTCGGTCCAGCAACTCCCGAAGCTCGGGCTGACCGATCAATATGATTTGCAGCAACTTCTGGGTTGGCGTCTCCAAATTGGTCAAAAGGCGGACCTGCTCCAGTACATCGATGGAGAGATTCTGTGCCTCATCGACCAGCACGATGATGCGTCTGCCTTCCGCGTGGGCGCCGAGCAGGCGTCGATTCAATGCATCGACCATCTGCTTGACGCTGTCGCGATCGGCCTCGGCGATTTCCAGTCCCAGCTCTTCGCAGATCGTGAGAAGAAATTCCACGGGCGTGACACGGGGATTCAAAATCACAGCGACATCGGCATGATGCGGCACGCGCGAAAGCAGAGTGCGCACCACCGTGGTCTTGCCCGTTCCGACTTCTCCCGTTAACTGGATGAACCCACCGGACTCATTGATGCCGTACAACAGGTGCGCCAGCGCCTCGGCATGCCGCTCACTCAAGTAGAGATAGCGGGGATCCGGGGTGATGGCGAAGGGCTTTTCGGTGAGCCCAAAGAAGGTTGTGTACATACGTTGTCAGGATAATACCAACGTGGCATTAGTTTCCGCCGTAAGCCTGCCTGACTCCTAGCCTCGGGGCAGGAGGCTGGCACGGGTCAAAAGGCCCTTCCCAAAGCGGTCGCGGATGCCGTCCACGGCCGAATCGAGCCTGGAGCCGGCGTCCGGCAGGGGGTCTGAAAATAGGTCCGACTGGCTTAAGGACTGCAAATCACTGACGCCCACGCCCAGCAGCCGCACGGCGGCCCGGGGCTGTGATGCCAGCCAGGCGCGAAGCAAGGCCTCCGCAGCGCCCGACACGATGGCCGTGTCTTGAGTCGGAGGCTTAAGGACGCGCTGGCGGGTATAGGTCGTGAAATCGCCGCGGCGAATCTTGACGCTCACCCTGCCGGCAAGCAGTTTTTGCGCCCGCAGCCGCGATGCCGTGCGATCCGCCAAATTCACGAGCTGTGCCTTGAGCTCCGTCGCCGCGCGGATGTCCGTGTCGAACGTCTCTTCCGCGCTGATCGATTTCTCTTCGCGATCCGGTTCCACCGGCCGATTATCGAGTCCGCCGGCGCGATCGCGCATGGCGTTGCCATGCTTGCCGAAGGCACGCCACAACACTTCATCCGAGGCGACGCGCGCGTGTTGGAAGGTGTGGATCCCCGCCGCGAGAACCCTGGGCAGGGTCTTCTGGCCAACGCCGAACAATTTCTGAATGGGCAGCGGGTCCAAAATCTCGCGCAAATTGCCGGCATCGATGCGGCACATTCCATCCGGCTTGTTCAAATCCGATGCAATCTTCGCCAGCAACTTGTTGGGTGCAATTCCCACTGACGCGGTGAGTCCGGTTTGTTTGGCAATGCGCCTGCGAATCTCCGCGCCGATCTCGTCAGGCCCTCCGAGCAACTTCCGGCTCGCCGTCACATCGAGAAACGCCTCGTCGAGGGACAAGCCTTCCACCAACGGCGTGAATTCACGGAAAATCGCGAAGACTTGTTCCGATATTTCCTGGTAACGCGCCATCCGCGGGTGCACGACTATGGCTTCGGGGCAGCGGCGCAGCGCCTCCCGCATGGGCATCGCGGAGCGCACGCCGAAGCGGCGCACCGCGTAGCTGGCGGCAGCCACAACGCCGCGGCCACCGGTGCCGCCGACGATGAGCGGCTTACCCTTGAGTGCTGGGCAATCCTGCTCTTCCACCGACGCGTAAAACGCATCCATGTCGATGTGCAGTATCGCGCGGACGTCGTTGCGCCGCATCGGGTCATTCCACAGTGAGGGTGATTTTCTTGGAATGCAGCGGCGGATCGAAGGACTGGTGCAAGTAGTCCGCGAACACGATTTCGAGGGTGTGCTTGCCGGGGGGCAATGTCAGCGACGTCTCGGTTTGACCCTTGCCGAAATGCAATATTTTGTCGGTGGCCGGCATGGGTGCGTCGAGGTTCACTGCGCTCAAATCGGTGTCGACCAACAGATGATGGTGCCCGGTGTTATCGAATTTGATTCCCGCCGCCACCGCAAAGGCCGCCAGCAAACAGATCCCCACTGCGAGAATTGGACGATTCATGCGGCGCTCCTCGTTGAAAGCCACATCTTACAACTGCAGGGCGGCGTACACGACTACCCCGACAAAGGTGAGGGCAAACACGATGCTGTAGACGAAGAAAAGGACCACCGCCTTGAACAACGTGCCGGGCCAGCCGCGCCGGAACACCCGCCGCATTGCAAAAAGAGTGTAAATCGCCGCATACCAGCGGCCTGGCTGCAATTCACGCAGAACCGTCCGAGCAGCGTTGCATGGCAATTCTTGCAGTGCTCGGGCGCCGCCGGCGTTGCCGCGGTCGTCGCGGGCTCGGGAAGTGTCGCCTGGGAAAGCGCGCCGGGTTCGATCGAGCTCATGATGCGGCGTCGGCGCCGATACCCAATTCATGCGGCGCGAAGTCATCGACGTTGATGATGTCCAACACCTTGTCATCGTAAGTGCGCAGCACCTTGGCTTCGGCCTCGCTGATGATGCCTAGCCTCACGGCTTGGGAGATCTGACCGGGCAAATCCAGCGCGGTCACGCGGCCGGTCTTGACGCCGTCGACCCGAATGCGCTTTTCCAGCGGCTCCGCCATGGTGGCCAGAACGAGTGCCTCCTGAAGTTGGCCCAGCGGATTGTGCGCTTCCTGAGTCTTATAAATGTAGGTGCTGAGGCGCTCGCGGGTTGCGCTCGGAGTCATGATCAGATCGCCAATGGCGTGGCCCAATCGATCGCTGGGCGGCGAGTAGCTTAGCCCGCGCGGGAAAATGAACAGGCGCATGAACAGCGCCAATGGGCGATTGGAAAAATTGCGCAAGAAAAGATGCAGCTGTTCCTGCGCCTGATACAAAAGACTACGGCACGCCCATTCGACCAAGGGCAGGTCGGCCGGCTCCCGGCCTTGATTCTCGTGGTGTTTGAGCACCATCGAAGCCAAGTACATCGATGACAGCACGTCGCCCAAACGGGCGGACAGGGTTTCCTTTTTCTTCAGATATCCGCCGAGCGCCAGCATGGCCACGTCGGTCGCCAATGCAAATGACGCACTGTAACGGTTGACGTGTTGGAAGTAGCGTGCGGTTGCGCCGGTGTCGGGCACTCTGGAGTAGCGCGCCGAGGTCAAGCCGAGGACGAGAGAGCGAACTGCATTGGATATCGCAAACCCGACGTGGCCCACGACGGCTTCATCAAATTCACGTATCCCCAACTCGCGATTCGGATTCTTCGCGGCATTCATTTCCTTCAGGACGAATGGATGGCAGCGCACGGCACCCTGACCGAAGATGATCAAGTTGCGCGTCAAAATGTTCGCGCCTTCGACGGTGATGGCAACCGGTACGATTTGATAGCCGCGTGCCAGGTAGTTCTTCGGTCCCAGGCATATTCCCTTGCCGCCGTGAACATCCATGGCGTCGTTGGCGATCATGCGGCCGATTTCGGTGGCGTGATACTTGAGCATGGCGGAGGGTACAGAGGGCTTTTCCCCGCCGTCGATGGCGCCGGCGGTCACGGAACGTGCAGCGTCGATGATGTAGGTACGGGCCGCCATCCGCGCCAGCACCTGTTCGATCCCCTCGAAGCTGCCGATCGGCGTGTTGAACTGGCGGCGAATGCGCGCATAGGCTCCCGATGCATACACCGCGGCCTGCGCGCCTCCGGCGGCACTGGAGGGCAGTGAAATGCAGCGGCCCACCGACAGTTGTTCGACCAGCATGCGCCAACCCTGTCCGGCGGTCGCAAAGCCGCCGATGATGGCGTCGATCGGCACGAAAACATCGTGTCCTTGAATGGGACCGTTTTGGAACGGAATATTCAAAGGAAAGTGCCGCCGGCCGATCGCAACCCCGGGCGTCTCGCGGGGAATCAGAGCACAGGTGATCCCTAAGTCCGCCTTTTCACCCATGAGCTGCTCAGGATCGTAGAGGCGAAATGCCAATCCGATCACCGTGGCGATGGGCGCCAGAGTGATGTAGCGTTTCGAAAAATTCAGCCTGATGCCGACTATGTCCTCTCCTTGCCAGCGTCCTTTGCAGATGATCCCTGTGTCCGGGATTGACGCCGCGTCCGAACCGGCGCGCGGGCCGGTGAGTGCGAAACAAGGAATGTCATCGCCTCGCGCGAGTCGCGGCAAATAGTGATTCTTTTGCGCCTCGGTACCGTAGTGCAGCAGCAGTTCCGCCGGCCCCAGAGAATTGGGCACCGCGATGGTCGAGGATGCCGTGGTAGAGCGCGAAGCGATTTTGCTCAGCACGCAGGAGTGGGCATAGGCGGAGAATTCCAGTCCGCCGTAGCGGCGCGGGATGATCATCGCAAAAAAACCCTGGGATTTGATGAACGACCAAACGGCCGCCGGCAGATCGGCGCGGCGATGCGTGATGTCCCAGTCATCGAGCATGGCACACAGCTCTTCGCAAGGTCCGTCAAGAAACGCCTGCTCCGCGGGTTGCAGCGCCGGGGCTTTTGCCGACATGAGCTTTTGCCAGTCCGGGCCGCCGGTGAACAACTCGCCATCCCACCACACCGTCCCGGCGTCCAGGGCTTCTCGCTCCGTCGCCGACATCGTCGGCAGCAGCTTGCGGTATTTCTTCATGAACGGCCGCGTAATCAGTCGAATGCGCAGAGGCCGGATATTCACCAGAAACAAGATCGCGAACGGGACCGACAGGAGGATTTTCCACCAGGCGAGGGCGGCGCCCAGCGCCCAAAAGCCTGCGAGCAACAGCAGCAGTACACCCGTGCTCAGCGCGAGGCTGGCGCGTCTATAGGCGAGAATGCAAACGGCGCCCACGAACAACGCCAGCCAGCCAACAGCGATGCCGGCGTCGAGCAGCAGGTCATGCATGGGACCGCCCCTATTTTTTAGATCAAGTCTTTGACACCGTCGCGCTCTTCCAGTAATTCGCGGTGAGTCGCCTGCATCTTTTCACGGCTGAAGTCGTTGATCTCCAGCCCCTGAACGATGCTGTAGTCGCCGTTCTTGCAGGTGACCGGATACGAATAAATGACACCCTCGGGGATGCCGTAGCTGCCGTCGGACGGAACGCCCATGCTCACCCAATTGCCCGAGGGCGTGCCGAGCATCCAATCGTGCACATGATCGAGTGCCGCCGCCGCCGCGGAAGCCGCCGAAGAAGAGCCGCGCGCCTTGATGACGGCGGCGCCGCGCTGCTGCACCGTGGGGATGAAACTGTCTTTGAACCAGTTCTGATCCACCACGGACAGTGCGGGTTTGCCGCCGACGGTTGCATGATGCAGATCAGGGTACTGAGTTGCCGAATGGTTGCCCCAGATGATGATCTTTTTCACCTCGCTTAATGCGGCGCCGGTCTTTTCCTTGAGCTGCGCGAGCCCGCGGTTGTGGTCGAGCCGGGTCATCGCGGTGAATCGGTTGCGCGGCAAGGAAGGTGCATTTCGTTGTGCGATGAGTGAATTGGTGTTGGCCGGATTGCCCACGACCAACACGCGCACGTCGCGGCTTGCCACAGCGTCGAGCGCCTTGCCTTGCGCGGAGAAAATTTTGGCGTTCTCCAGCAACAGATCCTTACGCTCCATGCCGGGACCGCGCGGCCTGGCTCCCACCAGCATTGCAAAATCACAGTCCTTGAATCCCACATTGGCGTCCGACGTGGCCGTGACCTTGTTCAAGCTCGCAAAGGCACAGTCATTCAGCTCCATCACCACACCCTGGACCGCTGCACTTGCCGCAGGGATTTCCAGCAGGTTCAAGTTGACCGGTTGGTCGGGGCCGAGCATCTGACCGGAGGCGACCCGAAATGCCAGCGCATATCCGATGTTGCCGGCGGCGCCCGTGATGGTGATGGTGACTGGTTTCTTCATGACGAACTCCCGCGCAAAACCAAGAATGGTAGCCGAAATCACTTCACGCCGGGCAGTTCACTCGCTGATGGGAATGGTGTAGTCAGGATAGGCGCTGCGGAAGCGGCGCATTTCGATCTCCGCTTCGCTGTCGCGGCCGGCGCGCCGCAGCGCGGAGATATCCTCGAGCCATGCCGCCGGATTGCGTTCGCGTGGCGATGCCACGGCCGCGCGTGGCGGATCCGTTTTGTAGACACGTACCTGCACCACATGCGGTTTGTCATCGGACCTTTTCACAACTGGGGCGAAAACAATGGCCAGGACCAGCGCCACAGAGAGAAGTACGCTGGCAGCGAAGGCAAGGGGCGCCAGGCTCTGCGACTTGAGCGAGTTCTTCGATTCCACCGGCTGCAGGCTGGCAGCATCAAGTACCCACCGGTCGAGCGCATGCGGCGGCACCGGCGCCGATTCTCGTTGGTACTGACGCGACAAAGGGCTTGCGCCGCGCAAATATTCGTCGAGTTCGTCAGGCAAACGTTCGTCAGGCATAGGTTCGCAGTCGCGGCGCTTCGGGTTCTTGCATCGGGCTCAAGGATTTTTGCAATTTGCGAATCGCGTATCGAAGCCGGCTCTTCGCCGTTTCCACAGGCACATCCGTGACACGCGCAATCTCCTCGACGCTCAAACCTGTTTCCTCGCGTAGTAAAAAGGCCTCGCGCTGTTCTTGCGGGAGGGCTGCGACTGCGGCGAGCATCGCGGATTGCTGCTCTAAGAATTCCGCAACTTTGTCGGGCCGCTGGTATTCGGGAACTTCAGGCTCGAGGAATGGAGAGTCGAGATCATGCGGAATGACGCCGCGCAGAATCACATCGCGCCGGAAAAAATCCATCGCGCAGTTATGCGCAATGTGAAATAAGAATGTCGCAAATTTGGCGCGCGGCTCGTAGCGAGTCCGCATCGCCACCAAGCGCGACCACACTTCTTGAAATAGATCGGCGGCGGCCCCGGCATTGCGCACATGGCGCAATAAGTATCGATACAAAGGGCCCTTGTACTGCGCGTAGAGCGTGGAAAACGCGGTCGCATCGCCATCGCGGTAACGGAGCATCAATCCGACGTCATCGTCCAGCAAATCCATCCTCGGCAGCATACGTGGGACCACCACGACGGGCAAAAACAAACTCATTCGTTGGTTATTTTTTTGCCAGACTGACGATTTACTTCAAAAACAATGGGTTAGATCCACAAAATATTTCGCGCCAGTGCTTGCATGTAGTGGTGTTGTATATTACTATATCACCAAGTCACCGAAACACCGCGGTGACGCACAGAACTGAAATTTTTGGACAGGAGACGATTATGAACACTTCAATCTCAACCAAACTGGCGGCCCTTGCTCTGGCTCTGATGGTCAACAGCGTGATCATGGGCGGCATGGCCTACTTGTTCAACGCGCAGCTCCAGGGGGCCACGGGCGTCACCTCGCTTGCGAGCACCGCCGCGCCCTCGGCAAAAGCGGCCTGAGCAATAGGCGCTAGGCGCTCTGGTAGATTACCGTGCTATATGTCCCCTACACGCGGGGTCGGCACATCGAGCGAGAAATGGACCCGAACTGGAACGACAACCAACCCATCTATCGCCAACTGCGCGATCGAATGGTCGCCCTGATCCTAGAGGGCGCGCTGAAGGAGGGTGATCCGTTGCCCTCCGTGAGGGCGGTGGCTGCCGATTACCGGCTCAATCCGCTCACCGTGCTGAAAGGCTATCAGCAGCTGGTCGATGAAAACCTGGTGGAAAAACGCCGCGGTCGTGGCATGTATGTCAGCGACGGAGCTCGACGCCTATTGCTCGCGGGAGAACGCGAGCGGTTCCTGAAGGATGAGTGGCCGCAAATTCTCGCCGTCATCAATCGGCTTGGATTTTCCTCCCAAGAGTTGTTCGCGCAGACACCGGCGCTCACCCACCCCGCGCCGCCTCCCCGCGGCAGCTTACCTACGGAAGAATGAGACTCATATGGCTCCGCTCATCGAAGCAAAGGATCTGACAAAAAAATACGGCGCGCACGTGGCGCTGGATCGCGCCAACCTCAATGTCGAGGCCGGCCGCATCGTCGGACTCATCGGTCCGAACGGCGCCGGGAAAACCAGCGCTTTGCGAGCCATTCTGGGCCTGACGAATTACGAAGGCCACCTCACCGTCTTGGGCCGCGAGCCGTTTCGCGACCGCACCGCACTCATGAACGAATGCTGCTTCATCGCCGATGTCGCGGTGCTGCCGTCCTGGCTGCGCGTCGATCACGCGATCGATTTTGTGGCGGGTGTGCACCCGCGATTCCGCCGCGACCGTGCCATGGCATTCCTGGCCAAGACGCAGATCGGCGGCAAACGCCGCATGCGGGAATTATCCAAGGGCATGAAAACGCAGGTTCACCTGGCGTTGACCATGGCGATCGATGCAAAGTTGCTGGTGCTGGATGAGCCCACGCTGGGCCTCGATATTCTCGCGCGCCGCGCCTTTTATGACGCGCTGGTCAACGACTACATGGACGAGACGAGAACCATCCTGATAACCACGCATCAGGTCGAAGAAGTAGAGAATCTGCTCACGGACATCATATTCATCGATAGGGGCCGGATTGTTCTGGACACTTCTCTGGAGGATGTCGCGACGCGTTTCGCCGCCGTGGCAGTGACGGCCGATCGGCTCGATGCGGCGCGCGCCGAGAAACCGTTCTACGAGCGCCATATTCTGGGCAAGGTGGTGCTCTATTTCGAGAGCGTCGACGCCGATAAATTGGCGGCATTCGGCGAACTGCACACGCCGAGCGTGTCCGATTTGTTCGTCGCCAAGCTATCCGGAGGTGCAGCATGAACACCAGCACGTGGCTCATCCGCAGAGAATTCTGGGAAAATCGGGCGATCTGGATGATCCCGGCCGTTTTCGGTGCGCTGTTGATCTTGGCCGCCTTGTTCGGCCAAGTGAGCATCCCGAAGCTGACGTCGCCGTTGCAAATGCACGAGGCCGCCGCGGCCTTCCAAGTGATCGTCGGGGTGATGTTCTATGTTGTGATGTCGGTGTATTCAACCTGGTATCTGCTGGATTGCCTCTATGCGGATCGGAAGGATCGCAGCATCCTGTTCTGGAAGTCGCTGCCGATATCCGATGCCAAGACCGTTCTGAGCAAGCTTGTTGTCGGCATGGTGCTGATTCCGCTGGTGTATTTCGCGGCGGCCGATGCGACTGCGCTCATGGCGGCTTTCATTCTCTCGATTCGCGCCAGGGCCTCGATCGGTAGCGCTCTGTGGCAACCGGATGTCTGGTGGCAAATTCAAGTCTTGTGGGTGTATTGCGTGATCACGACCGCCCTCTGGTACTTGCCGATTGCGGGCTGGTTGATACTGGTGTCCGCTTGGGCCAAGCGCGCGGTCATGTTGTGGGCCATCTTGCCGCCGTTGGTGTTGTTTATCTTCGAGCGGGCATTTTTCGGTACGCACGTGATCGGCAATTTGCTCGCTCGGCGCATGGCGGGATGGCCGTCGGTGGCATTCAACGGCGCCAATAACGTGTGGACGGAAGGCAGCGGCGTTGTGGATAATAATGGCGTTCCGGTCACCTTTTGGCATCTCATCAACCCCAGCGGATTTTTTACCAGTGCGGAAACATGGATAGGCGCCGCAGTGGGTATTGCCTTGATCGTCGGGGCGATACAGCTCCGGGTGCGCCGCACGGAGATCTAGCGTTAGCGCGGGACAGCAATCCGCGCGTCGCCATCCCGCTCTTAAGTCTAGCGGCGTCGCTCATCCTGGTCCCCGGCATCCTGCGGGCCGATGAATTCTTTCCGGTGCGCGACGAAAATCCCCTCATACGCGGGCTCTATCTGCCGCTGCCCAGCGACAGCCGATTGACCGACGGGCAGAGTCTATCGGCCACGCTGGCGGTCAGTAATACGCTCAACGTCGAGGGCAGGCCCCGGGAGAGTCTGCTCGTGGATGGCGAGAGCGACACGCTCAGCCTTACGTACGAGAATTCCCTGTTTCAGTATTGGCGCTATCGTTTCACCTTGCCCGTCATTCACGACAGCGGCGGCATACTGGACTCCGTCATTTCAGACTGGCATCGCTTTTTCGGACTGCCGCAAGGGTCAAGGCCCTTCTACCCCAAGAATCAAATCGGGTACTTCTATTCCGGCCAGGGCCATGTCGACATCACGAGGTCCCAAACCGGCATCGGCGATATTTCCGGCGAGATGGGCTGGTTTGCCATCGATGATGCGCACCGCACGGTGTCATTCTGGGGAGGCCTTAAGGCTCCCACCGGTTCTGCGGCCAAGCTGACCGGCGACGGCGCGTGGGACGGCGCCGCGTGGATTCACGGCGCTCTGCGCTGGCCCAAATGGCAATTGGCGGCGGAACTCGGCCTGGCGCAGCCTTTCGGCGATGAAATATTTGCCGGCTCCGCGCACAAGACTTCGGTCTTCGCCCGGTTCGCGGCCACGCGCGCCCTCGGGTCCTCATGGTCGCTGCGCGCGCAACTCGACGGCCAGACCAGCCGCGTCCAAGACAGCGAGATACGATTGCTGGGGCCGAGCCTGCAGCTCACCATCGGCGCCGTGCGACGTTTAGGCGAGCGCTGGCGCCTGGAATTCGGATTCGCAGAAGACGCTGCGGTCAACACCGCCCCGGACATCACTTTCTTTCTTGGGGTTCGCCGCCAAAGCGGTGCAAAATAGCGCGAAGGCATTTTATCATCTCGAAGGGGCGCTCATGTACAAGACAAAGATCGATCTATCGGAGAAGGTACGCCGCAATGTCATCGTCATTTTGAACGATCGCCTGGCATTTGCCATCGACCTGCAGTCCCAGATCAAGCAGGCGCATTGGAACGTAAAGGGTCCCAACTTCATCGCCTTGCACGAGCTGTTCGACAAGATTTCCGATGTGGTGCTGGAACAGATCGACGAGATCGCGGAGCGCGTCACCACCTTGGGCGGCACCGCGGAAGGTACGGTTGCAGTGGCGGCCAAGCGCAGCAAATTGAAGAACTACCCGTTGAGCATCACGTCGGGCAAGGATCATCTGTTCTATCTGTCGACGCAGCTGTCGGTATATGGCAAGGTGGTGCGCGCGGCAATCACCGACACCGATGAGCTGGGGGATGCGGATACGGCGGATCTGTTTACCGGGATTTCGCGGGATGTCGACAAGTACCTCTGGTTCCTCGAGGCACATTTACAAGAAAAGGCCTGAACGGATGACCGATCCTGCCGCCGGCGCCAACGACTCGGGCTTGAGTGCAGCTCTCGCCACGCTGCAGGGCTTGTTGACGAGCGGCGAAACGCTCGAAGCGTGGGCAGCCCAGCGCCGAGTATATGCACTCACCCATCGCCGCGTGTGCATAGCGGCCACCAGCGGGCGTTTCATTTCCCTCAACCGGCGCCTTTTCGGCGGTTACGATTCGGCCGATATTCGTTGGCAGGATTTGAAGGAAGCGCGCATCAGCGCCGGGATCATCGCGGCTGACTTGACGCTGATCGCACAGAGCAGTTCCGACCTGAATATCGGCGCGGAGGTAAACCGCGTCTGGACCTTCGAAGGTCTGAACAAAGATCAAGCGCAGGCCATGTATCGCATCTGCCAACAGCACGATCAAATATGGCGTGAAAAGCGCCGCGTGCGCGAACTCGAGGAATTACGCGCGAAGTCCGGCGGTGTGCAGATCAGCGG
>JALYIH010000096.1 GCA_030775865.1 Pseudomonadota bacterium | reverse complement strand
GCGAGGACCACGCCCAGCGCCAGTAGGTGCGTGCCACGGGATTTCCGGATCCCTCGACCTGGGCGATCGCCGCCAAGAGGTCTGGCGTCATCAAATTGGTTGCGTACTTTTTGAATATGGGCGCGTACTCGGCCCAAGTTTCCGCGGGTGATTTATAGAGCGTTCCGCTCACCGGGAAAAACAGTTCCGACGGCTTGCGCACCACTTGGTAGATCCAGTTACAGACAAGCCACAGAATCAGAATCATCAGCACGCCCATGATGATTTTCGCCGGACGCGGTGCAGGGCGCCACCAGCGCCTCACGCGGCGCGCAAGCTTCGTGGCGCGCCGCATCAGCTTGGAGGTGCGGTGTGCGAACCTCGCGGTGGCGTCAGACTTCGCGGCCGGCGCCATCAATTCGACCGGCGTCCGACCACGATGGTGACGCTCGCGGATTCAGAATCGAAGAGGATCTTGGCCTCTCCTCGCTTGAGCTGCATAACGACTCTCGCAACCTTTTCCTCCAGCGAGATTTCCTTTTCGCCGTAATCCGTGCCTTCACGCAATACAAAGGACTCGATCACGGCATTCAGCAGATCCGCCGACAACTCGGTATACGGCACCTCGACGGGTTCAGGAGTCTCGTCTTCCATCAGGAGTCTGTCTGAGTATTCCGTGCGAGCCGCGTTGGCTCTGCAATTTTGGCCAGCCAGGTATCAAGGTGCGCTGCAAAGGCGTTGCGATTGGCCTGCGTGAGGGGCGGCGGACCGCCGCCGACCACCCCGCTGGAGCGCATCGTGTCCATGAAATCTCGCATGCCTAAAACCCCGCGTATCGTGTCGGGTGAATAGCGCTCGCCGCGCGGATTGAGTGCCTCCCCACCCTTGGCGATCACCTCGGCCGCCAGCGGGATATCGGCCGTCACCACCAGATCACCCGCGATGAGGCGCTTGACGATCTCGGCATCCGCCACATCGAATCCAGAGGATACCTGCAGGGCTCGAACACTCGGAATTCTTGGAATTTGCAGCGCCTGATTGGCGACGAGGGTGACGGCTACGCCGGTGCGTTTCGCGGCGCGAAACAGAATTTCCTTGATTACGCCGGGACAGGCGTCGGCATCCACCCAAATACTGGCCATCGCACCGAGAGTATCACGCCGACCTAAATGCTCCCCGTATCGGTACGCGCGGCCAGCATCAAGCGCATCGCGGCCTCGTCGCCTTCGCGCTGTTCGCGCCGGTTCGCGGCATGCTGCTCTTCCTTGCGAAAGCGGTCGACCACCCGGCTCAACGTCTCAGCTTCAACGCGCTTCTCGCTCCACTGCGCACGCCGTTTATCGAACTCCTTGCGGGCGCTATCGAGGGATTTTAGGTGCTGGCGCATCGCTTCGCCCAACCGGTCGAGAAACGAACGATAATTCTGCAGCTTGACGGCGTCGATGGCGCCGCTGGACTGGGTGGAATTGCGCACGTATTCGTCGCGATAATTCTGCAGCTGCTCGAGCTGCCGCTCCAAATCGGCGACCTTGCGCCCAGCCTCGGCCATGGCCCGGCTCAAGTTCGTCGCGGAGGTCGCGGCGATTTCCTGAATCGGTTCAAATCGTTTGGACTTGATCATGGGAAGCTCACTATCGGCCGGTTGCCGTCGCAGGCGCCGAGAACTGCGTCACGAGTTGCTTCAGATCCGCGTAACTACGTTCGATTCCCACCGGTTCGTACATGTCCTGGCGCAGGAATTCGAGCATTTTCGGCCATTGCTCCACGGCCAGATCCACCCGCGCATCCGACCCGCGCCGATACGCTCCCACGGTGATGAGGTCGCGATTCTGCTGATAGGTGGAGTACACCTGCCTGAAACGGTTTGCGAGATCGAGTTGTTCGCGCGTGGCGATCTGGTGCATGGCGCGGCTGATCGAAGCCTCGACATCGATCGCCGGGTAGAGGCCGTTCTCCGCCAGGCGGCGCGACAGCACGATATGTCCGTCCAAGATGGCGCGTGCCGCGTCTGCAATCGGATCGTTTTGATCGTCTCCCTCCACCAGTACGGTATAGAAGGCAGTGATCGATCCCACACCGCGATCGCTGTTGCCGGCACGCTCCACGAGCTGCGGCAAGCGCGCGAACACCGACGGCGGATAGCCCTTGGTCGCCGGAGGCTCGCCAATGGCCAGCGCGATTTCACGCTGTGCTTGTGCGAAACGCGTCAGGGAATCGAGCAGCAGCAAGACCTTCAGGCCTCGATCGCGAAAATATTCTGCGATGGCTGTCGCCAGCCATGCGCCGTGCAGGCGCATCAGCGGTGGATTGTCGGCCGGCGTGGCGACCACCACCGCGCGGCGCATACCGTCCGGCCCCAAGGTGTTGCTGACGAAATCTTGGACCTCGCGGCCGCGCTCGCCGATCAATCCGACCACCGTGACATCGGCCTTGGTATATCGAGTCATCATGCCGAGGAGCACGGACTTGCCGACGCCGGATCCCGCAAAGAGGCCAATGCGCTGTCCTCCGCCGACAGAGAGCAGCGCGTTGATGGAGCGCACGCCCACATCGAGCGGGTCGCGGATCGCACGCCGCATGAGAGGATTCAGAGGCTCTCCCGTCAATGACACCCGATCCGTGCAGCGCAGTTCGCCAAATCCGTCGAGCGGGCGGCCCGCGCCGTCGAGCACCCGGCCCAGCAATTCATCCCCCATGGCCACGGAGGATTCGCTTCGTATCGGAATGACGCGCGCGCCGGGCATCAAGCCGCGGATATCTCCCGTGGGCATCAAAAATAATTTGTCGCCGGAAAAGCCGACGACCTCTGCTTCGATTTGTTTGCCTTCCGCGGTGTCGACCAGGCAGCGCCCGCCCACGGCGGCCTCGCATCCCACGGCTTCCAGCGTCATGCCGACCATGCGATTCAGCGTGCCTTCGACCACGAATTCGGCCGTGCTCGCCATGCGCCGGCGTGCTTGAACCAGCGCGTCCAGCCACTTCTCGGGCCGCAGACCCGCGGCGCTAGCCTCGCTCATTTGACCCCCCGCGCGTCGCCGTGGCCTGGCGTTCGGTACCCATGAGTTCGCTCAAGATGCTGCCGAGCCGCGTCTCCAGGCGCGCGTCGATGCGCGATGTGGCAGTCGTGATCTGGCACCCGCCACGCGCCATGACAGGGTCTTCGATGATGGTCCAGGCGCGTTCGTTTTCGGTGGGGGACAGGTGCTGTTTGACCACCGCGGCGTCTTCCGGATGCAGATGCACTCGCACGTCGCGTGTTGCCACCGGCAGCGCCGCGATGGCTTCTCGAATGATGCCGATGATCTGGGTCGGATCGGTCTTCAGTTCGCGGCGTACGATTTGGCGCGCCAATGCCATGGCCAAGGTCAGCAGCTCTCGCTCCACTTCCGCATCGAGAACCTCAAAAGGCTTCGCCAGGTCATAGAACATGCCGGCCAGCCGCTCCACCTGTGACTTGACTTCGGCGCGTCCCGCTTCACGACCCTCGGCCAAGCCCTGCTCAAATGCCTCTTTGTGCGCTTCCGCCTGCAGGTCGGCGAGACCGCCGACGGTTGCCATTTTTTGCAGCGCCGGCGGACTCTCCATGTCCGGTACTGTCCACAATGCGACTGTCGCAGCCGGCTTTTTGACCTCAGACAAAATCGCCGGCCCCCTTCCCGCCAAGACTGATGGTGCCCTCTTCGGCCATGCGCTGCGCGATCACGATGATCTCCTTCTGCGCCGCTTCAACATCCGCAAGTTTCACCGGACCGCGCGCCTCCATGTCGTCCTTGAGGATTTCTGCCGCCCGCTTCGACATGTTCTTGAGGACTTTCTCTTGCACTTCCGGTTCTGCCCCACGCAGCGCCACGGCCAGGGTGTCGGAACCCACTTCGCGCAGCAGCGCCTGGATGCCGCGGTCGTCGACATCCAACAGATTGTCGAATACGAACAGCAGATCCTTGATCTGTTGATGCATTTCGCCATCGGCTTTTTCGATCTTGCCCATCTCTTCGCTGAGCTTTTCGCGCTCCATGGCATTCAGGATATTGGCGGCGGTGCGGGCGCCCCCGACGCGCCTCAATGTCGCAGGCGGTGCGACATTCGCTTGCTTTTCGACAAGCTGGTCGAGTTCCGTCAGCGCCGACTGCGGCACTTCGTTCAAGCTTGCAATGCGCATCAGCACTTCAGTACGCAAGTCTTCGTTGAGCAGCGGCATAATGGCCGCGGATTGCTCCGGTTCGAGATGCGCCAACACGATGGCAGCGATTTGCGGATGCTCACCGCTGATGATTTGCGCGACGGCCTTTGCTTCCATCCACTTCAAGGCTTCGATGCCTTGGCCGGTCTGGCCATTCGAGACCCGGTCAAGCAACATGTCCGTCTTCTGCTTGCCCACTGCCTGCGTCAGCACCCGCCGCACATAATCCTGCGATCCGCCGGCGATGTTGGCCTTGCCATCGGCGATGCCAATGAACTTATCGAGCACCGCGCTCATCTGCTCGCGAGACACTTCTTTGAGCTCGGCCATGGCGATGCCCAATTTCTGGACGTCGCGCGCATCGAGCTGCTTGAGCACATTGGCCGCGTCCTGCTCGCCCAGGCTCATGAGCAGGATGGCGGCGCGCTGCGTTCCGGCGAGTTCGTCGTTAGCCATCCGCGGAGACCCAATCCTTTACGACTTGCGCTGCACGTCGTGGATCTTGTCCCACCAAGGTTCGTGCCGCCGCGATCTGCTGTTCAAAGCTGGGCGAGAGTTTGATGGGCTTCCCCTGAGCCGAGAGGCTTAGGCGGTCGCCTTCGCCATCATCGACGACGCTCGCCGACAAGCGGCCCGCCGGCTTCGTCAGCGACTTCATCAGAGGCCGCAAGACCAGGAATGCCACGACCAGCACCAGCGCTGCGCCGGTAAGTTGCTTGGCGAGCTGGGACGCCCAAGGTTGTTGCCACAGCGGCACGGCGTCGACGGGGCCCAGCGCGACGCTGCTCTTGAACGCTTGATTGAGGACATTTAGCTGGTCGCCGCGATCCTCTTTCAGGCCGATGGATTCCTTGATCAGCTGGGTAAAGCGTTTGACGTCGGTATCGCTCATCGGCGCGGTAGTCACCTTGCCGTCGGCATCGACCTTCTGCCAGTCATCGAGCACCACGCCGACGTTGAGGCGCTTCAATACGCCCACCGGCTGCTTCACATAAGAGAGCGTGCGATCGACTTCGAAATTGCGAGTGCTGCGCTGCGCGCTCGAACTCGGTCCCGCGGTTGTGGCGGTCTGGCCGGCGGCTGGTGCAGCCGCCGGATTTCCCGGCGTTGCTGCGCCCGGAATCGCGGGCGCACCCGAGGTGCCCGGGGGTTGATTGCTCAAGGCGCCGGGTATGCCTTCAGACCCGTCTCCTCCCTTGCGCATTTCGTTGCTGGTCTGTTCGCTGCGCACCGCTGTCTTTTGCGGATCGTAGTTTTCACGTGTCTCTTCGGTGATCGTGTAGTCCAGATCCGCGGTGACGGTCGCGCGTACGCGTCCCGGTCCGAGCATGGGTTCAAGCAGTTCGATGATGCGCCGCTGATAGCTTTCCTCGAGTTTGCGTGTGTACTCGAATTGCCGGGTGCTGGCGGCTGCCTCCGCATTCTCGTCCGGGGAATTGAGCAAGGAGCCCGCCTGATCCACCAAGGTCACGTCGCTGGCCGCCAATTCCGGCACGCTCGATGCGACAAGATGCACGATGGCCGCCACTTGGCCCGGTTCAAGACGCCTGCCCGGATACAGTTGCAACATGACCGAGGCGGTGGCCTTGTGGGCATCGCGCAAAAACACCGACGGCTTGGGCAATGCCAAGTGCACCCGCGCGCTCTGCACGCCTTGCACCTTGATGATGGTGCGCGCCAATTCTGTCTCGAGGACCGATTGATAACGTGCGTTCTCCATCATGGTGCTGTTGCCGAGCGCGGATTCCTTTTGAATCATCTCGATTCCCATGGAATCGCTCTGCGGCAGCCCCTGGCTGGCCAGACGAATGCGCGCTTCCTGCACTTTGGATTCCGGCACCGACACCGCGCCCGATGGGTTGAGTTTGAATTCGATGCCCGCTGCCGTGAGGGCATCCATGACCTGGCCGCTTTCGCGTTCGGAGAGCTGTCCGTAAAGTACGGTGTAGCTCTGTCCCTGCGACCACAGCACCAGCCAGATTGCGGCGGCAACCGCGGCAGCCACACCCGCCAGCAGACCGATCTGCTTGAGTCCGGGAATGTCCGCCAAGCCGCGCGCCGGTGCAGGGATGGGTACGATGTCAGCCATGGATTAGTCCTCGGTCGTTAGACACGGTCTGTCAGACCGGCATATTCATTACTTGCTGATAAGCGTCGACCAGCTTGTTGCGCACCTCAGTCATGGCGCGAAACGCGAGCGATGCTTTTTGAAGCTCCAGCATGACGTTGGTGAGATCGACGCTTTTGTCGCCGCCTTCGTAGGCATCCGCCAGCCCGATGGCGTGGTTTTGCATCGTCGCCACTTGGTCTACGGTACCTTTCATGATGTTGGCGAAGTCCGAGGGTTGCGCGGCGGCCGCGGGCGCCTCGGCGATACCGGAGGCTCGCGCCTGCAACGCGCGCATTTCCGCCAACACCTGGGTGATTTGCATGCTGCTCATTGGATTACACCGTCATGAATTGCTGTTCGTGCACGCGGGGCACTGTGACGCCCTCGGCTTTGAACTGCTGTAGCTTGTGGCGCAGCGTGCGCGGACTGATCCCCAAGCGCTCTGCGGTGAGTTTTCGACTGCCGCCGGTCACGCGCAGCGTTGCCAGTATCAACTCGCGCTCGCGATCTTTGAGATCGCGGTCCAACCTTAGGTCTTGCGCCGCAATCGGCGCGGCGGTTGACGCGGCGATTGCTGCAGTTGGCACGGTTGCGGCGCCCGCCACACCGGTATCGAGATCCGCAGCGTCGATGGTGCCTCCGGCGGCCAACCATGCGGCGCGCTGCACGATGTTGTTCAATTCGCGGGCGTTTCCCGGCCAGTCATATCGCATCAGTTTGTCTTCCGCATCGGCCGACAGGCTCAATGCGGCCTGGCCTGCGCGGGCGCATGCCTGCATCGCGCGGCGCGCCAGCGGCAGGATGTCACCGCGGCGCTCGCGCAGCGCGGGCAATCGCAGCGACATGACATTCAGCCGGTAGAAAAGATCGGCGCGGAAGCGCGCAGCGCGCACCTCTTCGGGCAGGTTGCGATTCGAGGTGGCGATCACCCGTACGTCCAGGCTGATGGTGCGCGTACTGCCCAAGCGCTCCACTTCGCGTTCCTGCAAGACCCGCAGGATCTTCGCCTGCAGCCCCAAATCCATTTCTGAGATCTCATCGAGCAGCAGCGTGCCGCCCTGCGCCTGCTCGAACTTGCCGGCGTGCGCCGCGAGAGCGCCGGTGAAGGCTCCCTTCTCGTAGCCGAAGAGACTGGCTTCGAGCATGTTCTCGGGAATCGCCGCGCAATTGATGGCGACGAACGGCTTGTCGGCGCGCAGCGAATTGTCGCGAATGAATCGTGCGTACACTTCCTTGCCCGTGCCGCTCTCGCCCGAGATGAGCACGGTTGCATCGTTTTCCGCGATCTTGCGTGCCAGGCCCACCATACGCTTCGATTCCGGATCGACGGCGATCAGTTCGTTCGGCGTGACTCGCGCCGCGAGTTGGCGCTGCGCCATGTCGATCAGCGCCTGTGCGTCGAAGGGTTTGACGATGTAGTCGGTGGCGCCCTCGCGCATGGCCGCTACGGCTTGAGCGACCGTGCCATAGGCTGTCATCAGCACTACCGGCAAGTACGGGCGCAGGCGCTTGATCGATGACAGCAGTTCGTAGCCATTGGCTCCAGGCATGTGCACGTCGGATATCACCAGGCCGATATCTTCGCTCGCGAGCAGTTGCAGCGCGCCGGGCGCATCGGCTGCCGCGAGCGCAGAGATACCGGCTGCACGCAGCGTGTCCAGCAGCGCCTCGCGCAGCGCGGCATCGTCCTCGACCACCAGAACCGCATCATTCACTTTGCTCATGAATTGTCCTCTGCCGGAAGTTCGATCACGAAGGTGGCGCCGCAGGCCGATTCGGCCAAATGAACACTGCCGTCGTGCGCCTCGACCACGGACTTGACGATTGACAACCCAATGCCGTTGCCGCGAGTTCGCGTGGTGAAAAAGGGCTCGAAAATGCGTTCACGGATTGAGGCCGGCACGCCGGGACCGTTGTCGCTGACGACGATTTGCGCCCGGCCCGCTGCCGTGCGTCGCGCCAGCAATTCCAGATTGAGGGGCGCCGCCGCCGCCTGCAACGCGTTGGTCGCCAGATTCAGCACCGCGGAAACCAGCGACGGCGCGTTGGCACGCACCATCAATTCAGGCGCCTGTGTGCGGATCGTCAAGCGGATCCCATCGCGCAGCGCAGGCCTGAGCCATTGCGCCACCTGTTCCAGCAAAGCACTGACGCTGACGGCTTCGCGTGTCGCCCCGCCATGCGCAAAGGCAAGCATGTCATTCACCAGCTTGTCGAGTTGCTTCAGGCTGCCGACAGTTTTTTCCGCGCAGCGCGCCAGGTCCGCGGGATTTCGGTCGGACAACGTCATCTGCGAGGCGTAGAGCAGCGCGGCCGCCAAAGGCGTGCGGATCTGATGAGCCAGACCTGCCGCCAACTCGCCCAAAGTCAGCAGCCGCTGTTGGCGTGTCAAAAAGACCTGCATCAAATGTGACTCGGTCACATCGGTCAATAGCACCACTTCGCCGCCATTCTCGAGTTCACGTCGCGACACGTTGACGAAGCGGCCGCTGCGCAATTCCGTGTGTTCGCCGATGCCGCGCGGGTTGAGCGTGGCGCGCACGCATACGGCGCTAAAAGGATGGCCGAGAAGGGGATCGCCCAACAGGTCGAGCGCCGCGGGATTGTATTCCTGGATCTCACCGCGGCTGTCGAGTACGAGCACACCGCCGGGCAGGCCCTTGACCAAGGCCGACAAGCGCGCGGCCAAGTGTTCTTTGCCCGCGTGCGCCTCGCCGAGGTCGGCTCGAAGCTTTGCCACTTGGCCGCGAAGCGAATCAAAGGCGCCGGACAACTGTTCCGACACCGAACCGAAAGCGAGGAACGCCGCCTGAAGTTCAGAGCGACGGTTTTCAATCAGCTCGAGGTTTGTGGCTGCCATGCCTTGGGAGGAAAGCAACTTCTGTGCCTCGGCGGTATTTACCCTGCCTATCAACCAGTTACGGCATGAACGGCGACGCCGGTCGATGCGGCGTCAATATATTGTCAGGCGCTGAGGCGGTACTTGCGCAGCTTTTCTACCAGAGTAGTACGCCGAATGCGCAGCAGACGCGCCGCGCCGGCAACCGTGCCGTCCGCTTCCTCGAGCGCTTTGCGGATCAGTCCGATTTCAATGGCCGACATATGATCCTTCAAATCGATACCGCCGCGCGGAAGCGCGGCATCTACATCCAGCATTTCGTAAACCACCGCGCCCGAATCGGGCTCCGCTACCTGCGGTTCCTGAAATGTGATGCTCTCCGCGATTGGCTCCGGGCGTGCGTCGATGCGCACCTCGCTGCCCAGCCAGGGCGCGGCGCTGCGATACCGGTCCGGCAAATCAGCAGCCGTGATGGTTTGGGCCGGAAACAAGATCGCCAGCCTTTCCAGCAAATTCGCGAGTTCCCGCACATTGCCGGGCCAGCGATTGCGGCCAAGACACTCCATGGCGCCTTGATCGAGTTGAATTTGACGCCCGGCACTCTGCCCTTGGCGCTCCACCAGATGTTCGATCAATACCGGCAGATCATCGAGGCGTTCGCGCAAGGGCGGCATCTGCAAGGGGAACACATTGAGCCGATAGTACAGATCTTCGCGGAAACGCCCCGCGACGATGGCGGCTTCCAGGTCGCGATGCGTCGCGGCAATGATCCGTACATTGCAGCGTATCGTCTTGTTGCTGCCGACGCGCTCAAAGGTTCGCTCCTGCAATACTCGCAGAAGCTTGACCTGCATTTGCAGCGACATGTCGCCGATCTCGTCCAAGAAGAGCGTTCCGCCTTCGGCAAATTCGAAGCGGCCGAGCCGGGTCGATAGTGCGCCGGTAAACGCGCCTTTTTCATGGCCGAACAATTCACTTTCCAACAGGTCAGCAGGGATGGCGCCGCAGTTCACCGGCACGAATGGATGTGCCGCGCGCCCCGACAGCTCGTGAATGTGCCGCGCCACCATTTCCTTGCCCGTGCCGGATTCGCCGAGAATCAGCACATTGGTGCCGAAGGGCGCGACTTGCTCAATGAGCCGGTGCACCGCGCGCATGGCCCTCGAGGCGCCGCTGGGTCGAAACCGATGAGTCCCCGGTTGCGTCGGATGGCCGCTGCGCATGTTTTGTGCTTGATGCAGTACGGATGAGAGCCGCCGTTGTTTGACGGGTGTTTCCAACTGAAACCACGCCAAGTCACCGCTGCTCTCGGCAATTTTCGGCAAACCGTCGGCGCTGATGCAAATGACCGGCAACGGTTGCCGCATCCCGCGCAGCTGCGCCACGAGTTCGGAACCCAGTGCATTCACGGTTTCGCGCCGCACGATCACCGCCAGGCAATCTGCTGTGTTGCAATGCGCTGACTCTCGCAGCTCAGCCAGATTGCGGACGTGGATCGGTTCTAGGTCCAAAAACCGTAACAGGGTCTGGAGCGCATTCGCCTCCGACTCTGTGGGTTCAATCACAATAACTTTCGCTTCCAGCACGATTGGGACTCCTTCCCATGAATCAAAGTGTGACGGAGTGCACAAGTCTCGGGTCCCGTCTTAAGCTTTTCTTCTAACCCTTTGACATTGTTCAATCAATGTTGAGTTCGAGCGCATACTAACTGAGGAACTTGAGAGATAAGCAGTTGGCAAAGCCCCGTAAAGAGCGTAGGGGCATCCCTTAAAATCGGCTGCGGTGTTTGTCAGGATTCTGAGGCGAGCAACTAGCTCGCGGCGAGTCGGGCGCCCGCCACCAAGCGACGATGATGGCGAAAAATGAGCTTCTCAAGCATGTCCACCACCGCTTCGCTCAAGCCCATGAAACGCATTTGCGTGGCACGCGAATCCTCAATAATGCATTGGCCGGCAACGACGCAGGGAATTCTCAAAGGTTGAGGTAGCGCAGGATTGATATAAACCGAGAGCAGCCCGGTGGCCCCGGCGGGCGCACCAGATTCGCCAAACCACTCCAAAGCGCGCGCGGACATACGCACCCGCTGCGCGGCAGGCAGGCCGCTGCTGCGCAGCGCAAGTTCGCCCACGAGGCGCAACAAGATATTCACCTTGTACTCGAGGCGCTGCAGCTCGTGCAGCAATGCCGGCGATTCATCTTTCAGCGCCTCGTGCACCCGCACCTCGTCGAGCGAGGATTCGGCGCCGAGCAACTGGTGATTGTCGGCATTGAGACGTGCCAGCAGCAAGCCCTCCGCCGGCGCACCCGGCGACCAGGACACCGGCAGCGATTCTTCGAATATCAGACCATCGCCGAGAAATGACTCCGACATGGCACTCCAGCCTTAGAAACCTGTGCTTAGCGCTGCAGCCGAATATTGGAATAAGCAGCCACAGCGCGGCGGCCGACGGCGGCCATATCCATATCGCGACCCTTGCTGCGCCGTTGGTGCTCCAACAGCCCGATCGTCCGGTCATTCATCTGAGAGATTTGTTCTAACAAGGCTCGGTCCGCGGCATCCGCCTGCTTGGTTTCGAGCCAAAAGGACTTTAGCAGTTCCAATCGCTCGGCGTCGAGCAGCTCCAAAGACCGCAAGTTCGCCTGTTCGGCCGCCGCATGCATTTCATGCGATAGCGCCACTGCGCGAACCAGACGTGAATTGTTTTGGCCGTCGGTCATCGGGTCTCGACGATCTGATCCCAGCCGCTCTTCACCTGGAGGATCAGCGACGAGACTTCCGCGACGATTTTGGAATCATTGGTGGCATTGGCGAGCGTCAACCGCGCCAGCATGTAGATATAGAGAGCGCGCAGGTTCTGTGCGATTTTTTGACCACGCTCCATGTCGAGCGTGTTGTTGAGCTGGTCGATCAAGCGGATCGCCTTGCCCATCGCCTTACCTTTGGTGATGACGTCGTTGAGCGGCAGGTTGTTGTCGATGCGCACCATGCAGCCTTGCGCGGTCGCCAAGTGCTCGATGATTTGCTCGAACATGATCTGCACCAGTCTTGCGGGACTGGCCTCCGCGACCAGACCGTGGCTGCGCACTGTGCGGTATTGAGCCGCTCCTCGCTGTGCGTACATGGCTAGCCGTTCACGCCCAAGGTACCGCTGCCCAAGCTGCTGTTGCTGGATGACGTGCCCGACGAGGCGTTCGCGCTGGGATTGAACTCGGCGTTAAGAAAGGTCTGCGTTTGCTTAAGAAGCGCGACCGCCTTGTCCATCGCGTTGTACTGCGCCGTCAGCGTGGCCGAGTACGCCGCCAGTTGCGCGCTGAGCGCGGCTTGCTGCTTCGAGACGTCGGTCAGGCTGCTCTCGAGGCCTTTATTGATCGTATCGAGCAGGCCACCCGGTTTCGTGTAGCCATCAACCAGATTGCTGATTTGCGTGGCGAGGCCATTGGCGCCGCCCAGCAACTTGCCGATGGACGCGAGATTCGCACTCAATGCATTGCCCAACTTGGTGTCGTCCGTCGCATAGCTGCCGTTGGTGCCGGCGGTGATACCGAGATCGGTCAGCGACTTCACGCCCGACCCGTTGGTCACCTGGCCGAGGATTTTTTGCAACTGGTTTTGGAATGATTCCAGGGTCGCGTTGCCATTCAACGGCCCCGCGGTTTTGGTCGACGGGTCGAAGGCGGTGAGCGTACGGATGCTGCTGAGCACGCCATTCACCGCGGTCACGAACTTGTCGATCGAAGCCTGGGCTGACGTGGTGTCCGGACTGATGCTCAGGGTCGTCGGCGTATTCGCGGCGGAAGCTTGCTGCAGATTGAGCGTCACACCCGTGATCGCGCCGCTGACCACATTGCTGGCGCTGGTCGCCGCGAAACCATTGATGGAGAAGCTGGCGTCTTGCGCCGCCCGCGTCTGGGTGAACGCCAAGGCTGACAGGCCGCCGTCGCCGCCCGATGGAGTCACCGTGATGGCATTGGCCGCGCCGGTGGTGGTGCCGGTAAGCACCAGCCGCGATCCGGCCGTGGTGCTGATGATGCTGGCGCTTACGCCGGGATTGTCGGGCGCCGAATTGATCGCCGCGGCAATGCCGGCGAGCGAATTGTTGGTCGAGTCAATGGTAATCGCCGTGGACGCACCGCCCACTTTGATGGTCAGGGTTCCGGTTCCCAGCGCCGCTGCGGTACTCGCCACCGGCACTGAGGTCAAGGATGCCGACGTCGCCAGATTGTTGACTTGCAGCGCATATAGGCCGGCAACCGCACTCGAGGTCGTGGTCGCGGTGGCGATGGTCTTATCGGCCACCGTCGCGGCAAATCCCGCCAATTGGCTGGCATCCTCGAGCGGCGGCAGCGCAAGCTTCAGCGTGTCGAGCGCAGAGGTGAAAGTCCCGTAGGCCGAAACCTGTGAATCCAGCGTGGTCTGCCGATTCGTCAATTGACTCGTTTGGGCGGCGCCAAATGAGTTGGTAAGCGCGGACACGATTGCGCTGATGTTCAATCCCGATCCAATGCCGGTGGACGTGATCAAGGTATTGGCGCTCGAGGCACCGCTGGGAGGAATGACTGAACTCATAGGTTTTGGCGTCCGCGCGTTACGTTGCTCAATTTATCGGCAAGCTGTACCCATACTTAAGCAAGTGGCGTACCAAGAACCGCCGCAAGTGCGTGCCTAGGCGTGCCGATCGACGAGAACGCCCGAAATCCCCACGCTGCGTGCCAATGCGGCAAACTCGCTCGCCGGAAATTCACCAACCACTTCGCCGTTGGCGGGATTGATCTGTTGGATCAGCTTGTCATCCGAGTCCGGAGCGACGCGAAATTGATCGGGCTTGCCCGAGTCGTTGAGGTATTTGTTGAGAAGCGCAACCTGGGCTCGTACCGTGCTCGGGGGCGGGGCGGCCGGCGGCGCCGTGGGCTTGCCGGGTTGCGGCAAAATCTTGCCGCTGGGTTGTACTGCTACCGCTGTAGGTGCCTGAGTTCCGTGCACGAGATTGATCGCCGGTATCTTTCCCGGGTGTCCGTCGCTGGCCATGATTACACCTGTTTACTTAACTCACTACCTCTGCCGTGGTTCGAACTCCATTCGAAGACCACGGCTCGACCGCTGCCGGTCGAGCCGTGGGATTTTTCGACTCTCTTTCAGCTATCGGCTGTTACGCCAAGAGCTTGAGAATCAGCTGGGGCTGCTGGTTGGCTTGCGCCAACACCGAGATACCGGCCTGTTCCAACACCTGAGACTTGGTCAAGTTCGCCGTTTCGGCCGCAAAGTTCGCATCCTGAATGGTGCTGCGCGACTGAGTCAGGTTCTGCGCCGTCGACTGCAGATTGCTGACCGCCGCCGTGAAGCGATTCTGGATGGCGCCCAATTGGCTTTGGAAGGCACTGACCGTCGCGAGAGCCGCATCGACCGAGGAGATGGTGCTGTTGGCACCGGCCACCGTCAAAACGTTCTGGTTCGCCAGGGTTGCCGTTGCTCCCGAAGCTGTGGTGCTGAGGCCGGTGGCAACACCGGTGGTGAATCCCAGCGCCGCCGCACTGCCGCCGCCGCCCACATCGGTCAACGTCACTGGCTTCGAATCCGTCAACGTGATCTTACCTTGGGTAGTGACCGCGCCCGCAACTGTCGTGCCGCCAAGAGCAGCGGTGAAGCCGCCTCCTGCTGTCGCGCCTGCGCCCTCTGTCACCAACTGCCCAACGGAAATGTCGCTGCCGTCGGAATTGCTCAGCGTGATCGCACCCACTGGGGATGCGCCCACTGCGACCGTATTGACGGTGGCCGTGACGCCGGTGGTGCCGGAAAACAGGTTGATCTGAGCAGCGACCGCGCTGCTGGTCAGCGATGTGCCGACGGCCACGTTTGCCGCGCCGGAATAAATCGCCGTGCCGTTGATCGTCAGGTTATAAGTGCTGGCCGCCGTGCCGCCCGAACCGATCGGTCCGAACGCCGCTGTGTCCGCAGCGACTGTCGATGCGCTTGCCGTGACTCCCTGCAGGCCCGCACCGTTGATCGCCGCGGCCTTCGCGAAGGCCGAAGTGGCGCCTTGGAAGGTCGTGGAACCGACGAAATTGGCCGTTGGTCCAATGGTTGCAGTCGAAGTACCGTCGCTGATGGTCGCAGTGGCAAGCGGCGTCAGTGCCACGTTGGAAACCGCAGTGCCGGTCGCGGTGGAGTACTGGCCGATCTGGCTGGCAGCCACACCCTGCTGCAGGCTGACAGCGATCGTGTTGCCGACGTTGGCGCCGACTTGGTACACGGTCGTACCGCTCGAGCCGTTGAGTACGTTCAAGCCGTTGAACGTGGTCTGCTGCGCGATCTGCGTGATTTCCGCAATCTGCTGCTGTACTTGGTTATTGAGTGCTGAACGATCCGATGCGCTGTTCGAACCGTTGGCCGCTTCGACGGCCAAAGTACGAATGCTCTGCAAATTGTCGACGATGGTGTTCAGTGCGCCCGCAGTCGTTTGGGCTTCCGAGACGGCATCGTTCGCATTGCTGACGGCCTGATTCGTGCCGTTGATCTGCGTGGTGAATTGTTGGCTGATGGCCAGGCCGGCGGCATCGTCGGCGGCGCTGTTGATGCGCAAGCCTGAAGACAAACGCTGCAATGCCTGGGACAACGAAGCCTGCGAACCGGCCAGATTGTTCTGCGCGTTCAGCGAGGCGATATTGGTATTTAGAACTAATGACATTGATGACTCCTGAAAGTTTAACCACCGGCCCTTCTTAGGCCCTATGTGTTCACTTCACCCCATCGGGCGGACCGGTGACACATTCCAACTCCTTATCGGATCGATTCGGGGGTTCTTTAGGCCTCAATCGCGCTTCTTTTGCGCTTTTGTTTGCGCCAGGTCGCAGAATCGGCGGCTTGAGTTCAACCGGGTGAGATCTCGGGCAATCAGGCCCGCAGGCCCCCTGCCGCCCTGTTATCGGCCGGAAAATGCCGTTTTGGAGTATGATTTCGGCCCGAAACCTGCCACCTGTTCGCCATTACCGTGAAAACCGTCAAACGCAAAAGCCCGAAAGTGGGCTTTGTCAGCTTGGGCTGTCCCAAAGCACTGGTCGATTCCGAACGTATCCTCACCCGCTTGCGCGCCGAAGGGTATGAGGTCGCCGCAACCTATGGCGCTGCCGACCTCGTGGTGGTCAATACCTGTGGGTTCATCGATTCTGCGGTGGATGAGTCCCTCGATGCGATAGGCGAGGCGCTGGCCGAGAACGGCAAAGTGATCGTGACGGGGTGCTTGGGCGCCCAGCCGCAGAAGATCCTTGATCGACATCCGCGGGTGCTCAAAATCACCGGCCCGCAACGCTATGAAGAAGTCGTTGCGGCCGTGCATGAACATCTGCCCCCAAAGCACGAACCATTTTTCGACTTGGTACCCGAGCAAGGTATCAAGCTCACGCCGCGGCACTATGCCTACTTGAAGATTTCGGAGGGCTGCAATCATCGCTGCAGCTTCTGCATCATTCCCTCGATGCGAGGCGACCTGATGAGCCGGCCAATCGGTGCAGTGCTTCGCGAGGCCGAACAATTGGTGCGCGCCGGCGTCAAGGAAATCCTGGTCATTTCCCAGGACACGAGCGCCTACGGCGTCGACCTCAAGTACGCGGCTGAAACCTGGCGCGATGTGTCGCGCCGCGCCCGCTTCTATGACTTGGCCGCCGCACTCGGCGAATTGGGCGCTTGGATTCGGCTGCACTATGTGTATCCCTACCCTCACGTCGATCAGGTCATCGAACTCATGGCGGCGGGCAAAGTCCTGCCGTATCTGGACATCCCCTTCCAACACGCCAGCGCCCGCATCTTGAAATTGATGAAGCGCCCCGCGGCGGCGGAAAACACCTTGGAGCGCATCGCTGCCTGGCGCCGAGTCGTACCCGACATCACGATTCGCAGCACTTTCATCGTGGGTTTCCCGGGCGAAACTGATCAGGACTTCGAGGAGCTTCTCGACTGGATGCGCGTGGCGCAGCTGGATCGCGTGGGCTGCTTCGAATACTCACCGGTTGAGGGCGCCGCAGCCAATGCGCTCAAGGAAGCGCCCGTACCCGCGGAACTCAAGGCTGAACGCCGCGCCCGCTTCATGGAACTCGCGGCACAGATCAGCGCCAATCGTCTCAAGCAAAAGATCGGCCGCAAGCTGCCCGTGCTGATAGATCGCATCGACTTGGGCAGCGATGTCGCCATCGCGCGCTCCAGCAGCGACGCCCCGGAAATTGACGGCACCGTACGCATCGCCGGCGCTCGCAAGGCCGGCGGTATCTTGTCGGTGGGCGCGTTGGTCGAGGTGCAGATCACGGCCGCGAGCGATTATGATCTCGAAGCGCAATTGACCCATTAACAGATGATTTTGACCGTTGTAACCCCGGTGCGCTGCACCACTTTCGGAGACACCTTTGGAAATTTCCGCAGATAAAGTCGTACTCATTCATTACACCCTCAAGGACGACGCCGGAGGCGTCATCGACAGCTCCGCCAGCGGTGAACCGCTGGCATACATCCAAGGGCACGGCAACCTCGTGTCGGGCTTGGAGAAGGCGCTGGAGGGCAAGCAGGACGGCAGCAGCGTGGCGGTGTCGGTGACACCTGAGGAAGGCTACGGCAAGCATGATCCAGGTTTGATTCAGCGCGTGCCCAAGCGCAGCTTGCAGGGCTACGGCGAGGTCAAAAAGGGCATGCAATTTCAGGCAAGAACGCCCGACGGCATGCGCCTGTTTACGGTCACGGGGGTCATGGGCGATATGGTGACGCTCGACGGCAATCATCCGCTCGCCGACAAGACCTTACATTTCGACGTGCAAGTCGTGGCGGTGCGCGAGGCGACGACGGAAGAATTGGAACACGGCCACGTGCATGGCGCCGGCGGGCACCACCACTAGGCGCCCTCTCGGACAGGCGCTACAGAAATTTGAACAGCGTTAGGCCTTGCGTCAGCGTGAAGGCCTGCAAAGCCGCGCTCAAGGTGGTGTTTTGCTGAGTGAGCGTGGTGATGGCGGATGCGAAATCCAAGCTCTGCAAGGTAGAAATCGACTGCGTCAATTGCGTTTGCGTAGCAGTTGCGACCGACTGCTGCGTGGTAATCGAATTGAGGCGTCCACCGATGGTCGCGCGCACGTTGGAACTCTGGCTCAGCGCCTGGTCGATGTTGTTGATCGCGGCGTTGATCGAATTGTTCAAACTGGTCGAGGAAGCGGGGCTGCTCACACCGGTTTGCAGCGCCGATACCAGGTTCTGCACGGTCGTGAACAGGCTTTGATTGGTGCTGGGCGTAAGGCTGAATGAATCGCCGGTGGCGGGCTGACCGCTCAAAGTCACCTGCACGCCGTTGAAAGCAATCGTGCCGCCGTCGGTGTAAGTGCCCGTCGTTACCGGCGCCCCACCCTTTGTTACCTGGTAGGTGCCCGGAGCGGTAAACGTTATCGAATAGGTGCCGCCATCATAGGCAGCCGGATTCGACACCGTCGTCGCGCCGACGATGCCGGACCCTGCGTTGCCTGCATTGGCAGCGACCGCGAAGGTTCCGTTGCCGGTTTTGATTTGGTTGAATACCGTTTCGCCGTTATCGCCGTCCGCCACGGTCTGGCCCGCCGCGATTTGTACCTGGCGCTGTCCCTGGTCGCCGTTATACGTGGCGCCGGTGGCGCTCGAGGTGAACGGTTGAGTTTGCGCCGCGAAGCCGCCGAAAATATATTCTCCATTGCCGTTTTGGGTATTACCCAATGCCAACAAGCTGTTTTGAATCTGCACCGCCTGGCTTGCAATCGCGCTGCGGTTGGTGTTCGTCAGCGTCCCACTGTTGGCCTCGAGGGCCAGGGTGCGCAGCGCCTGCAATTGAGACTGCACCTGCGACAGTGCGTTGTCCTCGGTATTCAAATTGGTCTGTGCGCTGCTGGCGTTGGTGGCGTATTGCTGGCTCTGCGCCAAGGCCTGCTTGAAGTTGTTCACGCTTCCGGCCGCAATGGGATTCTGCGACGCAGTGGTGAACTGCTGACCGCTCGAAAGTTGATTCTGCGTCTGGTTGAGGTTGGATTGCAGAGTGTTGATCGCCGCCAGAAACTGCGTTTGATCGAGGCTTTGTGTTACGCGCATGTGTGCAGTCTCCTTTACCGGCCGTTCACTGAATTGATCAACGTCGTGAATAAGCCGTTGGCGATGCTCAATGCATGCGCCGCTGCCTGGTAGGCTTGCTGCCATTGCAACAGGCTCGCCGCCTCTTCATCGAGGTTCACGCCGCTGGTCGACTGCACGCTGGAGACCGCCTGTGCGTTCACCGCCGCTTGAGCGGTTTGCGCCGTGTTGATTTGCTGCGCCTGGCTGCCCAAACCGGTGATCAATGCGCTGACGCCGCCGGTGATGCTGGTGGTGCCGTTTTGCAGCACACCGACACTTTGCTGATTGGCCGCGGCCCGGGCATTGCGATTATCGCCCGTGCCGCCCGCATTGCTTGCGACCGTGAAAGTATCGCCCGCGGCCGGCGCGCCGCTGATCTGTATCTGCCAGCCATTCACAGCGATATTGCCGCCGCTGCTATAAGCAAGGGGCGGGCCGCCGTTGACCGAAAAGCTGCTGGGAGGGTTGGCGAACGTGATGGTAGCCGGCGTCAGTAAATTCGGATTGGTGGAATCCAGCACCGTGCCGGAACTGATGCTGGCCGCACCGGTGTTCGAACCGGCCGCCAAGGTCTTGATGGCACCGGCGGCCGCAATTTGCGAAGGATCGCTCAGCACGACGTTGAGATTCGCCGCCGCCGTCGCTGTGGGCTGAACCAGGAATTGATCGCCGTTTGCAGGAGCACCCGAGAGAACGATGGATATGCCGGCGGCGGTGTACGGGCTGCCCACGGTGCCCGCGCCCGCCGGCGTCACGCTGGTGCCATCGCTGGTATTGGTCAGCTTCGGCGTACCGCCGACGAAGGACAGCACGTAGTCGTTCGCAGTCAGTGCACCGACGCCATTCGGGTTCACACTGACGCTGGCGGTGACCGCATCGGTATTCTTCGAAGATCCGGTGGCGAGCGGTGTGCCCACCGAAAAAATGTTGGCGCCCAACTTGCCGCTCAAGTCCAACCCATCCGCCTGCTGTGCATTGACTGTCTGAGACAATGCCGTGGCGATTTGTCCCAATTGATTCAAGGCCGGATCGATGACCTGCGTGCGCGCTGCGAACAGGCCGCCTAAATCGCCGGAGGTGATGTTATTGCTGATCACCGCGCTCGAGGCCGAGGAGCTGACTTCCAGCTGCGTTGCATTGAACTGGTTTGCCACCGTGGTCAATGGCGTGGTCTGCCCTTGAAGCACCAGCGGTTGTCCATTGCCGACGAACACGTTCAAGGCGCCATTGGGGTCGGTCGTGGTGGTGACGCCCACCAAATTCGACAGGTTGGACACCAGTTGATCGCGCTGATCGAGCAGCTCATTGGGCGGCTGCCCACCCGCCTGGCCGGTCGCCGTGACGATCTGATTGTTCAAGGTCGAGATTGCCTTGGCTATGGAGTTGATCTGCGTCACATCCGCCGTGATGCGCGAGCTCACATCGCTGTTCAGCGCGTTGAGTTGGCCGCTGGCGTTTTGAAAGCTGCCGGCAACGGCCTGTGCCTGACCAATCAGGGCCTGGCGCGATGCGGTGGAGGTCGGATTGTTGGCCACATCCGAGAACGCGCTATAAAATTTCTGCAGCGCCGTGCTCAGGCCGCCGACCGTGGTGCCGAACAGATTGTCGATCTGATTGGTGTAATTCTGAAGTGCGTTGAGCTGCCCCAGACTGCTCTGCGAGCCGTTCAACTGATTCGCCGCCGCCTGGCTGAAGGCGCGGCTGATGCCGGAAACGACGACGCCTGCGCCGACGGTTGCAGCGCCGTTGGATTGCGGGATCGCTTCGGTCAGGTTGACCGTTTCACGATCGTAGCCCGGTGTGCTGGCATTGGCGACGTTGTTGCTGGTGACGTTAATGGCGTTTTGAAACGCCTGTAGCGCCGAGACACTGATTCCAAAGACATCTGACACGTTTTTCTCCGGACTCCGGCCGTCCTAATTCACCAACGCCTCATCAGTATCGGCATGACGACCGGTTTCTATAATGCTGCAACGCGGGAAGCCATCGCCGACTGCAGGGTATCGCTGTGAAGAATTTGATTTAACTTATTGGCGTACTCGGGATCGGTCGCGTAGCCGGATTTGCCCATGCTGGTGATGTACGTGGCGGCGCTGCCGCCGCCCGCGATCACGTCCCGATAACGCGGCGAACTCTTGAGCACGCTCACGAAATCATTGACGCTGTCTTCGATTGAACCGTAAGCCCGAAACGCCGTGCGCCGCGGCGTCGCGACGCCATTGCTGATCTCCATCGTGTCCGCGGTTGCCCGCGCCCCGGTCCACTCATCGCCCGCTTTGATGCCGAACATGTTGTGACTCAAAGATCCGTCGGCATTGCGCGGCATGCGCTGGCCCCACCCGGTTTCGAGCGCCGCCTGCGCCAGTATCCCCATCGGGTCCACGCCCAACGTGCTGGCGGCCCGCCGAATCGACGGCAGCATGCGATGCACGAATTCCGCCGGCGTCTGCGGCAATGGCGCCGCAGCGGCGGCCGTGGGCGCGGCCGAAGCCGACGCTGTCGGCCCTGTAGAGGTTGATTTACTCCCGGCGGGAGCAGTCCTGTCCCCAAGCTGACGCTTAAGCAGCCGGCCTATTCCTAAGTCTGCGTGCTGACTGATGCTCAGGGCCACCTGCTTGTCGAACATGTCCTGGTACATGCCCATCGCATTGCTGTCGGTTTGCTCGGCGGCAGTTGCGTCACGCATGCTCTTCAGCATCATCTGCAGAAACAACGCTTCGACTTGTTGTGCGACCGCGCTGATCGCCTGCGGCGAATTGGGGTCGCGCTTCAGCGCCGCGAGGCCATTGCTATCCGTGTACGTCGCCGCCGCGGAGGTGTCGATCGAGGTGTTGCCGAGCGTCGGCAGCATTGAAGTCATTGGCGGTAAATTGGTCATTTAAATCACAATGAGCTCGGCCTGCAGCGCGCCGGCTTCCCGCAGTGCCTCGAGAATGGCGACCAGATCTCCGGGGGCGGCACCCACATCGTTCACGGCGCGCACGATTTGATCGAGTTCCACGCCGGGCTTGAACAAGAACATGCGATTCGGTCCCTGTTCCACCTTGATGGTCGAGTTGTTGAGCACCACGGTCTGCCCCAGTTTGGAGAGCGGATTCGGTTGACTCACGCTCTGCTCTTCTTTGATGGTCACGGACAATGAACCATGCGATACGGCGGCGGGCGTCACGATGACATGGCTGCTTATGACCACGGTGCCGCTGCGCGAGTTGATGATCACCTTGGCGGCGCCGGCGCCCGGTTCCACCTCAAGATTCTCCACCGCGGACAGAAAAGCCACGCGCTGCGTGATATCGACTGGCGCGCGCACCTGGATGGAACCGCCGTCCATGATGGTGGCGATGCCATCGCCCATGCCCCTGTTGACGCTTGCCACCAGCCGGGTGGCGGTGGTGAAGTCGGGGTCATTCAAATTCAGCGTGATCGATTCCCCTTGTCCGAACTGCGAAGGCACGGCGCGTTCGACGGTGGCGCCGTTGGGGATGCGCCCCGAACTCGGCACATTCACCGTGAGCTTCGAGCCATCGGTGCCTTCGACGCCGAAGCCGCTGACCGTGAGATTTCCCTGCGCAATCGCGTAGATCTGTCCGTCAAGTCCGTGCAAGGGCGTAACCAGCAGCGACCCGCCACGCAAGGACTTCGCGTTGGCGATGGAGTTGACGGTGATGTCGATGGTTTGGCCCGGCTTGACGAATGCCGGCAGAACCGCGTGCACCGCGACCGCGGCAACGTTCTTGAGCTGCGGTGTCACATTGGCGGGCACCGTAACGCCGAGTTGCGCCAGCATATTTCTGAGGGACTGCACGGTGAATGGCGCCTGGCTGGTCTGATCACCAGTGCTGTCGAGACCGACCACCAAGCCATAACCCACCAGCTGATTGGTCCGTACGCCCTGTATCTGCGCCATGTCCTTGATGCGTTCGGCCTCAGCCATCGGCGAGGTCAGCAACACGAACAGCGCCGCCAGACAAACTCTCGTGAAGAATGTTGCGCGCATGGTCAGTACGGCGCAAATGCGGAATTGAAAAATCGGGCGAACCAGCCCATGCGGTTGGCGCTGTCGATCACGCCCCTGCCCGAGTAGCTGATGTGTGCATCCGCGATCTTGTCGGAGCTCACTGTATTGTCAGTCGCGATGTCCGCGCAGCGCACGACGCCCGACACATGCACGAACTCATCGCCCTGGTTGAGCTTCAGCGTCTTGTCACCCTGCACCACTAAATTGCCATTCAGCTGGACTGCCATCACAGTGACCGTCAGGCTTCCCGCCAGGCTATTTCCTTGAGTGCTCGACCCCGAGCCGTCAAAACTATCCGCGCCGGCCAGCGTGGTGGTGAAAATCGGTACGCCGCCGGTCGTGATGGTCCTTCCCAGGACGGTGGGTCCCGTGTTGTTCACGGCGGTTGTCTTGGCGGTCTTGGTAGCCGCGCTCTTGCTGGCGTTGGTCGATTCGGTCAAACGGATGGTCAATACATCGCCGACGCGTCGCGCCTTGAGATCCGCGAACAATTCGATCTGCTGGCCTTGCTGATAAATGGCGCCGTCGGTGCGCGGCGTCGGCGGCGGCAACACGCGCGCGACCACCGGATCCGGCTTGGGCGGCTTCCAGGGAATGAGGCCGCATGCCGACACGGCGCAGCACACCAACACTGTGAGAAGACGAATCATTGTAGGTTGGTCGTGAGGAATTGCAGCATTTGATCGGTGGTACTGATGGCCTTCGAGTTCATCTCGTAGGAGCGCTGGGTTTCGATCATGGACACCAACTCCGTCACCGAATTCACGTTCGACGTTTCGAGCGCGCCTTGCGCGAGCGTGCCCAATCCGTTGGTACCGGCGGTGCCGACTTGCGGTGAGCCGCTGGCCGCGGATTCGACCAACAAGTTATTGCCCGTGGGCTGCAATCCCTGTTCATTGATGAAGTCCGCCAATTGGATCTGGCCGACCTGCGTGCCCTTGGCGTTGGTCGCCGAGGTCACGGTCACGACACCATCGGTGCCGATGGTCACCGATTGCGTGCCTGCGGGAATATTGATGGCAGGCTGCAGCGGATAACCGCTGGCCGTGACGACGTTGCCTTGGTTGTCCAACGAAAACGTGCCGTCTCGCGTGTAGGCAATCGTGCCGTCAGGCAAGGTGATCTGCAGGAATCCGCGCCCGTTCACCGACATGTCCAAGGAGCCGCTGGTTTGCAGCACGCTTCCCTGGGTGTAGTCCTTTTCGGTGGCGACGATGCGCACGCCCGTGCCCAAGGTGAGGCCCGTGGAGTACTGTGTGTTCTGCGTGCTCTGTGCGCCGACCTGCCGGATATTCTGGTACATCAGATCCTGGAATGCGACGCGCCCCGCTTTGAAGCCCGTGGTATTGGTGTTCGCCAGATTGTTGGCAATCACCGCCATGCGGGTGTTTTGCGCGTCGAGGCCGGTTTTGGCTGCCCATAGTGCAAGATTCATTGGATATTTCCTTATCAGTTAGCCGTTCAACATCATGCGTTGGGCACTTTGTTCGTTGGTGTCGGTGGAGTTGATGCTCTTGATTTGAAATTCATACAGACGCTGCAGCTCGATCATGCTGATCAGCGACTGCGCCGCGTTGACATTGCTGGACTCCAGCATTCCGGGGGTCACCGAAACGGTATCGTCGGTCTTGGCCTTGCCGCCGCTCTTCAAGCGCAGCAACCCGTCCGCACCCTTTTGCAGATTGGCGAGCGGCGGGTTGACCAGCTTGATGCGATCGACCTGCGTCACCGCGAATGGCGCGGAGCCCTGCGGCACGACTGACACCGTTCCGTCGCCGCCGATGCTCACCACGGTGGAAGGCGGAATGATCAGCGGCCCGCTTTCCGTCATGACCGGCAAGCCGCTGGCCGTCGTGACCGCGCCCACCGGTGAAACCCGCAAGTCGCCGGCGCGCGTGTACGCTTCCTGACCATCGGTTCCGCGAACCGCAATGAACCCTGTGCCGTTCACTGCGATATCAAGATCGCGCCCGGTACTCTCCATGGTGCCGGCGGAAAAATCCGTGCCGGAGTCTCCGGCCACGGCGTTGACGCGCGTGGCGTAACCCGGGCCGTAGATCGGCTCGCTGTCGAATGCCACGGCGTCGGCGCGAAAGCCGATGGTGTTGATGTTGGCGATGTTGTGGTTGTTCACGGCCTGCGCCTGCATGATTTGCTTCGCGCCGGTCATGGCCACATAGAGTCCTCTATCCATGATTAATGCGTGATGTTAATGACGGTTTGGGACAGCTGATTCGACGTGGTGATGACCTGGGCGTTCGCCTGGAAGGCGCGCTGCGCCGTGATCATGGTCACCAGTTCCGTGGTCAAATCCACATTCGAGGCCTCCAGAGCGCCGGATTGAACCGATCCGAATCCGGCCGAACCCGCCGTGCCGGAAATGTGCGTGCCTGAAGTAAAGGTTTCAGCCCAGTTGGTGTTGCCCAGCTGCTTGAGGCCCTGGGGATCCGGAAAATTCGCCAGCGCCAACTGTCCGAGCTGCGTCGAACGTCCGTTGGTATAGACCGCCGACACGACGCCCGTGGGATCGATCGAGACCGTGCTGAGCTGGCCGGTAGCGAAACCGTTCTGAATGATGGAAGACACTCCGAAGCCGCCGCCGAATTGCGTGCTCTGGGTAAAATTGAAGGTCATGTTCATCGGTGCCGCGCCGTCCGCGGGCGTGAAACCGGGGAAATTCAGCGCGCCGCTCGCAGGCGGCGTGACCGCACCCGTGGGGGAGAACTGCAGCTGATTGGTGGTGCCATTCAGCACGCCATTGACCGTCATGTTGACGTTCCACAATCCCGGCGTCGCGGTTTGCGTGAAGAAGAATGTCGCCGGGAACGAGTTGCCCAGCGAGTCGAACACCGTGGTCGAGGTAGATTGGTTGTACGTGGCCGGATTGGTGGGATCGAATGCGCCGCCGGTGGGCGGTTTCGAGCCCGCAGGCAAGTTCAAAATCACGGTCCCCGCACTGGTAGCCAGCGGCGTGCTCTGCGCGGTCTGCAAATTCAGGTCCGTCAGCGCGCCGGTGTTGAATCCACCGGTGGTCGTGGGCGGATAAACCTGCAGCGCCTGTCCGGTCGAGCTCACCACGTTGCCGTTCTTGTCTTCGGAAAATTGCCCGTTGCGCGAATATACGATGCCGCTGCTCGGGTCTTGCAAGGTGAAGAAGCCGTCGCCGCTGATGGCGAGATCGAGGTTCGACCCGGATGTGCTGATATTGCCTTGGGTGAATTGCTGCGCCGTGGTCGCGAGCCGTACGCCTTCGCCGACCGGGGAGGTATTGAGGTTCACCGCACCGGCGGCGAACACATCGGCGAATTCGGCGCGCGATTGTTTAAATCCGACCGTATTCGAGTTCGCGATGTTATTGGCGGTGACGTCCAAGTCAGAGCTCGCCGCAGTCAATCCCGATAACGCAATGCTAAAAGAAGCCATGTCTTACTCCTCAATGAATTAGTTGGAGATCTGCTGGACGCTGCTGAACGGCACACTGCCGATTCCCGCCACATTCACAGTCAGTCCCGTTGATCCCGCGCCCATGCTGACGCTCTCCACCGTGCCGTTGACCAGCGTGGTGGCCGCGGTGCCGCCCTTCGTGGAGCCCGCGTACTGCGCGGTAAGCGTGTAGGTTCCTGCCGGCGCCTGCGACCCGGTGCTCGTCTTGCCATTCCACGAGAAGCTCGCGAGACCCGCCGGTTGCGCGCCAAGATTGATTTGGCTTACCAGGGCGCCGCTGCTGTCGCTGATATTGAGCACCACCTGCGAAGTGGTCTGTGGAATATTGACGGCGCCGGTAACCGTGGCGCCGGCCGCCACTGTGGCCGTGCTGCTGTTGACCAGTGCCTGGTGACCCAACAAGGACGAGGCTTGCAGCGCCTGGCTCGAGGAAAGCGAATTCGACAGGGAGCTGAACGACGTGTTGAGCGAGGTAATGCCTTGCACTTCGCTGAGCTGCGCCAGCTGGTTCAGAAAGGTGTTGCTGTCCACCGGGCTCGTCGGATCCTGATTCTTAAGCTGCGCCAGCATGAGCGTGAGAAAATCGGTACCACCCAGGCTGGTGCTGCTGGCCGCGGGTTTTGAACCCGCACTGCCAGTGCTGCCAGTGCTGCCAGTGCTTCCCGTGCCGGTTGCGCCCGTGCCGGTGCCTGTGCCCGAGGGTGGGGTGGCGGCGTGTGTTCCGTTAATTAGCATTGGTGCTTACCTTGTTGCCTAGTGGCCCATCGAAATGGTCTTGATCAACAAATCCCGTGCCGTATTGATGGCTTCTACATTCGTCGCAAACGTTCGGTTGGCCGAAATCATGTTGGTCATCTCTTCGATCGAATTGACGTTCGAGCTGAAGACATAGCCGTCCTTGTTCGCCGAGGGACTGTCCGGTTGATAGCGCATCAAAGGAGGCGCTGTGCTTTCCACCACGCCAAGCACGCGCACGCCGACCCCGGCATTCTCTTGGTCGAAACTGGCCGCGGAGTTATCCATCATGGTTTGAAAAACCGGGTGCCGCGCGCGATAGACTTTGCTGGGATCGCCGTTGACGCTCTCGGCGTTCGCCAGATTGCTGGCCGTCGTGTTGAGCCGAATCGTTTCGGCATTCAGCGCGCTGCCCGCGGTGTTGAAGACATTGAACAGAGACATGTTCTCTCCTAGCTGCTACTGACCGGTGATGGCCAGCATGAACGACGCAATCGTTCCGTTGATAAAACCCAGGCTCGCCTGATAGCGCACGTTGTTTTCCGAAAATGCGGCCTGCTCCACCGGCATTTCCACCGTGTTGCCGTCGAGTGACGCCTGGTAGGGATTGCGGTACTTCAGGTCGGCAGAGGGCATTGCGCCATCGCTCATCGTGATATGCGACGCCCGAGTAGCGGCCAACGACAGCGGTGCCGCATCGCTGCGCGCCAAGACCGCGCTGAAATCGATGTCGCGGGCCTTGTAGTTAGGCGTGTCGGCGTTGGCGAGATTCGTCGCCAATATGCCGATGCGCTGACCCTGCAGCAGCAGTGCTTGCTCATGGATGCCAAATACGTTCTCGAACATGCGAATGACTCCTCTTGGGGTTAGCAGTAGCAAGAGGTGTGCCAATCGCATCGGTGGCGGCCGCGCGCGGACAAACGTGCGCCGAGTCTCAAGAATTGACGCCAAACCCTGCGATTCGGCCGCCGCGGCGGCCGCGGGCGGCAAGAACTTGCCGCCGTGGCGTTTCCGGCGGCAGCGTTGCGCGTCATGCCGACCGGTTGCTCACGCCGGATGGCACGACGCTTGCTTGTTCATGGGGACCATGCGAACAGCGCCAAAATTTCGTCGTGCCTCTTTGATTCGCCGCGTCGCGCTCGGCGCCCTGGCGCTGCTGCCCTTGCTGGCGGCCGCCCAGGTCTTCGATCCTCAGGATACGGCCCAGCTCGAAGCACTGGCGAGGTCGGAGGCAGCGCTGCAGTTCCCGCAGCTCACCGAGCGGCAGCGCTTCCTGGTAGGTCCCATCGAGACTCATCTGCAGCAGGAAAAGTGCAGCCGGCCCATCAGGCCCGTGGTCGCCTCGCCGCAGCACATGAAGGATCGGGTGGTGATTGAGCTGCGCTGCCAGGACCCGAAGCCTTGGCATATTTATGTACCTGTCAGAATCGTCGGCACCTCGCCCGTGGCCGTCGCCGCCCATGCCATCGTCTCGGGCACCGTGATCAAGGACACTGACGTAAAGACCGAGCAACACGATATTTCGGAGCTGCCGCTTGGCTTCTTGGATGACCCTTCCATCGCCATTGGCTTGACGGCCAGCCGGCCCATCGCCGGAGGGGCCTATCTGACGAATCAGCAATTGGTCGCCGCCAAAGCGGTGCAGCGCGGGCAATCGGTCACTTTGATCGCCGATGCGGGCGGCATGAGCGTGCGCATGGCGGGCCGCGCCTTGAGCGATGGCCTGATGAATCAGAGAGTTAGGGTCCAGAATCTGTCATCTGGAAAGATCGTCGAGGGGATCGCCCGCTCCGAACAGATAGTCGAAATAATTCTGCAATAGCACTTAAGTGATCCACGTCACAGCCGATAACGAATTTAACGGGCGGTCTTGGAGGAATTCACTCAAGTTCATCCAAAGCCCGACGATAACCATGCATAGGCAGCGTAGCAGCCCCAGGAGATTTCGGTGACTGACAAAATCAGTGGAATATCGATAGCCGAGCCGGTCGCGAAGCCTACGGGTTCGGGCAGCAACGCCGTTGTAGCTGACAAGTCGCAGAGGGAAGGTTCAGCGGCCGCCTCAAAGGCACAGACCGCGGACCACGTAACCCTGACCGACTCCGCGCGCTCCTTGCAGAAAATCGAAGAAGCCGTGGCCAAGGCTCCGGTTGTCAATGCGGCCAAAGTGGCCGCCGTGAAGCAAGCGATCAGCTCAGGGACTTACAAAATCGATGCCGCTCAAATTGCCGGCAAATTGTTGAACTTCGAGCGCGGTCTGAAGTAGCCCATGACTCCGGATGCCCGCCGTCGCCTGGAAGACTTGCTGGATCGCGAGATCGAGCTGGCTCGTACCTTGGCGGCTACGTTGGCGGCAGAGCAGCTCGCCCTCACCGGGCAGTCACCGGAGGCCGTCGAACAGAATGCCGCGGAAAAAATTCTCGTCCTCGAGTCCATCGAGAAACTCGAAGAAGAACGCCGCGCGCTGTGCGCCAGTCCTCTGAGCGCCGGTATCGCGGCGACCGTCGCGGAGCGCTGGCGCGCGCTGATGGAACTCATGGCCGGTTGCCGCACTGCCAATGAAGTCAACGGCCACATCATTCATGTGCGCCAGCACCAGATTCGCCAGCTGATCGATATCGTGCGCGGCGGTCCCTCGATCACCTACGGCCCGCAGGGCAAGACCTTCGCGAAGGCGCTGCGCGCCCTGGCCCGGGCCTGATTTATGTTAGTCCTCAGCCGTCGTGCCGATGAATCGATCGTCATACAGCCTGCGGACGGCGCCGATGCGAACATGACCATGGCGCAATTATTTGCGAATGGCCCGATCCAGATCACCCTGCTGGGCGGCACCGGCCGGCGCGTAAAAATGGGTATCGAAGCACCGGAGCAACTCGCCATCCGGCGAAAAGACGCCGAGTAGGCAGAGTCGTCGGGCTCTTGACCGCGCTGCGGTCGATTTTACTTATCAGCAGACCGGCTTACATATCTTTGCGGCGATTGTCGAGTCCTTCGCTAACGCCGCGGAATGTGCATAATGACGTTTCCTAAAAACAATTCCATGAAGAGATTGTACGGATGGAGCGTCGACTACACACCCGCCACCGCGCGCGCACAACAGTGTACGTGGTGATGTCCGGCCGAAAGAGCCGAATCTGTAAGGCAAAGAATTTGAGCGCAAACGGGGTGTTCGTCGAGACGGAAAATCTGGGTCTTCGCAAAGGGCAGCAAGTTCAGTTGGCCTTCGCCATTAACCTAGGTTTAGTCACGAAGATTCATCGGCGCACGGCCATCGTGGCGCACGTCACGCGCGGCGGCACCGGCCTGATGATGGAGCAGTTCGCGGGCCGCTGAGCTTGACACATCCTGTAAACTTACGGGAATGCCGCCCTTCGATCCTCCCCGCTCGGATGCAATCCGCATCCGTGGCGCTCGCCAGCACAATCTCAAAGATCTTGACCTTGATCTACCGCTGAACGAACTGATCGTTGTCACCGGTGTCAGCGGGTCCGGAAAATCTTCGCTGGTGTTCGACACCCTGTACGCCGAGGGTCAGCGCAGGTACGTCGAAACCTTCTCGCCGTACGCGCGGCAGTTCTTGGATCGCATGGATAAGCCGCAGGTCGACCGCATTGAAGGCATTCCGCCCTCGATTGCCATCGACCAAACAAACCCGGTGCGGACCTCGCGCTCCACCGTCGGCACCATGACGGAACTGAACGATCACTTGAAAGTGCTGTTTGCCCGCGCCGCGGTTTTGCACTGTCGCGGCTGCGGCCGTCCGGTGCGGCGCGACACGCCGTCCAGCATCCAGGAGCACTTGGGAAGGAATGCCCGCGAGCATGGCGATCCGCCGCTGCTGCTGACCTTTCCGGTGCCCATCCCTGAGAATTTCACCGAAGCTGAAATAAAAGGCTTGCTGACAGGCCAAGGCTACACCCGCATCCATGAGAAGCGGGGGGCTACTCTCCAAGTGATTCAAGATCGGTTTCGCTGGTCCACGGTGGAACCCGCCCGCGCCGGCGACGCCATCGAGGCGGCGCTCAAGGTCGGTCAAGGCCGTATCGACATCTATCCGGTGCCCGATGCGGCTCCCGGCAATACCGCGGCCCCCTGGCGCTTTTCCGCGGGGCTGCACTGTCCGGACTGCGATATCAACTACAAGGAACCGAGTCCCAGCACCTTTAGCTTCAATTCCCCGATAGGCGCCTGCGACACCTGCCGAGGATTCGGACGCAGCATCGGCGTCGATTATGGCTTGGTGATTCCGGATACCTCGTTGAGCCTTCGCGAAGGCGCCATCAAACCCTGGCAGACCGAGTCCTATGAAGAGTGTCAAACGGATCTGTTGAGGTTCGCGCGCAAGCGAGGGGTGCCCGTGGACACCGCTTGGCGCGACCTGACCGAGGCTCAGCGCGCCTGGGTCATCGACGGCGAAGGCGAATGGACCAAAAATGTCTGGTACGGCGTACGGCGCTTTTTCGCATGGCTCGAAACCAAAGCGTACAAGATGCACATTCGCGTGCTGCTGTCGCGCTACCGCTCCTATACCGAGTGCAGCGCCTGCCGCGGCGCGCGCTTGAAGCCCGAGGCATTGCTGTGGCGAGTTGGCGATCCGGGAATGAACATTCGCGAGTTGATGCTGCTGCCGATCGATGACAGCCGTGAATTCTTCGCCGCCCTCAAATTGCCGGCGCTGCTCGATGACGCCACGGATCTGTTGCTCAAGGAAATTCGCGCCCGCCTCAAATATCTTGCGGACGTGGGCTTGGGTTACTTGAACCTCGATCGCCAGTCGCGCACCTTGTCGGGCGGCGAAGTGCAGCGCATCAACCTCACCACCGCTCTCGGCACCTCACTGGTCAATACGCTGTTCGTTCTAGACGAGCCTTCGATCGGCCTGCATCCTCGTGACGTCGAACGCATCGTCGGTGTCATGCACCGCCTGCGCGACGCCGGCAACACACTGGTGGTGGTCGAGCACGATCCGAAGGTAATACAAGCCGCAGATCGAGTGCTGGACATCGGCCCGGGCCCCGGTGAGCGCGGCGGCGAAATCGTGTTCTACGGACCGTTGCGCGATCTGGCCGCTGCGACCGGATCCCTGACCGCCGACTATTTGTTTCGGCGCAAACGCGTGGAGGCACCACGTGCCGTGCAGTCCGCCGCCCCGCGTGCCGGTGCGCGGACCTGCGGAGCGCGGGATGGAAACACCCTGCGCATCGAAGGCGTCGCTGAACACAACCTCAAAAACATCGAGGTCGCGATCCCGCTCGAGCGCTTGGTTTGTGTGACGGGAGTGAGCGGCTCAGGCAAGTCCACGCTCGTGCACGATGTGCTACTTCCGGCGCTGCTGCGCGCCAAAGGCAAGCCGACGGAAAACCCGGGCGAGCATCGCGCCCTGAAGGGTGCCGAACTCATCGATAACGTGGTCATGGTCGATCAGAGCCGCATTGGCCGCACCACCCGCTCGAATCCCGCAAGCTACGTCGGCGCATTCGATGGCATCCGTGACCTGTTCGCACGGCTGCCGCAGGCACGCGAGCGCAAATACACGGCGGGCACGTTCAGCTTCAATGCCGGGAATGGCCGGTGCCCGGGCTGCGGCGGCAATGGCTTTGAGCACGTTGAGATGCAATTCCTCTCGGACGTGTATTTGCGCTGCCCCGATTGCGACGGGCGCCGCTACCGACCCGAGGTGCTTGAGGTGAAATTGTCTCGGGGTCATTTTCCGGTCAAGAGCATTGCCGATGTTCTTGACCTGACGGTATCAGAGGCGCTGGCGTTTTTTTCCCAGGATACGGAGGTTTGCCTGCGGTTGGTCCCGTTGGCCGAGGTTGGGCTCGATTATTTGCGGCTGGGCCAACCGGTACCGACGCTTTCGGGCGGCGAAGCACAACGCTTGAAACTGGCGGGTCACTTGGCTGACAGCGCCGTCCGGCTGAATTCTCCCAAGAAATCGTCGCCTCATGCTTCGGCCGATAATAGCCGCCGCGGTTCGTTGTTCTTGTTCGATGAACCGACCACCGGTCTGCATTTCGACGATGTCGCGAAACTCTTGCGAGCCTTCAGGCGCCTGATTGATGCTGGTCATTCTCTGCTTGTCATCGAGCACAACCTGGATGTCGTCGCCGCGGCCGATTGGATCATCGATTTGGGGCCGGAAGGCGGCGAAGCCGGCGGCCACGTGGTCTGTGCCGGTACGCCCGCCGACCTGATGCGATTCGCCGCGTCCCACACGGGCCGCGCGCTCCTGGCCGAAGATCTCGCCGGCCGCGCCGTGCGCGACTCGGCCCCTCCCCGGTACGCCGAAACACCCGTACGCCAACCGAGCGTGCCTACCCACATCGAGATTCACGGGGCTCGGGAACACAATCTCAAGAACGTCGATGTGAAATTGGGACTCAATGAATTCACCGTGATCACGGGTGTTTCCGGCAGCGGCAAGAGCACTCTGGCGTTCGATATACTGTTTGCCGAAGGTCAGCGCCGTTACCTCGAGTCTTTGAATGCCTATGCGCGGCAATTCGTTCAGCCTGCGTCGCGCCCCGACGTGGACGCGATCTTCGGGATTCCGCCCACCGTGGCGATTGAACAACGCACCAGCCGCGGCGGACACAAGAGCACCGTTGCCACGCTGACGGAGATCTACCATTTCCTGCGTCTGCTGTACGTCAAACTGGGCGTGCAGTACTGCCCGGTCTGCGACGCGCGCATCGAGCCACAGTCGGCCGATGCCATCGCCGCGCGACTGCTCAAGGATTATCGCGGCAGAAGCATCACTCTGTTGTCACCGCTGATCGTCGCACGCAAAGGCTTGTATACCGCGCTGGCCAAGTGGGCGCGCGGCAAGGGTTTTGCTCACTTGCGGGTGGACGGCACCCTGTTGCCGACGGCGAAGTGGCCGCGGCTCGACCGGTTCATCGAGCACAACATCGAATTGCCCATAGCCGAGGTAAAGGTCAGCGCATCCTGCGAGGCCGAACTGCGCGATCAGCTTGACGTGGCTTTGCACCATGGGCGCGGCGTGGTGCACGTGCACACCACCTCCGGCCCGGAATCCGCCGCAGCTGTCTTCTCAACCAAGCGCGCATGTCCGAATTGCGGCACCGGCTTTCCGGAACTCGATCCGCGGCTATTTTCGTTCAATTCAAAGCATGGTTGGTGCAAGATTTGCTTTGGAACCGGGCTGCAATTGGCGCAGTTCGATGCAGAGCAAAGCGGCGAGGAATCCGTGTGGCGCGAAGACGCGGACGCGCCACCCGCGGCCTGTGCGGAATGCGGTGGCCAACGCTTGAATCCCGTTGCGCTGAATGTGCTGTTTCGCGACGCATCGATCGCCGCGCTGACGGAATTACCCGTGCAGGATTTTTCCGCGCATATTGCCAAGTTGAAATTGGTGGGCCGCGAGCGCGACATCGCGCGCGATCTGCTGGCGGAGCTGTCTGCGCGCACCACATTTCTATGCGACGTGGGGTTGGGGTATCTGCAATTGAATCGCGCGGCGCCCACCCTATCCGGCGGCGAAGCACAACGCATCCGTCTGGCTGCACAGCTGGGATCGAATCTGCAAGGCGTGTGCTACGTGCTGGATGAACCTACGATCGGCCTGCATCCTCGGGACAATGCCACGCTGCTGAATACTTTGGATCGGCTGCGGGCGAAGGGAAACACGCTGGTGGTGGTGGAACACGATGAAGACACCATTCGCCGGGCGGATCATGTGATTGATTTGGGTCCCGGCGCCGGCACCCGCGGCGGATGCTTGGTCGCGCAGGGTACTGCAACTGAGCTGGCGCACCTGCGCAATTCGGTGACCGGACAATGCCTGGCTGCGCCGCTCAAGCATTCCCGTTCGAGGCGCCGCTCGGTTGAACGTGAAACACCGATGATCGAAATCCGCGGCGCGACGCTGCACAATCTCCGCAAGCTCGATGCGCGCATCCCGAAAGGCCGCTTGAGCGTGATTACCGGGGTTTCTGGTTCGGGTAAGTCATCTCTGGCGCGAGATGTGCTGTTGGGCAACTTGCAGCGCCTCTTGTCGCGCCCAAGCCGGTCCGATCGTGCGCGTAAAGCCGACGTCGTACTCCTGGGCTGCGATGCCATCACGGGATGGCAATCGATCAGCCGCGTGCTGGAGGTCGATCAAACGCCCATCGGCAAAACTCCCCGCTCGTGCCCGGCAACCTATATCGGGTTCTGGGATGCCATTCGCAGGCTGTATGCCGAGACCACTGAGGCACGCATGCGCGGTTTCACGGCCAGCCGTTTTTCCTTCAATACCTCCGGAGGCCGCTGCGAGGCCTGCGAAGGCCAGGGCATGCAGCGCATCGAAATGAGCTTCTTGCCGGATGTTCAGGTGCTTTGCGACGTCTGCGGCGGCAAACGATTCAATCGGGAAACCTTGAGCATTCTGTTCAAAGGCAAGAATATCGGCGAGATACTCGCGATGAGTGTCGAAGAGGCTCTGAAATTCTTTATCGCACAGCGCAGCATCCACCATCCCTTGAGCCTGCTCGACGACGTCGGCCTGGGGTACTTGAGCCTCGGCCAGCCCAGTCCGACGTTGTCGGGCGGCGAGAGCCAGCGCATCAAGCTGGTAACCGAACTTGCGAAGGTTCGCACCGACGCGCTGGGGCAGGACACTGCGCGCCGCGAAGGACAGCACACCTTGTACGTGCTCGATGAACCCACGGTGGGGCTGCACATGGCGGATGTCGAAAAACTCTTGCGCGTATTGCATCGGCTGGTCGATACCGGAAACACCTTGGTCGTGATCGAACACAATCTCGATGTCATGGCCGAGGCGGATTGGATCATTGACCTAGGACCCGAGGGCGGTTCCGGCGGCGGTCGGGTGGTTGCGCAAGGCTCACCCGAAACCATCGTGCGCAAGCCCGAAAAAAGCCACACCGCGAGAATCTTGGGCGGGTTCCTTCAAGAACGCGGGGTGGACTGAGGCGCGGCGCAGGCCTTCAGGCGCAATCGGCCAATTCGTTGTCGTCCTCGGCTTCCGAGTCTGAGGAAAACAAAGCGGTATCCGAAGCGATCTGTTTGCCCATGAACGCGATCTTGTCCCATTCGCCTTCGCCCAAGCGGTCCCGGTGACGCGCGAGCTTTTGTACCACTTCGAGAAATGCCTGGCGATTGGCGGCGGCGGCTGCGTAATAGGTTTCCAGCAACTTCATGCGTAAATCGCGGCGGTCGGGTTCACGTTCCACCGCCATCTTGAGAACATCGACCAGATTGGTGCGCCGCTCTTTAATGACCGCGCGCTCATGCAGCACGCTCGGCATTTGCACGTGCTGAGCCGTCAGATCGAGGTCCAGCAGGTTGTAATCCAGTTTGGTCGTGTCGACGTGCAGCGCCTCGGCGCTCGCATTGACCGTTGCGGATTCGTCGGCAGCGGCGACGGCTGCGGCCTGTAGCGCATGCGCATTCAAATTGACCGTGGCGGAAGACAGGTTCGCCGTATCCCCGCTCGCCGCGGCGATCTCCGCCGCTAGAATGGCGGTCTCGCCGGAAGGATCCAGGGTGTCTTCGTAAGCCGCCCGCAGTTCATCCTCGTTGACGGTGAACGCGGACTTTGGCGGGGCAGGCACCGCAGTATCCGTAGCCGCGGAGATTGGTTCGCGAACTTTCGCCTCTTGCCTATCGTCGGAGTTCCGCGCTGCGCTCAATTCATTCGAGTCTTCGTGCTTTTCGACGACCACGTGTGTCGTGGCAGGCTTCGAAGTTTCATCCACCATCGGAGCGCTGACGGCCAGGGTCGAGTTGGCGCTGATCTTCAGCGTCGCGCGGCGACGCAGCTTGAGGAACATGGCGCCAAGAGCGCCGGCGAGCAAGGCCATGCCTCCGATCAACGACGGCAGCAACCACTGGCGGGGGGCAGGGACCGCCGCGCCCGGAACGTTGGCCGCTTCTTCGGCGTACCTGACCTGGGCTTGCACGCCAAGCAATTTGGCGTGCTCACGTTCCAATTGACCTTGCATGTCGTGAAGCCCATGTTCGAGGGACTGGACGCGCAGATTGAGCGCCGCTGCTTCCGCAGCGTCATCGCCTGCCTTGGTTGCTGCGCGCGGCGCATCGGCGGCGGCCGCGGCTGTCGAAGCAACAGCGGCAACCGGTGCGGCAACAGGCACAGTCGGAGTCATCCCTTGCACGGCCGCTGGCATTGCTTGCACCGGCGCAACCGCGGTGCGCGCTTTCTGGGGTGAGGCGTGCCAGGCCATCATCTGTAAATGAATTTCGCGGCTGGCATCTTCCTTGGATATTGTTGAAATGTCTGCCGCCGACGGAATCGTCAGCACAGCACCCAGACGCAGGCGGTTTATATTGCCCTCGAATGCACTCGGATTGGCGCGGAAAATCGCCAGCATCGTTTTTTGGAGATCGGAATCGGAGCGCGCGCCAACGCGCCATGCGACACCACGCAGTGTTGCTTTCGCGCCGATCTTTACATGAGTGGTGGCGCGCGCCGTGCTCGCTGCCGGAGAGGCCGTGGCGTCGGCAGAAGCGATCGGAGTGACCGCAGCTGTCCAAGTGTTGGCCGCCGCAGCAGCCGGCCCCGGCGCAACAAGCGTCGCGAGCGGAACCATGGGCGAACGCACGGCCGCGGCCACTTGAGTCGCGGCAGGGAAGCCAGTTGGATCCAGCAGCAGAGAATATTGGCGAATGACTTCGCCATTGCGCCAGCGAAGATCAACCAGGAGATTGACGAGAGGCTCGGTGAATGAATCGGTCGAGCGGACGACCAGCACGGGCCTTCCCTTCACGTCGTGCGATACCTTAAACGTGGCCGACGCGAGGAAGGCTGGACGTTCGGCACCGAATCGCAGAAATGCATCCCGATTGGCAATCGACGCGGTCAGGCCGGATAATTCTTCCGCCGTCGCGCCGACGATGTCGATTTCGGCCGCGAGCGGCTCGTTCAGAGCGGAGTCCACGTGGATCTCGCCCAACCCCAATGCGTGAGCCGCGCCAGGCAGCGAAAGCGCCATCATCAATACTAACGGCTTTTGCCCGCGCGACATCTTTTGCTCCAAGTACTCGAATCACCTCAACGCTTTAGGTTTAGGCGCTACTGGGCCAAATGCTATGCGACCGAATCCCATGTTGATACAAGCGAGTGCCAGGACTTCGACGCAGTTCACGCATGTTTTTCCCAATGCGGCGCATGCACCCAATAGTGTGACGCCACGCAACGCCGGGAGGGGCGCGCGCAGATTTGTTCGGAACTGTAAAAACCCCGCGGCGGCGCCTAGGCGCATAGCCGTTGCCCGCGCGAAAATCTTGTTCAAGCTTTTAGTTCGGCTCCATCAACTCGACGCGATTGCCGAACGGATCGTCGACATATACGCGGTGATAGCCTTCAAGAGGCTCATCGTCCTTGAACGTATAGCCTGACGCACTGAGCTTCGCCCGTAACTCAGGCAGGTCGGCAACGAGCAGCGCCACATGGGCCTTTCGCGCGGGCCGAAAGTCGGCCTCCACCCCCACGTGAATCTTCAGATCCCCGCGCTCGAACCAACAGCCGCCGCGTTTCGCAAGATTGGCGGGTTTAGGTACCTCCTGAATCCCCAGTACGTCCGCATAGAAAGCGCGGGCGAGATCTTCGCCGCCGGCCGGCATCGCCAGCTGCACATGATCGATACGTGTAATTGGCAATTTACTACTCCTCGCAATTGAAATGCTCAGGCGCACAATTGAGCCGCTCAAGGGAAGCTAACACGGCATAATATTATGCCCTGAACCAAAGGCGCAGGAATCATCGGCACAATGAAAACCATTTTCATCACCGGCGGCACTCGCGGCATCGGCCGCGCGACGGCGCTCTTATGTGCCGGAAAAGGTTGGAGCGTCGCGCTCAACTATGTGCGTGACTCAGCGGCTGCCGATGAGACCGCCAGGGAGGTTCGCGCCGCGGGCGGCCATGCGACCACGTGGCGGGGCGATGTCGCCATTGAGGCCGATGTCGTTTCCATGTTTGCCGAGGCTGAATCGAAGCTCGGTCGGCTGGATGGGGTTGTGATCAACGCGGGCATCGTCGCGCCTTCCGCATTGCTTGCCGACATGGACAGTGCTCGGCTCAAGCGCATGTTTGAAGTGAATGTGTATGGCGCATATCTCTGCGCCCGAGAAAGCGCCCGTCGCTTGTCAAAGGATCGCGGCGGCAAGGGTGGCGCCGTGGTTCTTGTCTCCTCGGCGGCAAGCCGATTGGGTTCACCGTTCGAATATGTCGACTATGCGGGATCAAAGGGCGCCATCGACACCTTGGCGATTGGCTTGGCCAAAGAACTGGCGCAGCAAGGAGTTCGCGTCAATGCCGTCAGACCCGGACTGATTGAAACGGACATTCATGCCAGCGGCGGCCAACCCGACAGAGCCCGACGCCTCGGCGCCGGCACACCAATGGGCCGGGCGGGCCTTCCCGAGGAAGTAGCCGAGGCCATTGTTTGGCTGTTGGACGATGGCGCCTCGTACACGACGGGGGCCATCCTCGATGTCGCGGGCGGGCGCTAAGGAGCGGGCTTCGACACCTACCTACCTGGGCGACGTATTAATACGCAACCAGGCGAGGAGTTCCGAGAAAGCGAAGGAATTCGTTTGGTACAGGGCGGCAATGAAGGCGTGCGTCGCCGCGGCCTCGGCGGTGATGCGAACTCCGTTAATAGCGAGGAAGGTGTACGTCACCGCAAACGCGGTGCGTTTGTTGCCGTCGATAAACGGATGATTTTGGCCAAGGCTCTCCCAGAGCGCGGCCGCCTCTTCGACGCTGTCGGTGTAGTAGCCGCTCTGCGGGCGGAAAAGTGCGGCTTCCAATTGGCCAGGGTCACGCACGCCGTCGCTGCCACCGTAGCGCTCGATTTGATCCCGGTGGATGGCCAGGATTTCTGCCAGGGTAAGAAACTCGCTCATTCAGCGAGTTTTTTATACAGCGGTCCGAAGCGATCAATGCTGGACAGATAGGCAGCCATGACGGCTGTGCGCGGCTTGATGCCCTGACGCTTGTCGATCAAGTCGGTTAGCGCCTCTTCCACCAGCACCTGCAACTGACGCCCTTCCTGCTCGGCGAGCTTTCGCACCTTGCGCAAGACCTTTGCATCAATTTGGGTGGCAAATTTCTCCCGGACTTGAGCCATAAAGAACCCCTCAATGGACATCATGATACATCTTGATAGATCATGATAGCAGTCTTTAGACGTTTCGGTGTGCATAGCCCTAGGCACCAGCTGCGCCAGCTGTTCGGCGCTCGGCCATAGCGTCCCAGGTAAACGTTGTCCCGAAACTATGGTGGTATCACCAAATGCGGACAACATCTTCAACAAGATGCCCCGCCGACAACAGCTTGCAGGGAACGGTCCTGCAACGTTTCCGTGGAAACGTCACCCCCCTTGGATTTCAGACCGTGTGCCGGAAGTTGAGCCGACCGCGCGAAAGGCTCTCGCGTGTCGTGCTTAGTAGCGCATCCGGCGATGGCCACTGCGACTAATGCGAGGCGAGAAACGGCGATCGTGGTACAGATTTTGTGCATGACAAAACTCCGTCAGGCTTAAATGCTATTTCTGTTTGACACGCCATCACCCTCTCGAAGTTCCCGGCCACGTCTTTGAGAGAAATGACCGGCTTATCAGGACGTTATTAATTCTTGTAGGGGTATTACTACGTCCCTCCGAGGAGAACGCACCCGAGTGCCACACCGACATTGCTGAGAGAAAATTCTGACAGCTTCAGCAAGGCTGACGGGGGTCCGGATCAAGCGCTACTGGCTGAGCGGAATTCGCTTGGGCCTGAAAGCCGTCGACACCGTAGCAGTTGGACTGGCCAAAGAAACTGGCGAAGCAAGGAGTGCGCGTCGATGCCGTTCGACTGGAGCTGATCGAAACGGATATTTATGCCAGAGGCGGGTTCGTCGCCGCGTGCGAAGCTGCCGTACGCGTAAATGGCTCAGACGTTCGGACATGCGGAGAGGAGGGCGCGGCGTGCGTGTCGAGTATGAGCTGGCGCTCGAACATAGGTAAGCATTTGGCCCGCGTCAGCTCGGGAGCGTCACGCGGCTTATCGCACGATGCGCTGGAACTTCACGGGGCTGCAATCTTCCTGTCATGAGTCGCGCACATTCTGCGCGACCAGAATCGTGGGTGGGATAACAAATGGGATGGATGTAATTTCCGTGCAATCACTAAAATATTTTTTGAGAAGCTCGATGTTCGTATTGTCTGCCTTGATGCCGTCACTTCCGACCCTGGCCTCAGAGAGCGAGGCGACGGCTTCGGAACCCCAAGAGATCACTGTCACCGGCACCTATTCTGGCAGCTTGAAAAAAGCCGCGGACCTCAAGCGCACAGAGGACCACATCGTCGATGCGATCTCGGCGGAAGATGTCGGCAAATTCCCCTCGCGCAATATCGGCGAAGCCTTGCAACGGGTTCCCGGCGTTACCTTGGACCGCACAGCAGACGGATCGAGCACGACGCGTGGCGAGGCGGTGCACATCAATATTCGCGGCCTGCCGCCGCAATTTCAAGTCGTCCAGTTGAATGGCCGCAATATCGCCGTCAATGAAGCCATCGAGAACGGCGCCAAGGACGGCCGTCAGTTCCGCTTCGACGTGCTGCCTTCCGACGTCATTTCACTGGCCGAAGTCGTCAAATCGCCGACCGCCGCGCTGCAGGAAGGTGGGATCGCCGGCAATGTCGATCTGCGGACGTATCGCCCGCTCGAGATCGGCAACCGGATCACGGCATCGGCCAAGGGAAACTACGGCGAACTGGCTAACAAGCTCGACGGCAGCTATTCGGGCCTAGGCAGCTGGGCCAATCAGGCCGAAACCTTTGGCGCCCTTCTCTCGGGCGCCTATTCCACGCGCCATGCGCGGCAGGATCGCGTCTATGAACAGGACGCCTGGCTGACGGGCCGCGACAAGAATCTCTTCCCCAATGGCGACGTCTTCGAGCCGGTTCGTGCCCGCCCGACCATTGAAACCGAGGACCGTAGCCGCTACACCGTGAGCGGCAGCGTGCAATTTAGGCCGAACGATCAGTTCGAGACCAATTTTGACGGACTCTGGACGCGGCTTAACGATTTCTACAAGGAATATGGCATCGACCTATTCCTGCAAGGTGGCCATCTGCGCCCCGGATCCTATGTTGTGGATGCCGACCATACGGCTATCTCCGGCATCATGGACGGCGTGCAACTGCAGCTCTCGGACGAGACTTCGCTGCAACGGCACGACCTCTGGAGCGTCGGAATCAACCAGGCTTGGACGCCGGGCGATTGGAAAGTGGTCGGCGACGTCAATTATTCGCGCGCCGACAGCGACACGATCCAGCCGATCCAGCGCGCCCGCTTCATCGTCAACAATGTCAGCGTGGCTTATGATTTTTCGCGCGGCTACAAGAACCCGCCGATCCTCACGCCGAATATCGACCCGACCAATCCGTCAATCTGGACCAGCACGATCGGCAGCCTGCAGGCGCGCCCGCAGGATGCATTCGATACGGACCTCGAAACCAAGTTCGATGTCAGCCGCAAGCTGGATGGTCTGATCACCGGGCTGGCCGCGGGCGTTTCCAATCAGCGCCGCGAGCATGACTATTATCGGATCGACCGCAACTCGCCGACCTTCAACAATGTTTCGCCGGCCGCGGCGGGACCGGGATCGGTTCTCCCACTTCCCTACAATAATTTCCTCAGCGGCTTTGCATCGGGCTATGTGACCAACTGGCTGGACCCGAATAATGCCTATCTGTTTTCAAAATATTTCGACCCCAACCTATTGAAGACCCCGCCGACTGCGCTCGATCTGGCCACCCAATCGCATCTCAATGAACAGATCGATGCAATCTACGGTATGGCCTCTTTTGGCGGCACCCTTGGCGCGACCCCGATTTCGGGCAACATCGGCGTGCGCGTCGCCAGCACCAAGCAGATCTCGAGCGGCTATGCGGTCGCGAACGGCGTCGCCACCGCCGTCAGCTTCAAGAAGGACTATACGGATGTGCTCCCCAGCCTCAATATCGAGGCGAAATTGCGCGATGATCTGATCGCACGCTTTGGCGCTTCGCGCGCCATCACGCGCCCCAATCTCAGCGACATCGCGCCGGGCTTGATTCTCGCCACCGACATCAATAATGCGTCAGGTGGAAATCCCAATCTCGATCCCTTCCGCTCGAAGGATCTCGATCTGTCGCTCGAATGGTATTTCAATAGTTTCGGCAAGCTGACGGGCGCCGGGTTTTGGAAGGATTTCGACAGCTACGAGACCGCCGCCACGACATCGGAAGTAATACAGGACTCGAAATACGGGACCTACAATGTGACCACCGTCGTCAATGGCGGCACGGCAAAGTTGACCGGGCTCGAAATGGGCTACCAGCAGATCCTCGGGTTCCTGCCCAATCCTCTCGACGGGTTGGGGTTTGAGGCCAGCTACACCTATGTCTCGCAAAGCTCGAGCTTCACGACGGGGAATCGGACGGTCAAAAACAGCCTGATCGGCGTCTCGCCCTCGAGCTACAACGTCGTCGGCTTCTACGAGAAGGGCCCCCTGGCGGCACGTGTGGGTTATTTCTGGCGCAACCACTATCTCGCCCGCCTTGGTCCGGCCAATGGCTCGGATGAAATCTTCGACGCTTTCGGCTCGGTGGACGGATCCCTTAGCTATGCCATTACGCCGCATCTCACAGTGACCGCCGAGGCGCTCAACTTGGCCGATGCGTCGGTCTATTCCTACGCCTCGGTCAAGAGCCGGCCGCAGGAAATCTTCCACTATGGCCGCACGTTCTCGTTTGGCGTCCTGGGGAAGTTTTGATCGCGTGCGCTGACGAGATTCGCGCGGTTTCCCGTCACTACGGGCTGAGCGGAATTCGCTTCGGCTTCGCAGCCGATTTCGACGAACCGAAATCGGCCGGCAAGGGCGGGATGACTTGGTTGGGATACCAGAAAGTGAGATGGCAGCTCTCGCAAACACCATCCATCGCCGCGCCGGCATTCATCATGCCGGTCGCATCTTTCTTGTCTATGGATGCGAGCATCTGTTCGCCCGCGTCGCGCAGCGCGCGCGCGAATTCCACGAAGGTGACATGTTTCGAGTCGAAGAGCTTTTGACCTTCTTCGGAACCCAACACGCCCGAGGTGCCTTCATCGAGCACCGGGCTGCCGGGCGCCACGAGCTTGCGCCCATCCATGATCAGCAGATTGGTGCCTTCGATCAGCGAGATGGCGTGCCGCCTCGCCTCTTGCCACTCTTCGTCAGTTTTCGGTTGATGAAAGACAGTCCCTTTCACGGTTTCTGTAATGCTGACCGAATCCCACAGGGCATCCGCGGCCGGGTCAATGACCGCGTCCATCAGCTCTTGAATGCTGGCCTTGATTTGGAATGGCGGTGCAGGCAGCGCAAGCGCGGGAACCGCGGCCGTAACTTCGCTTTTCTGACAGGCGCTAAGGCCCAGAAGGGCAGCCAATATGGCACACACCAGAATTGACGGGCTTCGCACGCAGGCACTCCAACGGTTCGGGGTTGGTACATTCGACAGACCCCTAGTCTGCCACAGCGGCGCCGACGCCGAGAGTGAAGCCCTTGACTGAAGTGCGCGCTACTTTCCGGCCGGCGCATCGGCCGGCAGCTGCTTCGGCCGATCCTTGGCATGCAGGCCCGCATCCTCGATCAAGCGCCTGCGGACATACAGAAATCGGATGGTTTCATACTCGAACGGCGAACCGCCCGAATAGTAGCGAAAGTCGATATTTGCACGCTCATCGATCGCGTTGATCGTACCCAATTCCCATGACAGCCCCCCACGATACAAGCCCGCAATGTTGATGCCGTACTCTGCGCCATAGTCGGCCAGGAATCCGACGCCATCGCGAAGCGTTGAGGGCCCAAGCAACGGGATGACCAGGTACGGTCCGGGATGCATCCCCCACTTGGCCAAGGTCGTCGCGAAGCCCGTCGGCGTACCCGGAATTTTCAGCTTGGTGGCGACGTCGATTAAACCGCCGATACCGATGGTACTGTTGATCACAAATCTTTCTATGCTGCGCAAGCCATACTTGAGCCGCCACTGCAGCGTGTAGTTGATCACGCTGTCGATTTCCGCAATATTGCCGAAGAAATTGTGCACACCGTCACGCACAGGGCGGGGTGCGCGCCGATAAGTATTTGCTACCGGTAGGAATATCGCTTCATCGAAGCGCGCATTGAATCGGTAAGTAAAGCGGTTGAACCGCTCCCAGGGATCGTAGGTGTACAGCGGCGGCGCGTCCGCGGGCGTCAAGGGCGGCGCCGCTTCTGGGCCTTGAGCCTGCGGCGAGGGTTCGCTCGCGGACTCAGCTGCCACAGCCTCGGCAAATGCCGCGGCATTGGCGGCCGCCGCGGCGCTGTCAGCCGCCGGCGTCTGGTCAGGCACGGTACGGATGGACACCATTTGCGACGCGCAGCCGCTGAGCGCCAGCAGGCCCACGCTCATGATCAATGCGTCCCTCACGGCGCGCTCCGTGGCCAGCGACCCGCCAACATATCCAGCATATCCGCCACTTGCTGACGTTCCCCTATTTCACCGAGATGGCCGCCATGATCGTAGACGACAATTCTCGAGCCGAGCGTATCTTGCAGCCAAGAGAGTTCGCGTTTATTGAGAATCAGGTCATTGCTGTTGGTTTGCGCATAGTAGTCGCCGTCGGAGCGCAAAACATCCGCGATGATGTCGAGTCGATTGGCAGCAATCAAGGACGCGCTGGTCGCGTCGGGACGGTGCCTGAGATAGTACGGAGCAAAGACTCTCGTAAAATAGTCGGCGAAGGGTTTTGCGCGCAAATCACGCTGGATGTCCTCGAGCGAGTCGCTCACTTTCGGCGGATGCTCTGGATCGACGACGACGCCGGTCTTCGCATATAGATCACCGATGAAGAACATGTCAACCAGCTGTAGGCGGTACGCCAATGCGATCGCCGCGGAGAACTCCGCGTCCGTCTTGAGCGCGGCGGCGCCCGCGCTGAGCAAAAAATTCTCATCCAGCTCCAGTCGGTTCGATGCGCGGTACAAATTCGCTATCTGCGCATAGAGCCGGCGATAAAGGAGTTCCACCGCCCCGTCGCCAGGGCCGATGGTCGCGGCAAACAGCCTGTCGAGGCGGCCCACGGAGGCAAACAGACTGACTGGTGGATTGATCATGACAACGCGATGGAGTTTCAGCTTTCCTTCGCTGGCGTCGATCGACTTCACGATGGCTGCGTTCGCCCCTCCCAGACTGAATCCAAGCACGTCGATGTCGGTGATTCGCACCTTGCGTGGCAAACTTGCAATGATCTCTTGCATGGCCGCATACAAATCATGGCCATCCTGCATCAGATCGCCGGCCACGCCGGTGCTCGACGTCGACACGATGAATCCAGGAAACGTCGGCGATGGCATCGTCAACACGTGGTAACCCGCGCCGTAGAGCGCTGCGCGCAGCACCGAAATTGTTTTGGTGTTGCCATCGCTACCGGTACCTGAGATGACAATTGCCAACGGGGCCGGCTTGTGTTGAGCGGACAGCCAAACGCGCAGTTTTGCGTCGAACCGCAGAACCGCAGGAACTGGAAGTCGCCAAGGAAATGAAATATTGATTTCGGAGAGCGGCACCTTGGCGGGCAACGGCGTCATGGCCTGCGGAGGAGTACCGAATACGGTCGCCCGCAATCCGGCGGAGTCCGACAGACCGGTGGCCGGGCCGGGCACGGGCTGGGGTTGAGGCGGTGGTTCTAGTGCCGAGACGGCGAAGGGCGCACTACACACCAATGCGAGCGCAATCTGCTGCAATCGTCTCGACATACGCATTGTTGTTACGATAGCAGCAACCGCCTTGCGGCTGGACGATGCTCTGCGTAGGAATAGCCCTACGCCAGCACGGCGTTTGCGTCACTGGGGCGCCGCCTTCTGAAACTCGGGCAGCTCCCTGCACGCGGCATCGATCGCCAGAATCCTCGGGTAAAGATTCATATCGACGGCGAAGCGCCGCGCATTGAATACCTGCGGCACCAGACAGACATCGGCTAGAGTCGGGGCGTCGCCATGGCAGAAGCGCCCCGTCGCGGCATCTCGCACCAGCCATCGCTCGAGCGCATCGAATCCCACTTCCACCCAATGCCGATACCAAGAGTCGCGAGTTTCCTTATCCAAGGCCAGTTTGTCTTCGAGATAGCGCAGCACGCGCAAATTGTTGAGGGGATGTATGTCGCTGGTGATCACCTGCGCAAGGGCACGCACGCGGGCACGCGGCAAAGGCTCGGCCGGCAGTAAGCGAGGACTCGGGTAAATCTCGTCCAGGTATTCAATGATGGCCACGGACTGAGTGAGCACCGCGCCATCATCCAGGCCCAACGCGGGCACGAAACCCTGCACATTGATGCTCAAAAACTCCGATAGCCGATGCTCGCCGGCTCGCAAGTTCTTGCTGATCGATGTGTACGGCAAATTCTTCAGGGCCATGGCAATTCGCACCCGGTAGGAAGCCGAACTCAACCCGTAGCCGTATAGAATCATTGAACGGAGTATATTGCAGGGCGAATCGAATCTGATCAGAACGAGGTTTTTTATGCTCAAACAGGCGATCCTAGCGGTTGCTCTCTCCGGCGCGATGCTGGCCGGTCCTTGCATGGCGCACGCGAAACTGCAGAATTCCTCGCCGGCGAAGGACGCCCAGCTCACCGAACCGCCCAAAACGCTGACGCTGACCTTCAATGAGGCCGCGCAGGTTGCGGTGTTGAAATTGATCGGCGGCGGCAAGGAGATTCCTATTGCCGTCGACAAGAACGCCAAAGCCAGCGCCTCATTCACATTTCCTCTGCCCGTGCTCGCTCCGGGAAGCTATACGGTGCAATGGACCGCGGTAGCGGCGGATGACGGGCATGTGACGAAGGGCACCTTCGCGTTCGCGATCAAGGCCTAAGCCTACTGAGGCGCAACCCTTGGAGTTAGGTGGCTGGGATGCGGCGGCCGTATGTGCAAAGGCGATCACGTACGCAGCTACCCTCGGCGCGGCCGGCGCGATTTTTTTCCTTGCGTATTGCGGCAGTCTGCTGCAGGAGCCGCAGCGTTCGCGCATTCGACGCCTGATCGGCATCTTGCTCATTGTCTCAGCCGTCGTGAGTTGCGCGAAAATCCTGCTCATCGCGGCCACGATGAGCGGCGATCTTGCCGGAATGTTCGATCAGGATTTCGCACGCATGATCTTAGGCGCGGGGGAAGGCCTTGCAACCGGTATGCGTATGGCGGGATTGGCCCTTGCCGCCTTTGCAGTCGCCTCAAGCCCCCGCTTTCGAGCGTTGGCCCTGGTGGGCGCCGCCGCGGCATCGATGTCCTTTGCGGGTGTCGGACATGTACGCGGGTTGACGAACATCGCACCCAGCCTGCTGTTATGGCTGCACCTGCTGTGCGCGGCGTTTTGGCTGGGCGCATTGGCGCCGTTGTTGATCACGGCCCGAAGCCGCAATGATTCGCAAATCGCCGCGGTGGCCTCGCGGTTCGGTCAATTGGCGCTCGGTGTCGTGGTGCTGCTGCTGAGTGCCGGGCTAAGTCTGCTGTGGATACTGATTCGCGACGCGGCGCAATTCTGGAGCAGTGACTACGGGCGAATGATGGCCATCAAGCTCCTCACCGTTGCCGCGCTGTTGGGTATCGCCGCAGTGAACAAGCTGTACCTGACGCCGCGACTTTTGCGCGGCGATCCCAGAGCCTTCACCCAATTTCGACGCACCGTCCAGACCGAGATGGTCGTAGGCGCGTTGATCTTGCTAATCACTGCGACGTTGACGACCGTGACAGGACCACCGCGATGAACCGCGAACTGATCGGCTCGGCTCAAGGCGGCCGGGCGTAATCGACGTAGAGACTTGAATGAGTTCCCGAGACGCATGCATCCACGTCGAATGCGGAGCGTATCAATGCTGGGGTCAGCGTAATCTCGGTAGCACCGTCACCCTGCACATGGCCATTCGCCAGCGCGAAGATGCGACTCGCATAGCGGCCCGCAAGAGTCAGGTCGTGCAGAGATGCGATCACCAGCTTGCCGTTGGCGGCCAGTCCCTGCAGGCGCCGCGCGGTGTCCAGGGCGTGCTTAGGATCGAGACCAGCAATGGGTTCATCGACAATCAGCACGTCGGGATTCGCGACCAACGCCCGCGCCAGCATGGCACGCGCAAGTTCCCCGCCTGACAATGTTGTGGCAGGCTGGAGGCGGTGGTCGAGCAAATCGCAGGCCTGCAGCGCCTGGGTAATCAATGGGCCGAAACTCGGGGGTAACCCGCCGAAAGCCGGCAGCGTGGGGGTTAGTCCCAGTGCCACCAGGCGCTCTACTGAAATGGGCCATTCGCAACGGGGATTCTGCGGCAGATACGCGCGCCGGTGCGCCAATTTCATTCCGGAAAGGGCGTGAATTGAGGCGCCATCCAGCAGCACCTTACCGGAATCAGGTTTCAGCAACCCGGCCAGTACCGACAGCAGCGTCGATTTACCCGCGCCGTTTGCGCCGATGACGGCGATGAAATCCCCGGACTCCGCATGCAGGGAGACATTCTCCAGAATCGTGCGTCGTCCCCGCCGCACACAGATCTGCGAGGCATGAAGGATACTCATGAGCCGCGGCGCATCGCCTGCAAGAGGCTGGCGCGCAACGCCACCGCCGCGTCCGCGCTTTCCACCACTCCGCAACTGTAAAGCGCGCTGGGATAGGTCACTCTTCGTCCTGAATACAATTTCAGAATCAGCGGGTGCAGCGCGAGATCGGTATTGCGCCCGGGTGTTTCGGTGATATGGCTGGCATAGGCAAGAATGTCCGGATGCGCCATGAGCAACTGTTCCACGTCGAACGACGTATAGGCACCGCTGTCCAGAGAAGCTGCGATGTTGATGCCGCCCGCTGCTCTTAGAATGGAATCGAACATGGTTCCTTTTCCTGGAATCGCGCCGCCCTCACCCCAGGCGGCGACGCGGATGTTCTGCGGCGGCCTGGAGGCCGCCAACGCTTGCAATGTCGAATCCATTTTCGCGATGAGCGCCTCGCCAACCTCGTCCCTGCCGAGCGCGTGGGCTACTTGGCGCGTTACCGCGCGGATCTCATCGAAGTCCGCTGCAGGCGGAACTTCGAGCAATGGCAGATGCATCTTCTTCAATAGCGATCGGGCAGCGGGCGTGGTGTATGTCCCGGCAAGGACCAGATCGGGCTTCTCGGCAAGAACCTCTTCGACCGTACCTGAGTTAACACGCACATTCGCAGCTTGCGGCCACTGATAGGAATTGCTGGGGTCGCGCGAGTAATATGTGACCGAGGCAATGCGCTCCGCCGGCAACAGTTCCAGCAGCAAATCGTCGGTACACATGCTGAGCGACATCACGTGCTGAGGCCCCGGGGCCGCGGCGGCCGGCGTAGAGCCGAGCGCCACCAAGCCGGGCAGCCCCGAGCCGAGCAGCCCAGATCCCAGCATGATCAGGATCGCGCCGTTCATGATTCAGCCGAATTTGCTGAAATCGGGCGCGCGCCGCTCTGAAAATGCGCTAAAGGCTTCTTTGAACTCTGCGGACTTCAGTTGGCGCACGAAGTGACCGGTCTCTTCGCTCATTCGCGCCAGCATTGGCGGTTGATCGCGCATCAGCGATTTCGTCGCGACGACGGAAGCGGGTGCGCGAGCCGCGATGGCAATGGCGGTGGCGCGCGCCACCGCATGCAGCTCAGAGGGTGACAC
>JALYIH010000095.1 GCA_030775865.1 Pseudomonadota bacterium | reverse complement strand
CCGCCCCAGCGCAAGCCTCATCGAGAATACGACCTGGCATTTGGTGGCGGACATCGAACGGCTGCGCAAACACTTAGGGGTAGAGCGCTGGTTGGTGTTCGGTGGATCCTGGGGCAGCACACTGGCACTGGCATACGCCGAGGCGCACCCTGAGCGCGTTACTGAAATCGTGCTGCGCGGAATTTTCCTGTTGCGCTACGCCGAGATCCGCTGGTTCTATCAGCACGGCGCCTCCGAGATTTTTCCGGATGCCTGGGAATCCTATCGCGACGCGATCCCTCTGGACGAACGCGACGACTATTTGAGCGCCTATCACAAGCGCCTGACCGGCGCCGATCAACGGGCGGCGTTGGCCGCTGCGCGCGCCTGGTCGATGTGGGAGGCCGCGTGCAGCTTTCTGCACAGCAACGTTGATAACATCAAGAAGTGGGGCGAAGATCAATTCGCTTTGTCAGTCGCACGCATCGAGTGCCACTACTTTGTGAATCGCGGTTTCCTGCGCAGCGAGAGCCAATTGATCGACGACGTACCACGCATTCGGCAAATACCGACAACGATCGTTCAGGGCCGCTACGACGTAGTATGTCCCGCGACCAGCGCGTGGAATTTGCATCGCGCGTGGCCGGAGGCGGATTTCCGAATGGTCCCGGACGCCGGGCACTCGGCATTCGAACCGGGCAACACGCACGAACTCGTTCTCGCCACCGATCGATATCGTAGCCGCTAAGAAATGACTCAGACAGGCTCCCGGCGCTCGGAGATGTAACTTGTCAGAACTCGCCTTTATCGGTTTGGCGCGAGCCAACGACGCCCGCGAAATCGCGGAAATGTCTCGCGATCTGATTGAACAGGGATTGACCTGGTCGTGGACGGCGGCACGCGTGCAGCATTTTATTTCAGGGCCCGAATCCTCCGTGGTGGTCGCTCGCCGCGAACAGCGGATTGCGGCATTCGCCATCATGCACTTCGGCGACGACGTCGCGCATTTGAACCTGCTCGCGGTAGCGCCGGAACATCGCCGTCAAGGTCTTGGATCCCAACTCATCGAGTGGCTGACGAGGACCGCCCTCGAAGCCGGCGTGTTTCGCATCAATCTCGAGCTGCGCACTCACAACGATGTGGCGCGCACTTTCTACTCGCGCCTGGGCTTCGATCAATTGGGAATTGTCCAAGGCTATTACCAGGGCCGGGAAGCGGCGCTGCGAATGTCGCGGCACTTGGCAAAGACTTGAATTTACATCCTGGCGGATCGAGCCGAGCCCGTATCTCTGCTCTCAGTGCCGAGGTTGGTTGGTTGCACCGGGAGTTTGGCCGCACCTAGCGGGAACACCACCGTCACGCGACATCCGCGGCCCGGGCCGGTGTCGACCGTCATTTCGCCGGCGGCTTCCCGCACGCGATCGACGACGCTCCACAGTCCGAATCCGTGAGCCCGCGGTTCGAACAAACTCAGTTGCCACTCAAATCCCACGCCGCGATCCTCGACCACGACGCGCAATTCGCCGGGGGCGCGCGTGACAGTGATCGTTGCCGATTGCACGCCCGAATGCTTGACGACGTTGCGCAGCAGCTCCCTGATGACCTTGAATACGAGAACTCGCAGATCGATATCGATGCCTGACTCATCCTGAGCGACATGCAGCTCGACTTGCAGATTGTCCTTGCTGCGCATATAGACGCTGAGCCACTTCAGCGCCGGCTCCAATCCCAGTTCATACAGGCCCGGCGGGCTTAGGTCGGCGATGACGCGTTGCGCAATGGCTTGCACCTCGCGCACGGTACTGGTCGCCTCGCCGAGAAGCAGGCGTATTTCGGGCGGCGAACGCACGGCCAATGCATCGAGTGTCATCGCCAATCCGACCAGCTGTTGACCAATGCCGTCATGGAGGTCTACAGCGGTTGCTCGCCGCGCGCGTTCTTCCGCGCCCACCAATTCGCGCGCATATAGTTTCAATCGCTCCTGTTTCTGGCGCAGACGTTCGTTGAGTGCCACCAGTTCTGTCACATCGCGCGCAACGCCCCAAACCCGCACCAACTTGCCCTGTTCGATGACGCCCCGGAATCCCGTGATGTACGTGCGCTGCTGTGAATCGGCCGCTGCCGTGAACTGCAGGCCGTCCATCAAGTAACCTTGCTGCGACGCTGCGCCCAGATGCTCGATGAACGTACGGGTCCAAGGCGCATCGCTGCGCCACTTGCGCGCATCCCCATCCGAGAGGCCCATTTGCCGATTCAAGCGCAGATAAGTCGAGTTGCTTTCAGCAACATACCCATACGTCTGCAGCCAGGCGATTTGATCGCTCACCGGCAGATGAGGATCCATGGCTTCCGACAGTTCAACGCGCCACACAGCTTCGGAACTGTGTTCGATGAAGTTACGGTACCTCTCGTCGCTGGTGCGCAATAGCTGAAACGCATTGCGCTTCTCGAGCAGCACAACGGTGAGCAAGAAATTGATCACGACCAGCGTCGCAAGGTATAGCTGGACGGCACCCACCCGGACGAAGGGGTTCGAATCGCCTGCGAAGGGACCTAAGCCCCGACTCGCGAAGTACGACACCAGAATGGCTGTCGCGGCCGTGAGCAGTGTTGACCATCGCGGCGGCATGCGAAATGCCGCGATGGTCACGAACGCCAATATCACAAACGGCATATCTAGGATGGTGGTGACGCCGCCGGGGGGCACCGAAAACACCCAACTCGTCATGGCCAGCATCGCGGAGGCGATGAGTATCATTTCGACGACGGGGCCTGCGGGTGCTGAATGCTGTCGAGCGTGCAGGCGAACGGCCCAACCCATCACAATCGGCGCAATGCACAGCGATCCCAGCCAATTCCCCGCCCACCATATCTGCCATTCGCGCAGATAGTCAGGTCCGCCCAGTGTGTGAGTCGTGCCAAAAGCCCCCACGACAGCGCTGGCCGCCGCGCCGATCGCGACCGAGGCGATGAAAAGCAGCACGTTGCGCAGCCGCGGAACTCTCGGTGTCTGGATGAGCCGCGAGGCCACCAATGCGCCGACAGCGCCGTCGAGCGAGTTGGCAAGCACATACAACAGGTTGTCCGAGAAACTGAAATGGTCGGATTTGAGGGCACCGGCCGACATCTCGACCGTCACCTGTATGACCAAGATCCAAATCCAACGGCGGCGCGGCGCCAGCCAAAGCGCCATAAACAACAGGCCCGCAGCCGGCCATATGATCGTCAGTGTCTCGGCCGTCTCGTGCAGGACCAGGCCAATCCACACGAGAACAAAATACAGCGCCGCAAAGGCGGCCAAGGAGACGGCACCGTTGGCAATTCCCTGGCTCGTGAAATCCCATTCAAGCCCCGGTTGCCGGTCTGCGGGCGCGGTCGGCGTCGGCTTCGGCACGTTCAAGCCTCCCTGTGACGAGGTGATTGTGCGCCTGTTTCTTGCAATACTCCAAAACAGAATGGCCGCTAAAAGCATCACCCGCCCCTTCGGTACGACTACGCGACAGGTCGCCTGCATCGGGCAGGGAACGTGGAAACTTGACGAATCGGCCGTCGATGGCGCCATCACAGCGCTGCGACGCGGCCTCGATCTTGGCCTTACTCACATCGACACTGCGGAGATGTACGGATCGGGGACCTCGGAAAAGATCATCGGCAAGGCCATCGCGGGCCGCCGGGACGAGGTTTTCTTGGTTTCCAAAGTGCTGCCCGGCAATGCATCGAAACAAGGCACCCTGGCTGCCTGCGAAAGGTCGTTGGCGCGCCTCGGCACCGACCGGCTGGACTGCTACTTGCTTCATTGGCGAGGGAGCTACCCTCTGGAGGAAACGATTGCCGCATTCGAAATCCTGGTGCACGAGGGCAAGATATTGTCCTGGGGCGTGAGCAATTTCGATGTGGAGGACCTTGACGAGGTAGCCGCGATCGCCGGCACGGGCCACCCGGCATGCAATCAAGTCTTGTACCACCTGCAGGAGCGCGCGATCGAACATGCCGTACTTCCCTGGTGCCGCAGGCACGGCAGCGCGGTGGTGGCTTATACGCCTTTCGGCCAATCACCGAAGATCTTCGACAGCGGATCGAAACAAGGCCGGGTACTGCGCGAGATTGCCGATGCGCATCAGGCGACGCCCCGACAAGTCGCGTTGCGATTCCTGCTGCGCACCCCCGAGATGTTCGTGATTCCGAAGGCTTCCGACATTTCGCATGTGATGGAAAATGCCGCGGCGAGCACCTTGGAGTTGAGCGCCTCCGACATTGCGAGGATTGATGCCGCATTCCCGCCCGGGAAGGCGCGCCGAGGGCTGCCGATGATCTAACCGCGGGTCTCAAGTCCGCAAAATGTGCGGCCCGACACCGTCGATGGTCGAAGTTCCGGTCAATGCCAACGTCACGCGCAGCTCATTGCGCATGATTTCGATTGCCTTGGTGACGCCGGCTTCGCCTGCCGCCGACAGCGCATAGAGAAACGACTTTCCAATCAACGCGCCGCGCGCGCCAAGCGCCAGGGCTTTCGCAATGTCCTGGCCCGACCGAACTCCGCCGTCGAACATCACTTCGCAACGTCCGCCAACAGCCTCGACGATTTCGCTCAAGACCGAGATCGACGATGGGGCGCCGTCAAGCTGGCGTCCCCCGTGATTCGACACGACGATGGCGTCCGCGCCGGCGGCAACGCCCAGCCGCGCATCTTCCGCATCGAGTACGCCTTTCAGGATTAGCTTACCCGGCCAGCGGCTTCGCACCCATTCCACATCGTGCCAGTTGGCGGACGCATCGAATTGGGTCGCCGTCCACTCAGCCAGCGTATTGATCCCGCTCGAACCGCCGATGCGACCGACTAAATTGCCGAACGTGCGCCGTTTGCCGAACAGCACCTTGAGCGCCCAGCTTGGTTTCGTTGCGACATCCCAGGCATTTCGCAGCGTCACCTTGGGCGGAATGGTAAGTCCATTGCGCGGATCCCGACGCCGTTCGCCGATGACCTGCAGATCGAGCGTGAGCATGAGCGCCGAACATTGCGCGGCCGCGGCTCGATCGATGAGTTCTTGATTGAACCCGCGATCCTTCATCAGGTATTGCTGAAACCAGAATGGCTGCTGGGTAGCCGCGCGCACGTCTTCGATGGAACAGATCGACATGGTACTGAGGCAGAACGGAATGCCGCAGGCGGCGGCGGCTCTTGCGCCGAGGATCTCGCCGTCGGCGTGAAACAGCCCGGCCAGGCCGGTAGGGCCGATCCCTAAGGGCATCGACACCGGGGAGCCGAGAAAGCTCGTGGCCAATGACATTTTCGACACATCGACCATCACCCTTTGCCGGAAGGTCATGGCATCGAGATCTGCCGCGTTGCGTCGAATGGTGCGTTCATCGTAGGAGCCGCCGTCGGCGTAATCGAATATCGCCCGCGGAATCCGGCGCCTCGCAAGCTGGCGCAGATCCTCGATATTGAGAATCATTCGATATTCAGAATCATTGGCATGTACACAAGATACTATATTCGTGGATACCAAGCTTTGACGGCCTTAGGAGATCCGCCTTGCGAATACTAAAAGTTTTGGTCTGGGGCGCTGCACTTGGACTGATGGTGGGTAAGGCGCTTGCAGCCACCGGATCCACCCCCGGCAATGTAGACGCAGCGCGGCTGCAGGGGGCGGACTCTGAGCCGCAGAACTGGTTCACGGGCGGCCGCGACAAGGACGGCACGTACTATTCTCCGTTGACGACAATCGACGCCGGCAACGTCAAACGGCTGGGTTTTGCCTGGAACTACGACTTGGGCGAGCCGCAGCGCGGCCAGGAAGCCACTCCGCTCGTCATCGACGGCGTGATGTACACATCGGGCACTTGGGGCTACGTGTACGCGGTCAACGCCGTCACCGGCAAGGAACTGTGGCGTTATGACCCGAAGGCCGACTACTTCATGGGACGAAATCCCTGCTGCGATCTTGTAAATCGCGGCGTTGGCGTTTGGAAGGGCAAAGTATTCGTCGCTTCCGTGGATGGCCGGCTGCACGCCCTCGACGCGGCCACCGGCACGAAAATCTGGGAAGCCGACACCATCATCGACCGCAAGCTGCCGTACTCCAGCACGGGGGCGCCGCAGATCGCCGGCAGTGTCGTCGTCATCGGCAACAGCGGCGCAGACATGGGACACGGCGCCGTTCGTGGTTACATATCGGCATACGACATGGAAACCGGCGCGCTCAAGTGGCGTTTCTTCACGGTTCCGCCCGCCGTGGGTCAACCCTATGAAAATCCCGAGTTGGCGGCCGCCGATAAGACGTGGGATCCGCACCGCAAGCCGGAGTTCAAAGGCGGTGCGACGGCATGGGATGGATTTGCCTACGACGCAAAATTGAATCTTCTGTATTTCGGCACGGCTAACGCGGCTCCTTACGATCTTCGCCAACTGGGTCCGCAACAACTCGACAGTCTCTATGCCACCTGCATCATTGCGGTCGATGCGGCCACAGGGCGCATGGCCTGGTACTACCAGGAAACGCCGCACGACAGCTGGGACTACGACGCGGTACAAAAGATGGTCCTGGCGGACATCATGGTGGATGGCGCTCCCCGCTCGGTGATCATGCAGGCCTCAAAGAACGCTTTCTTTTACGTGTTGGATCGCAAGACCGGCCAATTGCTGTCCGCCAAGAACTTTGCCTTTATGAATTGGGCCACGCATGTGGATATGAAAACAGGAAGGCCGGTCACCACCAAGGAGGCGGATTGGCACGGGACGGCAAAAAACATTTACCCATCTTGGTTTGGTGCCCACACGTGGAATCCGATGTCCTACAGCCCGCAAACGCACCTGGCCTATATTCCGGTCATCGATGTGCCGACGATCTGGGTCGACCTGCTGCATAACGGCAGCAAGGTGCAATATATCGAAGGATTTTTTACCGCCCAAGGAATCATTCCCGACGACACCTACGACTCTAAAGACGCCACCCGGCTGTACGGCCCCGTGCCGGATGAACAGGCGATCAAGGCCATGCGCCATGTCAAACCGGTGCGGGAATTGATTCGCGCCTGGGATCCGGTGAGTCAAAAGGTCGTTTGGGAACATGAAACTTCCTCCGGTATACGCGGCTACGACGGCGGCGTGATGTCGACCGCTGGGAACCTCGTGTTTCAAGGACGCGGGAGCGGCGAGTTATGGGTCTATGCGGCCGACACCGGCAAGGTCTTGAAGGTCTTGAAGACCGGCAGCCACATCATGGCGGCGCCCATGACCTACGCGGTCGATGGCGTGCAGTACGTCGCGGTTCAGGTCGGTTACGGCGGCACCCCGATCACCGTGGGACCCATCCCCCCGAGCAGTGCGGCACTCAAGTATCAAAACACCAATCGCATCATCGCCTTCAAGCTCGGCGGAGGCGCCGTGCCCACCCCGCCGGCTCGAGTCGAGCCTGCCTTTCCGAAACCGCCCGAACAGAAGGCGACGCGAGCACAAATCGACGCGGGGGAAGTGACCTTCATCGAGCAATGTACCCGCTGCCACCAACTCGGCCCCAGCAGCACGCCGGATCTTCGAAAGCTCGATGCCGGGCTGCATGCCACATTCAAGGATATTTTGCTGCGAGGCATTCTGGCACCGGCCGGTATGGAACGCTTTAGCGATATCCTGAGCGATCAGGATGCCGAGAACGTGCATGCCTATTTGATAGAGCAGGGTTGGATTGCGTACCGCGCGCAGGAAAGCGCCGGGGCGCACAAATAAAGCGTTGGGGGAGCCGAAAAATGCCTCAGCCTGGATTGATCATGGATCGGCCACTCCTGATTTCCAGCATCATCGAGCACGCGGCGGCACAGAATGGCGAGACGGAAATTGTTTCGCGCGAAACGCACGGCCCGGTGTTTCGCTATACCTACGCCGACTGCGCCGCGCGAGCCAAAAAGCTGGCCAATGCGCTCGCCGACTTTGGCTTGGCGCCCGGTGCCGTAGCGGGAACGCTCGCTTGGAACAATCATCGTCACGTCGAAATTTACTATGCCGTGTCCGGCAGCGGCTTGATCGTCCATACCTGCAATCCTCGCCTGCATCTCGACCAACTGATTTACATCGTGAATCACGCCGAAGACGAAGTGCTGTTCTTCGACACGAGCTTTGCGCCGCTAATCACGAGCATCGCCAAACATTGCCCTCATGTCAGGGCATGGATATGCATGGCTGATGCGGAAAACATGCCGTCACTCGACGGCGTTGCAAACGTTTTCTGCTACGAGACGCTGATCGAATCGCAGAGCGACGAATTCCCATGGCCGGAGTTTGACGAGCGCGCCGGCGCGGCTATTTGCTACACCTCGGGCACCACCGGGAATCCGAAGGGTGCGCTGTATTCACATCGAGCCATCGTGCTGAATGCCATGACCATCTGCATGCCGGCCATGCTGTGCCTGTCTCCCAGAGACACGATGCTGCCCGTGGTGCCGATGTTCCACATCAACGGGTGGTGTGCGCCGTATGGATGTTTGATCGGCGGCACGAAACTCGTCCTGCCCGGACCGCGATTGGACGGTGCATCCTTGTATGAATTGATGGAATCCGAAAAAGTCACGGTGAGTGCCGGGGTGCCGACGGTGTGGCTGCAACTGCTGCAATACGTCGAACAGCATCATCTGAAGTTTTCAAGCCTGCACCGAATCCTGTGCGGCGGTTCAGCCGTACCGCTCACCATGATTGCGCAATTTGACGAGCGCTTCGGCATTGAAGTGCGCCAGGGCTGGGGAATGACGGAGACCACGGCGGTGGCGACCATGAGCTGCGCGACTGAGTCGCAGCTGCAATGGGAGCCGGCGCGACGACACGCCGCTGCCGCCAAGTGCGGCAAGGCGGTGTTCGGCGTTGAGATCAAAGTGGTGACCGAGGACGGCACGACCTTGCCCCGCGACGGCAAGTCGCAAGGCGAACTCATGGTGCGCGGACAGTGGATCGTCAGCGGCTACTACAAAAGTGACGTCTCGCCGCTGAAGGAAGGGTGGTTTCCCACCGGCGATATCGCGACCATCGATTCGCACGGCATCATGCAGATACGAGATCGCGTGAAAGACCTGATCAAAACCGGCGGCGAATGGATCAGTTCGATTGACTTGGAAAATGTTGCCATTGGGCATCCCTCAGTGGCGATGGCGGCCGTCATCGGTGTGAAGCACCCCAAATGGCAGGAGCGCCCGCTGCTATTTGTCGTCTGCAAGCCGGGCCACAGTCCGCAGCCGCAAGATATTCTTGCGTTTCTCGCGGATCGCGTCGCCAAATGGTGGGTGCCTGAGGAAGTGATATTCCTGGAATCGCTTCCCGTGGGAGGCACAGGCAAGGTACAAAAGACCATCCTTCGCGAGAAATACGGCGGCGTTTTCGGCATGTAATCGGAGGTCAGTTACCATGAAGCGTCATTTCCCTCCGGCAGTTGCGCTCAGTTTGCTGCTCTCACCAATAGGGACCGTGCGGGCCACGAACGATCCGCCAGCCGATCGGCCGGCCGATCCACCGTCCGATCCGACGCTGGCACACGATCAGGCGAAGGCCGTGAGTGATACCGTCAAGCACGACGCGAAGGCCGTGGCCGACGCTGCCAAGGAGGGCGCGAAACAAGTCGCGGTAGCCGCCAAAGAAGTGGCACACGAAGTGGCCACCGCCACCAAGGAAGGTGCTCAAGAAGTCGCGGCGACGGCAAAACGGGGCGCCGAAAAGGCAAAGGCTGCCGTCAACGGAGACAAAGCGCCAAGTCAGCCCGCAAAACCGGCCGAGAATCCGCCAAGCAGCCCGGAAAAGACGCCTGCGAAACCGGAAAAGGCGCCCTCTCCTTAGGATTTTGCCTCGCCCGCATCAGCTCAGCGCGTACAAATACTCCACGAAGGACGCGACGGCGCCGTCCAAACCCTGGACTTTCGGATTGGTCGACTCAATCAAATAATATTCGTCGGGAGCATGCGCGCCCGTGCCGTGACCCAAGCCAAAATGGCCGGCGGGCAGATTCAAAGGTGCGTCGGTGAACACATAGCCAGGCCAGGATCCTGCGGAACGCGGCCATAGCTGCGGATCGAGGCCGAGTTTTCGATAGGTGGCAAGCTGCGTTTGAATCAACTTGCTGCTCCCGTCAGTCTGTGTCGGGTTGTATCCACCGCTCATGTTCACTTCAATATCGGCAAACCCGTTTTTCGCCAGATGCGCTTTTAGCTTGTCGAGCGTATCGGCTGCCGTCATGTCCGGCACCAGGCGCATGTCGATTTTGGCGACCGCCTTGTGCGGCAGCACTGTCTTGCCGCCGGGACCGGTGTAGCCTCCCACCAGTCCTTCGATATTGATCGTCGGCCGGGATTCCAGCAGCATCAAGGAGTCCACCCAACTCTTGTCGTGCACCCAGTGCTGCACACCCAGCGCCTTCTTCACGGTGCTTTCCGCAGTTTTTGCGGCATGGTCCTTGATCATTTGTTCCTGCGCCGCGGTCAACGGTTTTGCCTTTTCGAAAAAACCCTCCACGGCGGGCGTGTGCCCGTCTTTCTCCACCAGGGTGTTCAATGCCTGAACGAGATGCCAGGTCGGCGAGTCCACTTGCGCCTCGAGGCTGGAGTGCACATCGTGTGCAGGGCCGCGGCCCCACTTCTCGCCGCTCGATATCAATTCCAGCTCGACCACTCCCTTGGCGCCGAGGGACACCTGAACGCCGCCATCGCGATCTTGGCCGGCCTCCGGCATGAAGACGCCCACGCATTTCTTCAGTTCCGCCATGACCTCAGGATTCTTGACCACTTCCTGAAAATGCGGTGAGGCAATCTCCTCTTCACCCTCACAAACCAGCACGAGATTGACGGGCAGCTTTTTTCCAGCCGCCTTGAACGCCATGAGCGCACTCAAGAACGAGTTCTCCGGACCTTTCTGATTGACCGCGCCGCGTCCCATACACACGGTGCCCAAGCCTTCTTTCTGCACCAGGCGTGCCTGGAGAGGAGGCGAACTCCACTCCTCCGGAACGAATTGTTTCACGTCGTACATGAAATAAATCGCCATCGTCGTGCGCGCGCCCGCATCAATTTTGCCGAACACGCCTGACTTACCCGACGTCGGTATGAGTTTCACATTGCTAAACCCTGCATCCTGGGCCAGCTTCGCCATGTACTCCGGACCTTGCGGAAAATTGCGGTTCTCGGCAGCGATCGAGGGCAGCGCGATCCACTCTTGCAACCGCTTGATGTTGGCGGCGTGCATTTTCGGGATTTGCGCCAGCACAGCAGCCTTGTCGGCCTCCTTGGCGGGGGTTGCAGCGAAAACCCCCATGGGGACCGCTGCCAGAGCCGCGCCGGAAACGGCGCCCTGTACAAAATCACGCCTGCTAAACCCAAGGTCTTGTTCATTCGCCATTCGCTTCTCTCCCGTGTGAGCGATTTAGGAAACAGGGGGACGGAATGTTAGCACCGCCCGAGACCGGCCGGCGCCTAAAGTAGGCGCAAATGAGTCCGGTAGTACACGCCGCGCTCGGCATAATTGGCCGCCACTTTCAGCAGATTTTCCCGCTCCTCCGCGGTGAGTTCACGAACTGCTTTGGCGGGCGCTCCGATGATGAGGCAACCATCGGGAAACGTTTTGCGTTCGGTGATCAGTGCGCCGGCGCCGACGAGACAGCCTTTGCCGATGACCGCGCCGTTGAGCACGACGGACTGTATTCCAATCAACGACCCGTCGCCCACTGTACAGCCATGCATCATGGCCTGATGACCGATCGAAACATGGGCGCCGATTGACAGCGGGAAACCCGGATCCGTATGCAGCACCGCTGAGTCCTGCACGTTGCTATTCGCGCCAATGTGAATGACCTCGTTATCGCCTCTTAGCGTGGCGCCGAACCACACGGTAGAGTTCTCAGCGAGAATGATTTTGCCGACCAGCGTTGCATTCGGAGCGACGTACGCGCTAGGGGCGACCACCGGTGAATCATCGCCCAATCTATATACGGCCATGCGCGCTCCCACCCCAATGATCCGACATCATCCCGCCTGTTGCAGGTAGCGCGCAACACCCAGCGCGGCAAGCTATCATCCGTAGCGATGGACGAGAACGAAGCGCTGAATCCGCCGATCGATACCCCGCGCGTACCCCCTAAGCCGGCACAATCCTATCTTGCCTTTCTGCTGCGCATGTGGATCCTGAAGGGCGAGGCACCGGTTCACTCGCGTCATCCCGCGCCCATTCTCATTGGCTTGAGCATGCTGTGGCTTTTGCTGTGGATCGCGATCGACTGGTGGGATGCGCGTCCGGATCCGCAGTTTCTGATCGCCCGCGCGCCATTGTTCGCGTGGTATGCGCTGGCCATCCTGGCGTTGGCTGCGCTGCTGCGTTGGCGAGCGAAGCCGATGCCTGCTTTTGCGACGACGCTGTTGTTGTCCATCGGCTTGGTTCCAATCCTTGCCTGCCTTGCGGCCATCGCGGCCTATTTGCCGCCAATTTGGCTCATGGTGATGGCCGTCGCGGCGGCCATTTACGCGCTCCTGTATTTCTCTCGCGGTTTGAGTGCGCTGACGGGTGGGCCACAGCGTGCAGCTGCCATTGCCGGCGTTGCCTTCGTTGCAGGATTCATTTGGCTCACCGATGCGCTGGAGGTGATTCCCGACGTCTGGGCACCCTCAGAGATCGAGGCGGCCGCAGAGAGCAATGAGAGTCAGGCCGACGCCGAAACGCTGTTGTTCGAGCAATCCGCGCGCATCGATCGGGCCCTTGCAGCCATCAGCGGCGATCCATCGGCAAGTCCCCATGCCTTCTTTCTTGGCTTCGCGGGCGTCGGCGAACAGAAAGTGTTCGCTCAAGAGATCGGCTTGGCGTCGCGGGTGCTATCCGAACGCTATGGCATGGACGGCAGGGGCTTTTCGTTGATCAATGATGAGCGCGACTTGGAACGCGCGCCACTGGCCAGCGTATCGGGATTGCGGTACGCGCTTCGCGGTCTGGCGGCGCGGATGAATATCGATCGCGATGTGCTGTTCTTGTCCATCTCCTCGCACGGTGCGCAGGATGCGGCTATCGCCGTGTCGAACTCGCAACTGCCGCTCGATGATCTGACCGATGAAGATCTGGGGGAGGCGCTGAGCGATTCCGGTATCAAGTGGCGGGTGATCATCATTTCAGCCTGCTACGCCGGAGCCTTTATCGATTCGTTGAAGGACCCTCGGACCATCATCATCACAGCAGCAGCGGCCGATCGCACCTCGTTCGGCTGCTCCAACGACCGCGATCTGACGTACTTTGGCGAAGCGTTCTACCGGGACGCGCTGCCGGAGGCCCGCTCCTTGCGGGAGGCATTTGAAAAGGCCAGATCCGCAATTGCCGCGCGTGAACGCCGCGAACACGTCGATCCATCAAAACCGCAGGCCTATTTCGGGACGGAACTGGAGGCAAAACTAGCTGCGATGGGCGCAAGGATCCCTTAGGGAGCTTGGATTGAGGAGCTTTAGGCACTTACCGCATATGTACTACGCTGATACGCTACCGCAATGAACGACACGGCAAACAACGAGCCCACTCACCGAACTCTCGACGCCAACGGCATTCGCATTCATATCGCCGAACAAGGGAGCGGTCCTTTGGTGCTGCTCTGCCATGGATTTCCGGAGTCGTGGTACTCGTGGCGCCATCAAATGAAGGCGTTGGCGCGGGCTGGATATCGTGCCGTCGCTCCGGACATGCGCGGCTACGGCAATACGGACCGCCCTGCTGATATCGAACGCTATACGCTACTGCACCTGGTGGGCGATATGGTCGGCGTGCTCGATGCACTGGGCGAAAAACAAGCGGTAATCGCGGGGCATGACTGGGGTGCCCCAGTTGCGTGGCACGCCGCGCTCATGCGACCGGATCGCTTTCGTGCGGTCATCGGACTTAGCGTACCGTACCGGCCCCGCGGCAGCGTCGCGCCGACTACCGTAATGCCTCAAAATGCCGATGCCAGTTTCTATCAGCTGTACTTTCAGTCGCCGGGCGTGGCCGAAGCAGAACTCGAGGCCGATGCACGCCGCTCACTTCGCAAGATTCTATTTTCAGGGTCAGGCGATGTTCCCCGGCGCAACCCAGGCGCCCCTTCTTCCGGCGTCGGCATGGTGCCCCGAGCCGGCGGATTTCTCACTCGAATGCCGGATCCGGAAACGCTGCCTCCCTGGCTTGAAGATGCGGACATCGACTTCTATGTAAAGCAATTCCAACATTCTGGATTTCGTGGCGGCCTCAATTGGTACCGCAACATCGATCGCAATTGGGAATTGATGGCCCCGTATGCCGGCGCTTCGGTGACCGTGCCGGCGCTTTATATGGCCGGCGATCTTGATCTCGTCGTTTCCTTCCCGCGAATGAAGGAAGTCATCGCGGACCTGGCGCGCTACGTACCCCAACTGCGGGGCACCATCATGCTTCCGGGCTGCGGCCACTGGACGCAGCAGGAGCGGTCGAATGAAGTCAATAAAGCGATGATTGATTTCCTGCGCAGCCTGTAATCGAACACTCGAGGCTAATTTAATGATCCAGCCGAGCATTCCGGAGCAGCCCGAGGCCAAGCATCAGCTCAGCCGTTCGTTGAAAGGCCGTCATCTGGCGATGATTTCGATCGGCGGCATCATCGGCGCCGGCTTGTTTGTCGGCAGCAGCACTTCCATCATTGCCGCAGGACCCGCGGTGTTCATCAGCTACGCCATCACGGGCATGCTTATCCTTCTTGTGATGCGCATGTTGGGCGAAATGGCCACGGCGCTGCCCCAGGTGCGTTCGTTCACGGAGTTCGCACGCTGCGGCTTGGGCGATGGCGCCGGCTTTGTCGTGGGGTGGCTGTATTGGTATTTCTGGGTCATCGTCGTGCCGGTGGAAGCCATCGCGGGCGCGAAGATCCTGCAGCACTGGATGCCTTCTTACTCTCAGCTGCAGATCGGTCTCGGGTTGATGACCCTCATGACGGGCGTCAACCTCATGTCAGCGCGTTCGTATGCTGAGTTCGAATTCTGGTTCGCTTCCATCAAAGTCGCCGCGATTTTGGCGTTCATCGTGATCGCTGCCTCTTTTGCCTTCGGCTGGACAGCACCCTCGGGCGCGACCTTTGCGAATCTCGTCAATTACGGCGGCTTCACGCCGCGTGGTTGGATAGCCGTGCTGGCAGCGGCGCCCACCGTATTCTTTGCCATGACGGGCGCGGAAATCACGACGGTGGCGGCGGCAGAGTCGGCGCAGCCCGGCCGAGCGATCGCCAAGATGACCACGACGGTGATATGGCGCATTCTGATTTTTTATGTGGCGTCCGTTTTCTTGATCGTGTCGGTAATCCCCTGGAACACCGTTCGCTCCGGCGAGTCGCCCTTTACGTTGGCGCTGAATTTCATGCACGTGCCTTGGGCCGGCACCATCATGAGCTTCATCATTCTCACCGCGGTGCTGTCTTGCCTGAATTCGGCGTTCTACGTCAGTTCGCGGGTGCTGTTCATCCTTGCCGAACGCGGCGATGCACCGCAGTCCTTTGTGAAGCTGAATAAACGTCGCGTGCCCGTGGTCTCCGTGCTGATCGGCGCGGCGGCCGGATTCCTGGGGATCATCGCGGCAACCGAAGCGCCGCAAAAGGTATTCGACTTCTTGGTGAGTTCGTCCGGCGCGCTCATTGTTTTCGTTTATATGACCACGGCTGCCGCTCACATTGCCTTGCGTCGGCGACGCGAGCGCGATGGCGCTGCGCGGCCTGAGGTGAACATGTGGCTCTTCCCCTATTTGAGCTTTGCAGCGATCGGCTGCATGGCTGCCGTGCTGATTGCCATGGCATTCACCCCCGGCCAGCAACAGGATTTCAAGGTCAGCTGCATCACCCTCGCGGCAACCGTGGGCGCCTATTTGATCGTGCGGCGCCTGCGGCAGCCGCGCACGGCTGCCTCGACGCTCGCCTAAGACCCGCCGGCGGCGGCGGCGCCTAGAACTTATGTGACTAAGGTGCTGTTCCTGAGGTATTGGCTGTCCCGCAGCCTGCCCGGCTGAAATCCGCCCGGCGATTCTTCTAACAATTTCAATGAGTTGAATTTCTTTATCATAACGTAATGCATTTGACAAATGATAAAAATCAAACTGTACCGTACAAAGAGTACCTTTCTCTCTTCCGCGTTTTTGGCAGGATGGAAACCTAAGTTTAGGAGAATTTCGCGCCGGCAAGCCAGCCAACTCCCCCGCTGGTGCGATATCCCGGCGGCGTGGGCCTCAAAATCCACGCCGTTTTTTAATTCCATCAAACACAGTCCGCTTACCTGGGGCGCAGTCTTTTACGCAGGAACGAGCGTAGCTCACGCGTTTTCCGGCCCGCCAACTACATGGTTCCAGCACCTGAGGAACTAATCGCGTCGGCGAAAATCACAGTAGATACCTCGGGAGTCGAGGTATAGGGGTCGCTCAGTGCAACCGTCGCGAATTGAGCGGCCTGCCGTTTTGCTGCTGGTCGCGGCGATTCACGCCGCGTTGTTACTCGTCGCAGCGCGCTGGGTGATCAGGGCGGACACGCAGCGCGAAGAATCTCTGGTTTTTCTGGCCCTGCCCGACCCTGTGCGAGCTCGCGCGCCTACCGAATCGGTACCGGCCTCACAGCGCAAGAAACCCGCCGCACCCGATGACACGCAGCTGGTCGCGATACCGGCGCCAGCGCGGCAAACCCCAGCCGACACCGCGCCAGCGCCAGCGCCAGCGCCGATCGATTGGAACGCCGAGGCCGACCTGGCGATCAAGCAGCAAGCTCAGTTGGCAATGACAGCCCCGCCCCGCGCGCTCGACCAGCATGGCGTGGGCGCAGATCTGAATGGCGGCTTGGGTCCCGACCGTAAGCAAAAGGCCGAGTTCGGTTGGGATCGTTCGCACACGCATCGCGTCGAGGCCATAGAAGGCGGCGGAATACTCATCCATATCAACGACCGCTGCGCCCTGGTGTTGTTTCCTTTGCCATTCGCGGGTTGCGGTATCGGAAAAATTCCGGTGCGCGGCGACCTGTTCGAGCACATGCACGATGAGTCGGCACTGGAAGCCGGTCCCAAAAACACCGCGCCCTGAGCGCGCGGGCGATGGCGCCTTTGGCGCCCTTATCGGCCTAGGAGCCTGCCTGAGTATTCCGCGCCAATCCCTCGATCAACACGCACGCTTGGGCAATGGCATCGGCGGAATCGATGCGCGACGCGAATCTTGAGCGCCGCAGCGCCGAGCTGCCATCACCCAGGATGCTTTCAATTGCCCCCACGACCCGTCGTGCGCGATAGCGGCTTTGCGGAATGCTTCGGCCCAACCCGAGCTGTTCGATCCGCCAGCCGCTGTCGAATTGATCGTAGCCGTGAGGCACCACAAGATGCGGAACACCCGCTTTGATCCCTTGGGCCAAAGTGCCCACACCGCCGTGGTATACGAGCAGCGCGGCGCGCGGCAGCACCTGACTGAAAGGCAGATACCCGAACACCTTTACGTTCGGCGGAAGATGCTTCGGCACCTGCTCCGGGTAATTGGTCACCACCATGGCACGCAAGCCCAGTTCCCGCGTGGCTTTGACCGACTCCTTGAAGAATCGCTGCATCGTCGATCCCGCCGAGCCAGGCGTGAAGATGATGGGCGGCGCACCCGCACTCAGAAATTCTTCCGCGTCGGCCAAAAGCGCAGCTTCTCCATCCGCATCCCATAAAGGGAATCCAACGGTGTGGGTATTGGGCGGCCAATCCGGCTGTGCAGCGGCAAACCACTCGGGAAAGAAGGCGATGACCAACTGAGGAGAATGCACCCAGCGATGCATCACGCGATCGACGGGCGCCAAGCCCAGCGTCGCTCGCAGTGTATTGAGAGGTTCTTTGATCCTGCGATCCACAATCAAGGCGTCAATGAGACGGAACAAGCCCTGCTTGAACCACTTCGGACGCGACGCCGATAACCTGACATTGCCCATCATCCCTTGGTCCGCCAACGTGCGGATGACACTGGGTTGCAGGTGCACGGACGCGCTGGGCACGCCCAGTTTTTCCTGAGCCACGCGTGCGCCGAAGGCCAAGCTGGAAAATGCCACCACGGTATGGGCGTCCGCATGTTTTTCGATCAAACGATAGATTTCAGCGATCGCCGGCACAATGACCTGCGCAATCACTTTGAAGCCCTTGCGCAAATGCCATAGCTCCGGATTGGCGATGGCCGCGTTTGCCTCGGCCGCGGTGCCGACCGGCAGAAACCCAAGTCCCTGCGCTTCGATCAGTGCTTGAAAAATGGGGTTGGTGAGAATCGTGGCGCGGTGGCCGCGCGCATGGAGTGCTACGCCCAGTGCGATGAAGGGGTGGACGTCGCCGGCGCTTCCCATGGTGGGTAACAAGACCTGAAGCGGTGGCTTCGGGCCGCTCATCGCTCAAATTTGGTCGATAAAATGATTGACGAGGTGGTGCGCTCCACCCCATCCAGGGCACCGATGCGATCGATGACTTGATCCATTTCGGCGACGGACGCTGCGGCCGCAATCGCAATCAGGTCTACATCGCCGCTAACTGAATGCAGCAGCCGCACCTGTGATATGTCGCGCAACGCGGCAGTCACGGCGCGTGCTTCCTTCGGACCTACTTTGATCATGACATGCGCACGCACCGCACCGAGGCCATGCTCGGGCGCCAAGCGAACTCCATAGCCGGTAATGATCCCTTGCTTTTCGAGTCGCTCGATACGGCTTTGCACACTGGTACGCGAGCGGCCTACCAGCCTGGCGAGCATGGCGGTGGAGGCGCGGCCGTTCTCCCTCAATGCCGATATGAGCTTTTCGTCAATGACATCCATGGCATTTTGCCTATTTTGCCCTTCAAAACGTAGGATTATACCGTAATAACATCTAAAACGACCCTACCATCTGCAGTGCGCGTAGACAAAAATGGGCGGCTACTTTGGAGGCGGCATGAAAGACATCGTTATCGTAGGCGCGGGCAAAATCGGCTCGATGATTGCGGAGTTTCTGGGCGGTTCCGGCGACTACGCGGTGACCGTGGTTGATCGCTCTCAATCCCAATTGGATCGGCTGGAGACCGCGGCGGCGATCAAGAAGGTTTCGGTCGACATTACGCAGGGCGATGCACTGCGTAAGTTGCTGACCGGCAAATTCGCCGTGCTATCCGCTGCGCCTTATCACGCCACGCGGCTCATCGCGGAGACGGCCAAGGCCGCCGGCGCCCACTACCTGGATTTAACCGAGGATGTGGCCAGCACCCGCGCGGTGAAGCAGCTTAGCTTAGGCGCCCGTACGGCGTTCATCCCGCAATGCGGACTGGCACCGGGTTTCATCACCATTGTTGCCAGCGATCTGGCCTCGCGATTCGATGAACTCAATGATGTGCGCATGCGGGTCGGCGCGCTGCCTAAATTTCCGTCGAACGCGCTCAACTACAACCTGACCTGGAGCACCGACGGCGTTATCAACGAATACTGCGAACCGTGCGAGGCCATCGTCAATGGCCAGCTCAAGGAGACTCAACCGCTGGAAGAATTGGAAGAGTTCTCGCTCGACGGCATCCTGTACGAGGCGTTCAACACCTCCGGCGGACTCGGCACATTGTGCGAAACCTTGGCCGGCAAGGTGCGCAACCTCAACTACCGCACCATTCGTTATCCCGGCCATGCCGCCATCATGAAGGCGTTGTTGAATGATCTGCGGCTGCGCGACCGGCGAGACCTTCTCAAGGATATTCTCGAGCATGCCGTGCCGATCACGCTGCAGGACGTCGTGATCGTTTTCGTCACCGTAAGCGGTATGCGCGGCGGACAACTCATGCAAGAGACCTACGCCAACAAGATCTACGCGGCGTCGATCGGCGGCAGAGTGCGCAGCGCGATTCAAATCACCACTGCGGGCGGCATCTGCGCGGTGCTCGACATGCTGAGCGCCGGCGAATTGCCCCAGGCGGGTCTCATTCGCCAGGAAGAGATCGGGCTCAAGGCCTTTCTGGCGAATCGTTTTGGCCGTGTCTACGCGATGTCTGCGCCCGCCGCTGCAAACGCGGCTTGAACCAAAGCGCTAAGCGCTAACCCTGGCCGACAAATGCCGTGATGTCGGCAAGGGTCGGCGCGCGGCCGCGCAGCAGGGTCGTCAGTGCCGCCACGGTGTCGGCGTGTGAGACCTTGGGGTAGAGCTTCAAGGTCACCGGCACCCCGAGTGCACTCAACGCGGCGGCGAGATTGACCGAGTTCTTCGGCCGCACCGTGTCGTCATTCAAACCATGCACCAGCAGCATCGGCGGGGCATCGGCGCGCACAAAATTGATGGGTTGTGATTGCGGATAGATCTGCGGGGGTCCAAACATGTCTTGTACGTCCGGCTCGAGCAGCGGCAGAAAATCGTACGGTCCTGACAATCCGATCACCCCGGCTATGCGCGGCACCGGCTGGCCGGTGGCGGCAAAATAGCCCGTATTCAGCGTCACGAGCGCAGCCAAGTGGGCGCCTGCCGAATGTCCCATCAGATACAGACGCCCGCGATCGCCGCCGAACTCCTCGGCATGCGCGGCCGCCCACAGCGCGGCGCGTGCGGCATCGTCCATGAATCCCGGCATCTTCACCTGCGGGTAGTGCCGGTAGTTCGGCACAACGGCGACATAGCCGGACTCAGCCAGTGCGGCGCCGACAAATCGATAGTCCGCCTTGTCGCCGAAGCGCCAACGGCCGCCATGCCAGAAGACCACCACGGGCCGAGGCGCGCCGGCGGCCCCGTCCGGCACGTACACATCCAGGCGATGCTGGGGGTCTGCGCCGTACGCGATATTCGTGTGCCGAGTGTACGAGCCGAAAGCAGCGGGCGCATTGGCGGCGAAAAATCCAAGCCGCGTGCACCCCGCCACCAGTGCGGAAAGTCCGGCGAGCGCGATTCGGCGCGACATGGTGGTTGGGTTATCGGCAGGCATAGGTCAGGCGGCTGTGCGCATCGAGCACGCCGTGCCGCATCAGCCAATCACGCGCATCCTCGGCATCCTGATCAAACCATTGCGCGGCACTTCCCAGGCTGAACGTATAGCCCCATTCATCCATGTCGCGGCACATGCGTTCGCGGCCGACGTTCGGCAGCGACTGCGCCAATATGATTTGCAGATAGCAGACGGCATTCTCTTCCGGATGATCGCCGCCGGCATCGGTATCCAATCCGGCGCGCCGTTCCGGCGTCATGCAAATGAAGTGGGCCCCCTCGTGCAGCACGGAATGTACGGGCGTGTCGAGGCGGGCGAAGATTCTGGATCCCATCAGGCCCGCCTCGCGCTCGCCCCAATAGGAGCCGGGGATGATTTCACCAGGTGCCACCAGCTGAAAATCCAGGCCATAGCGATCCAAGAGTACTTGCAGAGCGAGGCGATCAATGGCGTTGACCAACAGCACCGTGGGATCGCACGCCGCTTACTTCAAACTCGTCAGCCGGCGCATCGCAATGGAGACCAGATCCCGCGCCATCTGTTGGCGCAGCATGTCCGCCTCGTGCTCCTTGGCAAGCTGCAGCGCCTCATCGAAGCTGAAGTCCCTCGACAGGCTGATGGTCTGCGGCATGAGCAGTTCCTTGTCACCGCCGCGCACGCTGAACGTGACGGTATACGTGAGTTCATATTCCGTCGGGATATTCTTCGCCGACACCGCGAGCGTGCGCTGCTCGACAAGATCTTTGGTGACCTCGACGATCGCTGTTGCGCCCTCGCGTGCAACCTGCGGCGTGGCGCCGGAACTCTTGAGCTGATGCTCGAATTCGCGTGAAAAATCCGTGTACGGATCCTTGAGCGACAGATAAGGGCGCGCCATGATGGCCGGCAGTGAGTCGCTGCCGGCCAGGCGAAACCCGCACCCGCACAGCGCGAACACGCCAAGCACCATCGAATGTTTCGCAATGGCCACGGAGCATTACACCACGATGTTCACGAGCTTGCCGGGCACGATGATCACTTTGCGCACCGCCGAAGAACCGATGAATTTCCGCACATTGGCGTCGGCCAGTGCCGTATCGCGGACTGCGGTTTCATCCGCATCGACGACGACGCAAATATGCGCGCGCAGCTTGCCGTTCACTTGCACGACCATTTGCCGCGTGAGTGATTGCAATGCCTCGGCGTCGACTTTTAGCCAGGGCTCATCGATGAGCGCGGTGCGATGACCCAGGTGCCGCCACAGCCCATGTGTCACGTGAGGGATGATGGGCGAGAGCGACTGCACCGCGATCTCCAACGCTTCCTGTACGACGCTTCGATCCTGCGGCGAAACGTGCGGAAACTTGCCCAGCGCGTTCAAGAGTTCCATGACCGCGGCAATGGCCGTGTTGAACGTGCGGCGGCGTCCTATGTCATCCGTCACTTTTGCCAGCGTCTGATGCGCCTGCTTGCGAATGGCTCGCTGCGCTTCGGTCAACGCCGCTTTGTCGAGCGGCGCCGCCGGTCCCTGCGATACGTGGTCATACACGGCTTTCCACAGGCGCTTGATGAAGCGATACGCGCCATGCACGCCTTCATCCGACCATTCGAGCGTCTGTTCCGGAGGCGCCGCAAACATCATGAAGAGCCGCGCCGTGTCGGCGCCGAATTCGTCGACCAATACCTGCGGATCGACACCGTTGTTCTTGGACTTGGACATGGTCACGACGCCGCCCGACTCGACCTCTTTGCCGTCGGCGCGCAGCACTGCGACGCGGCGCTGCGTGGTCTTGTCGGCCGTGACGGTCACGTCGGCCGGATTGTAGTATTGCACCCGGCCCGATTCGGGCTTGCGAAAGAAAACCTCGTTCAACACCATGCCCTGGGTGAATAATCGGGCGAACGGCTCCTTGAATGGGACCGCGCCCATCTCGTTCATGAAACGAGTCCAGAAACGTGCGTACAGCAGATGAAGAATGGCGTGTTCGATCCCGCCGATGTATTGGTCCACCGGCAGCCAATATTGAACGCGATAGTCGAGCATCGCCTGGTCATTGTCGGCGCAAGCAAAGCGCAGGAAATACCAGGATGAATCCACGAAAGTGTCCATGGTGTCGGTTTCGCGCCGTGCATCGGCACCGCATCGCGGGCACTTGACGTTCAAGAACGCCGCATCCTTCAACAGCGGATTGCCACTGCCGTCGGGCACCAGGTCGACCGGCAGCACGACGGGCAATTGTTCATCCGGCACCGGCACCGCACCGCATTTCTTGCAGTGAATGATCGGTATCGGGCAGCCCCAGTACCGCTGCCGCGAAATACCCCAGTCGCGCAATCGCCAGGTGACCCGTTTCTCGCCCAAGCCTTTGGCCTGCAGATCCATCGCAACCGCATTCACACAGGGCTCATACTCCAAGCCGTCATAGCGGCCGGAATTCACGCAACGCCCATGCTCGGAATACCAGGGCTGCCAAGCCGCCGATGAATATGGGCGGCCTTCAACATCGATGACCTGCTTGATCGGCAAGCCATATTTCTTCGCAAATTCGAAATCCCGCTCATCATGGGCCGGGACTCCCATGACGGCGCCATCGCCGTAACTCATGAGCACGTAATTTCCAACCCACAGCGGCACCGGTTCATTGCTGATGGGATGACGCACGAACAGTCCGGTCGGCATACCCTTCTTTTCTTGCGTGGCAAGCTCAGCCTCGACCGCCGGACCGCGTTTGCATTCCTCGATGAATGCAGCCAGTTTCCGGTTGTCATGCGCCGCGTGGGTGGCCAGCGGATGTTCTGCCGCCACCGCGCAAAAGGTCACGCCGATGATGGTGTCGGCGCGCGTGGTAAAGGCATACAGCACGCCGCCGCCGCCAATGTCGTGAGGGAATCCCAACCGCACGCCCTCGCTGCGGCCGATCCAATTGGCCTGCATGGCGCGCACTCGCTCGGGCCATTCCGGCATGTCGTTCAAGGCATTGAGCAGATCTTCGGCGTACGCCGTGATCTTCAGGTAGTACATGGGGATTTCGCGCTTTTCGACCATCGCGCCGGTACGCCAGCCCCGGCCGTCGATGACCTGCTCGTTCGCCAGCACGGTTTTGTCGACGGGGTCCCAATTGACCATACCGGTCTTCTGATACGCGACGCCCTTTTCCAGCATGCGTAAGAACAGCCACTGGTTCCAACGATAGTACTGAGGAAGGCAGGTCGTGATCTCGCGGCGCCAATCCAAGCCGTAGCCCAATGACTTGAACTGCGCCTTCATATGGGCGATGTTGTCGAAGGTCCATTTCGCCGGCGGCACGCCGTTCGCGATCGCGGCGTTTTCCGCGGGCAACCCGAAGGCGTCCCATCCCATCGGCTGCAGCACGTTGCGGCCGTTCATGCGCATGAATCGCGCCAGCACATCGCCTATGGTGTAATTGCGGACATGTCCCATGTGCAAGCGACCGCTTGGATAGGGAAACATACACAAGCAATAATACTTCTCTCGGCTGTCGTCTTCCTTGGCCTCAAAGCTATGCTGTTCGTTCCAATAGTGCTGTGCCTCCGCTTCGATGGCGGCGGGTTCGTATCTTTCTTGCATGATTGGGTACCAGAATACCCGAGATGCCGCGCGGCCGCGAACTGCTCTTGACAAAGGATCGCATGCGAAACTTGAATTTTTACGGGGCGCTGGCCCTTAGCACGGTGAGCGGCTGCCTGTGGTTTTTGTCCGTTACGCCGTTTGATTTTTCCGCCCTTTCCTGGATTGCAGCGGTCCCCATGTTCATGGCGATTGAACGCGCGGGCGGCTTTCGGAGGGCGCTGTTTCTCGGCTGGTGGGCCGGGCTCGTCGAAACCGCCGGCGGCTTCTACTGGCTGATCGATGTGATGCGTCGATTCGCTGATTTTCCCTGGGTGGGCGCGGCACTCGTCTTTCTGCTTTTCTGCGCGACGCGCGCCATTATCTTTTTGCTGTTTACGGCCGTCGTGTGCGCGATTCGCAGGCGCGCCCGGGTCCCAATGGCGTTGCTCGGGCCCCTCGCCATGGTCAGCTGCGAACTCGTCGTCCCGCAACTTTTTCCTTGCGGCCAGTGGATCAGCCAAGCATGGAACCCCCTCGTCATCCAAGTCAGCGAGCTGACGGGTCCTCTCGGTGTCACTGCATTGCTGATGATGGTGAACGGCGCGCTGTATGACTTGACTTTGAATGCACGCGCCGCCCGCTATCCGGCGATTGCATCCTTCGTACTGCTGGCCGCTGCGCTCATCTTTGGCGCGGTGCGCATGCATCAGATCGACGAGGTCGTCGCGCAGGCGCCGCGTCTGGAAGTTGGCCTGGTTCAGCCGAATTTCGCCTACACCATCGACGGTGAGTTCTCGCGCGACGAAGCAGTGCGCCAGTTGACTGCCTTGCAGGAGCAATCGCGCCGCTTGGAGCAAGCGGGTGCCCAATTGCTGGTGTGGAGCGAGGGTAGTTATCCTGTCGCCGTGCCGCGGGATTTCAGCGCCGATTTCCCGCCGGAATCTCTCGCCATGATCCGCCGCGGTTTTGCAGTACCCACCCTGATCGGCGCCGAGATGTACGATGCGGCGCACGAGGACGCATTCAACTCGGCGGTTTTGCTGGACCGTAATGGCAAGGTCGCGGGGCGCTATGACAAGGTGCGCCTGCTGGCCTTCGGGGAATACGTCCCCGGCATCGATACCTTCCCGTGGCTGCGCAAATTCCTGCCGGCCGGCGCAGGCCGATTTACCGCGGGCACCGGCCCCGGGGTGATTTCACTGCACGGGCCGGGCGATCAAGCTTTGGCGTTGGGCCCGGTGATCTGCTACGAGGATATATTGCAAGGATTCTTGCGCGACTTGGGGCAATTGCACCCGAACCTTTTGGTCAACTTGACCAGCGACTCTTGGTTTGGCGCCGATACCGAACCGTGGGAGCACCTGGCGCTTGCCGTCTTCGCCAGCGTGGAATTGCGCGTGAGCATGGTACGCGCGGTAAATTCAGGCGTTTCCGCCCTCATCGATCCGAATGGCCGAGTGCTCAAGAAAACGTACGCCGACGACCCTTATCGCAATCCAAGGGCCGCGGATGGCGTCGTGGTGTCCGCGCCCATCGTGCCGGGCGGGTACACGGTGTATACCGCCGTCGGCAATCTGTTCGCTTATTTATGCTTGGCCGGTACGCTAGTCATGCTCGCAATTGCACTGCGCGGCCGGCAACGGCACCGCAACGCGTAAGCCCTGGGCTTTCTGTTGCGATGCAATTGCCCTTGGCTTAAGCGAAGAGATTTATCTTCGAGCCCGCCGCTGCGATGGAGGCCGCCGTGGCGTTGCTCGGCGCCGCCGGGTTGCTGGCTGCTGACGCTGGACTGCTCGTCGCAGGCGGGGGTTGCAGGCCGACGAGGTGTTCCAGTGCAGTGAAAGCCTTGCCAAACAGGTTCTGCGCGGTTGCGGCCGGAATCTGGGCAGCGGTGCTGCTCGTGGAATCCACGGAAAGATCCAGTTCCGAACCCTTTTTGTGACCATGGCCATGGGGGTGAACATTCAGCGCCGGGAGGGTCGCCGTGATCGAAGAAGGAATTGTGAGTGATGACATAGAACTATCCTTTTAAGGTACGAATCACTGTCGGGCGGCTACGAATTGCCGCATGCGGTTGGCAGCGGCGAGATCTTGCCGCCCGCCAAGCCGGCGCCCGGTTGAGTGTCGTTCGAATGGTGCGAATACCGCATCGCCTGTACTCCGGAAAACCGAATTCGTTCTCCTCGCCAGGAACAAAGCAGCTTTCGTGCCAAGGCCGTGGCAGTGGAACTGACGTCATCCCGCCCGGTCACCAAATTGCGGGAATCGCAGCGCACGAGTTAAAGTGCGGTCCAAGTCCAGCGATCCGACGGAGGCTAGCGTGGGATTATCGATCGGTGGCGCGCGCTGGCCGGCAAGAAGCTCATTGAACTGGATGCGCAAATGACGCGCCTGGCCCAGATGAAATCGATTCTGAACGACAGCTTTCAGTGCCGCTGTTCCCGTTTGGAAGACTGCGAGAAACGCATGCCACCATCGGAAAGCGTTTGGCGATGAACGACATCAGAATCGGCGAGCGTGACGTGCTGTCTTTCCTGAAGCCGGACACGGTGTGGGGCGCGCTCGTCTATTTCATGATTTTCTTGATGCTGGCATTGCTGGTTTCGCGAGGATTCCGCGCCGCGGTGCACGCGTCGATGACGCGCAAGGGGCATATCGATCGCACCACGATTAATTTCTTGCAGCAGTTCGGCTCGGTGCTGATCTGGGTAATCGTAGTCATTCTGTATGCGCACCTCATCCCGGCCTTGAGGTCCATGGGGACGGCATTGCTGGCGGGCGCAGGCGTGGCGTCCGTTGTCATAGGTCTTGCCGCGCAAAGCACGTTGGGCAATCTGGTGGCGGGCATCTCGATCGCGATTTATCGGCCGTTTCGCCTCGGCGACACGCTCCAGGTTACCGCGCCCACGGGCACCGACATCGGCGTGGTCGAGATGATATCTCTGGGGTACACCACGCTGCGCGCGCCGGACGGCCACATGATCGTTCTGCCCAACGCCATCGCCGCCAGCCAGGTCACCATCAATCTCAACACGACCTACGCACCCTGGCCGATTACCATCACCATTCGATTGAGCCGTGATGCCGACATTGAAGCGGCGCGACAATTGGCGCTCAGCGTTGCCGCGGAGATTGCCGGGGAACAGGCCGTCGTCGGGTGCTTCCTGACCAAAATCGATGCCGCCGCCATCACGCTGGAACTGCGTTTCAAGGCGGCAGACGCCGCAGGCCGCGACACCCTGAGATCGAAAATGCTCACCATGCTGCCCCGCCGATTCGCCGAAGCCAAAATCGGTTCGAGCGGTACCGAGATGCCCGCGTTCTCTTGAGACGGCAGCGGCCCTAAAAGCACATATCGAGAACCACGTCACAACGGCGCGAGGTTCCATTCACGTTTGCCGCCTGGGTGCCGACATCAGGATATCCGGGAGAGTGCCCGATATTTTTTGCACCACAACAGGTAAAACCGCATGTCCACCGCCGCTATTTCTCCTTCGATTCTGAAAGCATCCACTCCTGTGGCCCCCGCGAAAGGGCAAACCGGCACCGCTCAGGTCAAAACTGCAAGCCGTGCAACAGCTGCCAGTCAAGCCGCAGCATCCGCCACAGCAGTGATCAGCGCCCAGGCGGCCGCGCTCAAAGAAGCATCCGAGACCAGTGCGCAAACCGCAAAAGAGGCTGCCGGCGGTGATCGCCAGGCTCAAAGGTTGTTGACGAAGGAGTCAGCCGCTCGCACCGGCAGCGCACCCGTAAAGAGCGATTCAGTCAGCCCCAAGGGCTCGCGCATCAGCGTTAAAGCATAGCGATCCGCTCAGGGTGCGCGACCGCGCGGACCACCATCCCTGTTGAATCTGCACCCGCTTGTCACCGCTATGCCGGGAGGTTTAGGCTGCGCGCTGAACTGACATAGGGAGCGGGGATGTTCAGATCAATCGCGGCTTGCATGGCGCTGGTGCTCATGACGTCGGGGCTTGCCCACGCGCGTCCTTTCACAGCAAAGGATCTGGCGACGGTGGAACGCGTTTCGGATCCGCATGTCTCGCCCGATGGGCGATACGTCGCGTACAACCTGCGCTCGACCGATTGGGATGACAGCCGCGCATTCAACGCTTTGTGGGTCATCGATCGCGGGGCGGCGAACTCAGCGCCGCGCATGGTACGCGACCAGGAAAAGTCCTCCACTTCGCCGCGCTGGTCGGCTGATGGTCAGTGGTTGTATTTCCTCTCGTCCCGCTCAGGTTCCATGCAGGTGTGGCGCACCTCCGCCAAAGGCGGCGAGAGTTCGCAAGTAACGAAGCTGCCGCTCGATGTGGGCCTGTATCGGCTCGCGCCGGATGGCCGCACTTTGGTTGCGGCGATCAACGTGCATGCCGAATGCGATACCCTGGCTTGCAGCAAGGCCAAAGATGACGCCAAAGCGAAAGAGCAGACCAGCGGCAGGCTGTACGACACCGTCACGCCGCGATTTTGGGATACGTATCTTGACGGGCGCTACATCGGCCTGTTTGCGGTCCGCCTGAACGGCGACAGCCCATCGACCGACGCCGTCCCTCTCACTCGAAACTACCAGGCTGACATCGTTGGCCGGCCTGAGGGCGACGACTCATCGTTCGTATGGACCGCAGACGGAGGCGCGGTGATATTTTCCGCCCGCCCGTCAGGATCCGCTCAAGGCATGGGGGATCCGAGCAGCCTCTACACGGTTCCGGTCGACGGCAGCAAAGCGCCTCAGAGACTCGATCCGGCCGCGGGCACGTCCGACAGTGCACCGGCCGTCTCTCCCGACGGGACAAAACTCGCCTACCTGGCACGAAAGGGTTCGACGTTTACGGCCCCGCGCGCGCAAATCATGATCCGCGACCTGAAGGCGGGCACGACGCATGCGCTCGCCGAAAGCTTCGATCGCTCACCCGATTCGCTCAAGTGGTCGGCCGATTCAAAGACTTTGTACGCCGCCGCCGAGGATGTGGGGCAGCAACGCATCTTCGCCATCACCGTCGCGAACGGCGCCGTCAAACCCATGACGGGCGAGGGTCACGTGGGAAGTTTCGATTTGGGCAGGGGCGTGATCATCTACAGCCGCGATGCGCTCGATTCACCGGCGGAAGTGTACGAGATCAAGCCCGGCGATGTGCCGCGCGCGCTCACTCATGTCGGTCAAGATGCGCTGGCGCAGACGCCGCTCGCGTCTTTCGAGGCGTTCAGCTTTGCCGGGTGGAACGACGAAACAGTGCACGGCTATGTGGTGCAGCCCGCGAATTATCATCCGAATCAAAAATATCCTGTCGCATTCTTGATTCACGGCGGTCCGCATGGGTCCTTTGGCAATGCGTGGAGCTATCGCTGGAACCCGCAGGTCTGGGCCGGCATGGGCTACGCCGTGGTCATGGTGGATTTCCATGGTTCGAGCGGTTACGGCGAGGCATTCGCCAAATCGATCATCGGCCACTGGGGCGATCGGCCGCTGACGGATTTGCAAAAGGGCTGGAGCTACGCACTGTCGCGCTACGGTTTCCTGGACGGCGACCGAGCGTGTGCGTTGGGCGGTTCCTATGGCGGATACATGGTTGCCTGGATCGCCGGAAACTGGACCAAGCCGTGGAAGTGCCTGGTGAATCATGACGGCGTATTCGATATTCGCTTGATGTCCTACTCGACGGATATTCCCGGATTCCAGCAGTCGCAAAATGATGCGCCGACCTGGGAGAAGCCGGAAGCCGTCGAGCGCTTCAATCCGATCGATCATGTTGCAGAATGGAGCGTGCCGATGCTGGTGGTGCACGGCGGGCGCGACGATCGCGTGCCGCTCGATCAAGGCATGGGTGCTTACGGCGCAGCGCAGCTTCGCCACATTCCCAGTCAGCTACTGTATTTTCCAGATGAAAATCACTGGGTGCTGAAGCCGCAAAACTCCGTTCAGTGGTATTCAACGGTCGAAGCGTGGATGAAGCGTTGGCTCGGCAGCTGATAGCATCGTTGGCCTTGGAATTCTTGGAATCATCATGCCCGTATCTGTTGAAAACAAAGTTCGCCTGTATGAGCTCGCCCTGGAGAATGGCCGCTCGGCCAGTCCATTCGTCTGGCGAATCCGCTATGCGCTGGCCCACAAAGGCATTGCGTTCGAGACCGTGAAATTGGGCTTTACCGACATCCCGACGGTGTTTGGCGGCAAGTTCAAGACCGTTCCGATACTGGAGCACGGAGATACGGTCCTGGCGGAAAGCTGGGACATCGCCGAGTACTTGGACCGCGCCTTTCCCGATCGCCCACCGCTGTTCGCCAGTCCGGGCGAACTTGCCATGATACGCCTCACCGACGCATGGTTCATGAACGAGGTCTTGAGAAAAATGTTCCGGCTGTATGTCAAGGATGTCCATGACGCCGCCCGCCCACAGGATCGGCCTTACTTTCGCACGAGCCGCGAAAAAAACATGAAGGGCAAGACACTGGAGAGCTTCACGGCGGATCGCGCGTCGTACTTGCCCGCATTACGCGCCTCGCTGCAGCCGCTGCGCACGCAGCTTCAAAAGTTTCCTTTTCTCGGCGGCAGCGCGCCGAACTTCGCCGATTACATCGCGTTCGGATCTTTTTATTGGGCCGCCAGCGCCGGTACCATGCCGATGTTGGAGTGCGACGATACGTTGCGCGATTGGCTCGATCGCGGCTTCAATTTGTACGGCGGAATTGCGCGAGATCCGGGAATAGCGCCGCTGTTCGAGGGGGATAGGGGATAGGAAGAATAAACCCCCTATTGGATAGAGGCGAAGTACTGGTGGGCGTCCGAGCGCAGACTGGGCGGCGGCAAACTCAGAGTTATTGCCTCTGGGCGAGAATGATGAGGCTCGCTCCGATGCCAATTAAAAGCAGCGAACCCCAGAAAAGCACGCTTACGAGCTCGCTTTCAAAGTGCGTCAAATAGACGATCCCACCATGTTGGTTAAATGCGAAGATCAATCCAAGCTCAGTTTCGGGCTTTGTGGGTCCCTAACTCGCGATATAGCGCGGTGGATCGTTTGGTTTGAGCCGCCGGAGCAAGCGCTCGCCGAGCCGATTCGTTTCATGGCGTATGCCATGACCTGTGCACGTCATGAAGATATGCGGCTGATACGCCGCTATGTGACCGATGATGATATGTGTGAAGCACTCGATAAGGCTCCTCCCGGGATCATTGATCCTCGATCATGGGCTTACTGGAATTCCAATGGGCAGGTATCCGGCACCGCCACTCCGGTGCGAGAGTTTGTGGCGTCGGTCGACTCCGAAAGCCACCCATCGGCGAAACCAAATCAAAGTGTAGGTTCGAAACCGAACGGGTAACATTTCGCGAGGACGATCGCCTACAGGCCTACCTCGCGCAAGAACTCGCAGAGGCTCACGATGAGTACGCGTCCGATCTTTCGGGCTGAGACTCCTTCCGCCGTCACCAGAAAAAAGCCATCCACGTCCTTGTAGTAGTCGCCAAAGTCTTCCAGTTTTCCGGCATCACCTTGGTCGACGCGTCCGGCCTTGATTTCGACCGCATAAGTTTTGCCGCCGAGCTCCAGGATCAAGTCCACCTCGTATCCGCTGCGGGTACGAAAATAGCTAACCTTGACAAGAGTATCGCGTGCCTTCGCCGAGGCAAGCACTTGGCCCACGACGAGGTGTTCGAACAGCATGCCGCGCCGGTCGCCGGAGACGACGAAATTCCCGAGCAGCCCGTTGAGCACTCCGGTGTCAAAGAAATAGAATTTCGGGCGCTTCTTGATATCCGCATCGGTCTTGTCAAAGACCTCGAGTCTGAAAGCGATCAGCGTATCCTCGAGAACCTCGTAAAACCTAGCGCAAGCCTTACGTTCGATCTTTGCCTGTTTTGCCAGTTTTGAAAAATCCAGAACCAGCCCGGAATGTTCGGCGGCTGACATGATGAAGCGGCTAAAGCCGTCCAGGTTCCTGGTAAGCGCTTCTGCCTGGATCTCTTCTTTCAAATAGACGCCTGAGTAGGTCGTCAGTAGCTTTTCGCGAAATGATGCCGACTGTGACAGGTAGGGCTCGGGCAAGGTGCCGTAGCTCATCGCCATGTTCACATCCAATTTGTAATCGAGTTCGGCTGCGCATAGCGGACCCAATTCATAGCTGAATATCCTGCCAGGAAGCAGATTGGCCTGGCCACGTTTGAGCTTTCGGGCGCTCGATCCCGTGAGGTAGAACTTTGGTGACTTGATTGCCTTGTCATCGATGATTGTTTGCACGGTATTCAGAATCGTTGGATGACGTTGAATCTCATCGATTAGGACAGACCCGATCCCACTGTGGGCAGCTAGGCGTTCTCTCAGTTCGTTGGGGTTGCTTTTGAAATCCAAGTAGGTCTTGTCGTCATTCAAGTTGATCGTCAAGTCCGGCCCAAGGTCCAGGATCAAAGTCGACTTGCCCACCTGTCGCGGCCCCCACAGGAGCACGCTCCTTCGTCCATGCCCATCATGAGTTTCATCAACGGATATACGAGTCGACGGGAAATCCCGTGCTGGCCAGGGCCATCCATGGCCACAGCATCAAAGCCATCCTCGTGCCTAATTTAGCGCATTCGGTAAAGGCCATTAAAGCCTGCTCGAAAACCGACCATGCCAAACTGCTCGAGGCCTTCGCACGTCGTGACCTGAAAGGGGCGCGCAATGCCACCCTCGAGCACCTGGACCACGTTGAGGGCGTCGTTCTCCGCGCGCTCGCCTCGCGGGGGGCCGCGCAAGCGCCGCTGCAGGAGAAAGTGAGCTAAACGCAGCGCTCGATCTCGATCGCAAACACCCGCTTCAGGCGCTGCGCCTAGCCCATCGAGGTGGGACGGGCACCCCTCTTGCCCTGCCCGGCCTGCGCCTCGGCCGAATCGCCATTGCACGCTACGATCCGCGAGCGCAGCTCATCGTGCGGGGCGAACACGCCGTGGACGGGCTGCGTGGAACCCCTAGTAGAAATCGTTGTTGACGAAGCCTATTTTCTTAAGGCCCCGATGCTGCAGATCGGCCAACGTCTGCGCCACAATTTCGTAGTTCGCGAATTTGTCCACCGTGATGTGCACTTCCGGTTGCGGCGAATTCAATGCCTCGGAGCTGATAATCCTCCGCAGCGTTTCGCGATCCACTACGGTCTTGTTCCACAACAGCGTTCCGTCGAAGTCAATCAGTAAGTTCATCACTTCGGGCGGCGTTGGTGGCAGCGGAAGATCAGGGTTTGGCAGTGGGTTGTCAATCTTTATGGCGTGCGTCTGGCTTGGAAGCGTGATGATGAAAATGATCAGTAACACCAACATCACGTCGATCAACGGAGTCATGTTGATATCGGAATAGGACTGTCCTGGGTTGCTGACTGCAGTCATCGCCATGATGCTCTCCTTCAAATTGTGGACCTCGAAATGCTCGGTCTGGGCCAAAACCGCGATTTAACTTAACTTTAAGCGACGCATCTCCCCCGCGCTGAATTTCTAGCCGACGGCCTCCACTTGCTTTTATCTTATACCCTATGTAGAGTTTCTACTATGGGTAAGAAAGACACTAGTGTTCGGATGTCGCTACAGACGCTTCGGGTATTGGAAGTCTTCTTGGAAAACCCGACGGGGCAGTTCGCCGGCGCGGAAGTGCATCAACGCTGCGGGATTGCATCGGGAACCCTGTATCCCATCCTTATCCGACTCGAATCTGCAGGTTGGTTTGTCAGCCGGTGGGAATCTATTGATCCCGCAACCGTTGGTAGGCCGCGCCGCCGACTGTATCGGCTGACTTCAACGGGCCTAAGATGTGCCAGCGAAGTGTTCGCAAGCTTTAATCGAGGAGTACTCGCATGAGCCAGCGTAACCAGCGATCGACCGACTTAGGCGGCGTGATTCATTGGTTGATACATCACGCGGCTCATCGAGCGCCAGAATCCTTATGCTCGCGGCTTGAAGAGGAGTGGCTCGCGGATTTGCAGTCTCGGTCTTCCGCACTGTCGAGACTGCGCTTCGCGATGGGTTGCTGTTGGGCGAGCGTCGTGATTGTTAATGAGTACCCGCGAAGTCGAGTTCCCGTTGCAAGTTCTGCGTCAGCAGCGAGGGGATTTGTCACGCTTGCAGAGCGCAATTTCGGCTACTTCTCCCTTCGCTCCGGCACGCTATTCTTAATTGCGGGGCTTCATGCCGCGCTGTTTTACGGATTGATCACCACACTCGCGCACACGCGCGGGACCATATCTCCCCCAATCCTGGAGAACCAGGCCCTCAAGGAAGTCCCCCGGGAAAAGGTATCTATTCCGCAGTCTCTATCGAGGGATTGGACGATCAGCGTACCGAAACCGGATATCGAAGTTCCGCCAGTGTCATTTCCAAGCGACGATGTTACGGCAAAGGTCGGCGAGAAACTCATCGAACCGTATTCGCCACCGCCACCGCTGGTTACACCGACGCACGAGGTCGCGCGGGTCGCGGGAGGACCGGGTGCGGGATTCCCGGATACGGCTGACTTCTACCCATCGCTTTCGATTCATTTGGGGGAAGAGGGAATTTCGACCGTGCGAGTCTGCGTCGATCCGAAAGGCCGACTCACCTCCGTGCCGATGACCGTGAAGAGCAGTGGAAACGCGCGACTCGATGAAGGGGCACTTAAGTTGGCGCGAGCTGGGTCTGGGCACTATCGCCCGACAGCCGAGGACGGTCAGCTGGTGAACTCCTGTTATCCCTTCGGTGTTCGGTTTCAGCTGAAGAAATAACGCTGTCGCGAACTGCAGCTATCGAGGCGCAGGGCCGCCCGGCGACTGAAGTGGACAGTAAAACATTCTGGCGGTACTGCGTTCCTACTCAATTAGAGGAAGGTCCACGTAACACCAAGTGATACGAGGCTTGGATTTCCACCGGCTGCGTTGAAGCGTTCGTATTCGGCGCGCACGGCCCAAGCGCCAAGTTTGAGCTGGGCTCCGGCCCCGGCGGCGAAGCTCGTATTCGTGCGATCCAACCGAAAAAGTGAACAGTTAGGATCGCCCACTGTGCACGCTCCAAATCCGACTCTGTTCGAATTCGTTGTGCTCTGAAGACGAGCGAGGCCTGCTTTCACAAATACGTCCACTACGGGCACGGGCAAGTAGAGCACTGCGAAGGCGTCGGCGCCCTTCTCGGCGACGTCGGTTGCGGCGCTATTGATATTTCCGCTTGGATGGCCGAAATCAATATATGAGAGTTCGGCGCCGATCAGGGAAATGGGTCGAATTCCTGCGATCACTTTAAAGGCGGAGTGGTTTTCTCTAAATTCGCCGACGGTCGGTATATTGGCTTCGACCTGAGATTGTCCCGCGGCCCCGCCTATGTAAAGACCGAGAAGGTCACCCGCAGGGGCATTGCGAGATTGAAGGAGGGCTGCAGCGAAGATAACAAACGTTGCGGCGACAGATGTGAAACGGCGCGAGCGAATAATACGCATGGCACTTCCTGTGACGAGGGTTCTTGGTTCTCAGTATCGAGCTACAGAATCGTACCATTTGACGTGCGTGCGTCGATTTGTCGTTATTTCGAGACGCGCGTTGCGGACGGAATGTTCAAACAAGATAAAGGAGGGACGCGGCGGGTTGCTACATGGATGTAGCAACGGATTATTCGGCATTTCATGCCTCACCCCTCGCAGTCTCGGGGCCGCCCTTCGGGACGTTTGGCGTCGCTGCACGCCGCCGTTCGAAAGCGCCTCGGCTGAGAATCCGAAAGGCGAGTTAGAGTCACGCCTCTAACTCGCCGGTGCCGGGCGCGGAAGAGCCAACGCAGCGGGTGCACTCACCAACCGATACCGTAGTCCTCGCCGTGGTTGCTCGAGCCGCCCCACATCGTTCCGTGCGCGCTGTCGAGTTCGATTGCGTTGATGGGACCCGAACTTCGCTCTTCGAAGTCGAGCTTGTAGCCCATGCGCACGAGTTCCTGGCGTACCCACGTCGGCGTCGCGGTGTTCACTGTGAGGCGGCCGGGTATGGACTCGTGAGTTCCGAATGAGTCGCGCATCTGGTAGCTGGTGATGTTGGCGGCCTCGGTGGCTTCCTGCGGGGTCATTCCGAACTCGACCACGTTTAAGAAGAACTGCAGCAGGTTTTGATCCTGGGTATCGCCACCCTGCACGGAGAAGACGAGAAACGGCTTGCCGTCCTTTAGCGCCAGAGTCGGTGTGAGCGTTGCGCGCGGACGCTTGCCGGGCTCCAGCACATTGAAAGGGTTCTCGGACGCATCGAGGACGAAACTCTGCATGCGCTGGCTCAAGCCGACGCCGGTGTGGCCCGCGATCACGGCCGGAGTCCAGCCGCCGCTGGGAGTTACCGACACTGCCCAACCCTTTTCATCCGTGGCTTCGACACTCGTGGTCCCCAGCCGGAATGTTCGGTCGTACTCGACGAGCGCCGTCGGGCTCCATTCCGCTTTGGCAGTGGGCGATACAGCGGGCATCTTTGTGTGCCACTTCTGCAGAATTGCCGTGAAGGGATTTTTGCCGCCTTGGTACGGATACGGATCACCGGGGCGGATGTCCGGATCATTGTGGTCGGATTGGATCAGCTTCGTGCGCTCCCGCGCATAGTCCTTCGACAACAATCCGCGAATCGGCGACTCCGGTGGGAAGTAGGGATCACCGTAATAGAAGTCGCGATCGGCGTAGGCAAGGTTCATGGCTTGATACAGCGTGTGGATGTAGCGGGCGCTGTCGTAACCCATGGCTTTCAGGTCGAAGTTCTCAAGAATGTTCAGAGTCTGGAGCATCACCGGGCTTTGCACCCAGGTGGTGAGTTTGTAGACCTCGATTCCCTTGTAGTTCGTGTGGACGGGCTCTTCAATATGCACTTTCCACTTGGCCAGGTCCTCCAGGGTGAACAGGCCGCCTTGCTCGCGAGTACCGCGCACCAGCTCCTGCGCAATATCGCCTTTATAAAAGCGGTCGTACGCGGCGTATATCGCAGCCTTGCGGTCCTTGCCGGCTGCACGAGCTTTGTGCTCCGCTTCCACCAGTTTGCGCAAGGTCGCAGCGAGCTCCGGTTGGTGGAAGATCTCGCCGGGTTGCGGACCCTCGCGCGCCTCGCCGGGGTGGATGAGGATGGTGCGCTTGGAGTAGGGCCATTGCGCGATCTTGTCCTTGTATTTCTCGATGGTGTTGGACAGCTCCGCCTCCATCGGATAGCCATCGGCCATCTGGATTGCGGGGGCCAGCACCTCGGCGAGACTCATCGTGCCGTATTCTGCGAGCATGGTCATGAGGCCGCCCGGTGTTCCCGGGGTCACCGCTGCAAGCGGGCCGAACTCGGGCGGATAGTTCATGCCCTTCTTGTGAAAGAATTCCGGTGTCGCACCGGTGGGTGCGACGCCGAGTGCGTTGATGCCGATGACTTTGCCGGTGTTCGGGTTGTAGATCAGCGCCTGGGTCTCACCGCCCCAAGAGAGCGTGTCCCACATGGTGGCGGTCGCGGCAATCATGGCGCATGCGGCGTCCACCGCGTTGCCGCCTTTCTGAAAGATCATTGCCCCGGCCGTCGCGGCCAGCGGCTTGCCGGTGACTGCCATCCAGTGCTG
>JALYIH010000094.1 GCA_030775865.1 Pseudomonadota bacterium | reverse complement strand
TGAGAATACTGATCGTTCATGAATAGTTCCGGCTAGCGCTTCTGCAGAGCGGCCCTCGTACGCTCGAGATCCGCCGGCGTGTCGACGCCGGCGGGCGGCGAGTTCGCCAATGTCACCAGATGGATGTGCATCCCGTGCTCGAGCGCGCGCAACTGCTCTAGCTTCTCCGTCGTCTCGAGGGGCGTCGGCGCCCACGACGCAAATTGCAGCAGGCTGCGCACCCGGTAGGCATAAATGCCGATGTGGCGCCACGCACCGGCGAACGAAGTTGGTTCACCTCCGATGACACTGTCGCGCGGCCAAGGCACAGGGGCGCGGCTGAAGTAGAGCGCCCGCCCGTCGTCGGCACGCAGCGCCTTCACGCAATTCGGATCAAGAAATTCTCGCAGCGATTCAATCGGCGCCACCGCGGTCGCCATGTCGCTGGGCGTGACATCGCGCAGCGACTGCGCCACCTTGGAGACGACTTCCGCAGGCATCGTTGGTTCATCCCCCTGCAGATTGACCACGATATCGTCCGCGGCGAACGCCCTGGCCCGCACGACTTCAGCGATTCGGTCGGTGCCCGATGCGTGATGTACCGACGTGATCAGGCAATCGGCGCCGAATCCGGAGGCAGCGACGCGGATTCGTTCATCGTCCGTAGCCACAATCACCGAGGCCGCACCGCTGGCGATGGCGCTGTGCCATACCCATCGAATCAGGGGCCATTCGCCTATCTCGAGCAGCGGCTTGCCGGGCAGCCGCGTCGACCCAAAGCGCGCCGGGATGATGACGTGGAACACCGGTATGCGGAGCCTAGGCTTCCAGCAGAGGATCGTCGGCAGCGAGCGCGCGCGCTTCTTCCGGCAGCATCAGCGGGATGCCATCGCGCACGGGGTACGCCAGCCGGTCTGGGCGGCAAACGAGTTCGAGGGCAGTGCCCGCACCGGCGCTTCGCAACGGACCCTTGCAGATCGGACACACCAACAATTCGAGCAATCGCTTATCCATACTTCCTCACGCGCGTGCGGCGCGCTTCTCGATAGACTGAGCCACAATGCTTTGCAGCGCTTCGCCGTCACCGTCGTCGAAGACTACGCTAACCGGAACGTACCAGTGATGGGGGCCGGCTATATCCCCGCATTTTACGGCATCTTTCTCGGTCATGAGCACCGGAAGATCGTCGGCGAAGGAAATATCGTCGATTTGCAATCGCGCGTGGTCCGGCAAGGCGTGCGCAATCACATTGATACCCATGGATTGCAGCATCGTGAAAAATCGCTGCGGATTGCCGATGGCGGCGACCGCGTGCACGGACCGGCCCGCAAATTCGCTCAAAGCCTTGGCCGTGCCGTACCTCAGGGCAATGGCGCTGGTGGCTTCGAGACGCATGCGCAACGCACCGGCGAGTGATGCATGACCCGCGATGACGGCGGGACCGCCATTGACCACCACTGCGTCTGCGCCCCTCAAACGCGCCGGCGCTTCGCGAAGCGGTCCTGCCGGCAGCAAGCGTCCATTGCCGAAACGGCGCTCGCCGTCCACGACGATGATTTCACAATCGCGCGCCAAGGCGTCATGCTGCAGGCCGTCGTCGCTCACGATGACGTCGCAGCCGGCATTGATCAGCAGCTGCGCCGCCGCCGGGCGATTGCGGCCGATGGCAATCGGCACCCGTGTTCTGCTCGCCAGCACCAACGCTTCATCACCGACGATGACGGGATCATCAGAGGCTTGAACCAGTTGCGCGCGCCGCGATGAACCACCGTAGCCACGGGTCACGACTCCTGGCCTGAATCCGAGATCGGCCAAGCGAATGGCCAGCCAGCACACCAGCGGGGTTTTACCCGTACCCCCAACACTCACATTGCCAATGACGATCACCGGCCGTGTCAGCGGCTTGGGCCGGCGCAACCCCCTCGCATGGGCGATCTGACGCAGCCGCAAGACGACACCGTACATGGCCGATAGCATCATCAACCACCAGGGTGCCGGTGCGCCCTCATACCAAATCTGATTGAGTCTGGATTGAACCGACATGCCTGCGCCGTTCAGGCGTTGAACTGCATCCCGTGCAGCGCTGCGTACAGTCCGCCGCGCGCCAGCAAATCATGATGGTTGCCGATCTCCACGATCCGGCCTTGATCGAGCACGATGATACGATCAGCATTTTCGACCGTCGACAGCCGATGGGCAATGACCAGCGTGGTTCGCCCTTGCATGAGCACGGCAAGCTCTTGCTGGACGCGCCGCTCCGACTCGTTGTCCAGCGCCGCAGTCGCTTCGTCCAGAATCAACACCGGCGAATTCTTGAGCAGAGCCCGCGCGATGGAAATTCGCTGCCGCTGGCCGCCGGAAAAATTCTGGCCGCGATCGGTGAGCAACGTGTCGAAACCCTGCGGCTGTCGGTTCACGAACTCCATGACATTCGCGGCGTTGGCCGCCGCTTCCACTTCGGCATCCGTTTTGCCCACGGCATTGAAGGCGATGTTATTGCGGATGGTATCGTTGAACAGCACCACCTCCTGGCTCACCAGGCTCACCTGCGAACGCAGATCGGTCAATCGATACTCGCGCACATCGACGCCATCCAACAGCACCGTTCCCTGCTGCACGTCATAGAAACGCGGCACCAGCCCGACCAGCGTGGTCTTGCCGCTTCCGGATCGGCCGACGATCGCGACGGTCTCGCCGGGACTGACGCGAAAACTCACATCCCGCAGCACATCGCCCTTCTCCGTCCCGTAGGCAAAGGACACATTGCGAAACTCGATCTCGCCTCGCGCCCGCGCGATGGCCAATGTGCCGCCGCTGCCTTCTGTAGGCTGATCGAGGATTTCAAACACGCTTTGGCCGGCGGCGAGGCCCTGCTGCAGCGGACCGCTCCTGTTGACCAAGTTGCGCAGCGGCGCGGGAATGAGCATCAATGCGGTCAGAAAACCGAAGAATTCGTCAACCTGCATGTGGCTCGAAAACACCTGACGTATCGCCACGTACAGAACACTGGCGAGAGCGATCGATGCGATGCACTGTACGACAGGATTGCTGATTGCCTTGGCGCGCGCCAATTTCATGTTCGATGCGCGATTGTGCTCATTGACCTGCTCGAAGCGGTCGGTCTGATGATCCTCGGCGTTGAAGATCTTGATCAAGCGATGCGCATCGATAGCTTCCTTGGCGACACGCGTGATATCGCCCATCGAATTTTGGATGCGCTCGCTATAGCGCCGAAAAGTGCGGTTGGCGATTTTCATCAGCCAGGCGATGACCGGTGCGACTACGATGCAATAGCCCGCAAGCTGCCAATTCATGTAGAACAGCGTTATCAGTAAAGCGCCGATGGTCAGACTGTCGCTGATGAGCGATATCGTTGCTCCGGTCGCCGCGGCGGCCACCAACTCGATATTATTCGTCAATTTTGAGAGCAAGTGCCCGGACTGCTGCCGTTCCAGGTAGGCCGTGGGTAGGCGCAGGTAGTGCGAGAACACATCGTGCCTCAAGCGCTTGATGACCTGCCTGCCCACCCAGCTGGGGAAGTAGTTTTGGACGTAATCGCCGATCCCGCGCAGCGTAAAGAGCACCACCACGCCGATGGGCACCTCCCACAGGATGCTGGGGTTGCTGGTGATAAACGCGCCGTGTAAGAAGTTTCTGACCAAATAGGCCAGCGACGCGTTGGACGCGGCGAATAATATTGCCCCGAGAACACCGATCAGAAACACGCCGGTATACGGCTTCGCGTATTTCAACAGGCGGCGATAAATCAACCATGAATCGGCCTTAAGGTTGACGCCCGCATCGGGCGCGGCGCTCAAGGGGTCCCTTCCTCGTGCACGGTCGCGATGTTTAGTTGCGCGAACCCCAAGCGCCCGGCCACATCCATGGCGGTGACCACCGCTTGGTGCGTGGTTCGAGCATCGGCGCGTATCGTGATGGGACCGCGATCCGCGCCTGCCTCCTTCAGCAATGCGGCGCGCAAGGTATCGGGACTCGAATTGATCAAGGTGCGCTCATTGACGCGATAGTTGCCTTCCATGGTCACGGTGATCACCAAGGGTTCGTGTGAGCCCCGCGGAACCGGCGTATCGCTTGATTGGGGCAGATGCACCTTGACGCGCCCTTCCTGGTTGAAGGTGGTGGACACCATGAAGAAAATCAACAGCACCAGCAGCACGTCAATCATCGATATCAGATTGATCTCGGGATCTTCGCGATGGCGTGGACGCAAATTCATCGGTGGATGACACCACCGCGCTCGTCCAGGGCATCCACGAGTTTCATGGCCTCTTTCTCCATCCGGATCACCAAGCGCTCAACCTTGCCTCGCAAGTAACGATAGGCAATGAGGGAGGGGATGGCCACGGTCAGTCCCGCGGCGGTCGTGATGAGTGCCTCGCCGATTCCGCCGGACAGGGTTCTCGGATCACCAAGCCCGCTCGCGGTGATCGCATTGAAAGCGTGAATGATGCCCGCGACCGTTCCCAGCAATCCGAGCAACGGAGCAATGGCCGCAATCGTGCCCAGCGTGTTGAGGAAGCGCTCCAAGTCATGAATCACATGGCGGCCGCCGTCTTCCAAGCGTTCCACCATCAAGGCGCGCGGCTTGTTGCGATTGGCAATGCCGATGGCCAGCAGCTTGCCCAGGGGTGAATTCTGCTCCAGCGCCAAAACCAGCTTGTCGCTCAGTTGGTCCGCCTCGATCCAATTCCAGACTTTTTGAGCTAGGTCACGCGGGATGACGCGGTTGCTCTGTAAAGTCCAGAGACGCTCCAAAATTATGGCCACCGCAGCGATGGAACATATGATGATCGGCCACATGAAACCGCCGCCCGCGCGGATGATCTCCCACATTGCGTCCTCGTTTAAGTCAAATAAAAAGCTGCGGGCATGATACTTGACCGCCGACTGTTCAGACAGTGCTTTTGGCACACGCTTCAAACCATTGATTTACCGAATAGTCGACAAGTCCGGTGCGTCCGTCACGAAAACGGCATAATGGGGCTTCGGGAGGCGTAAAAGTAAAACATGAGACGCTGGCTCAAACGCATTACACCGGATCGCCGCATTCTGGAGAAGCACTGGTGTTTGAAGCATTTCACCACTGTGATGCTCGACTGCAGATGCTGGACATTCAATCGCTCCAGCGTCACCCGGTCATTCGCCTTGGGCCTGTTCATCGCTTTTATTCCGCCCACCCCCCTGCTTCCCGTGCATCTGGTGACCTGCGCGCTGCTGGGCGTGTATTTTCGCTTGAATCTGCCGATATTGTTTGCCACTGTTTTCGTCAGTAACCCTTTCACCTGGCTGCCCCAGGTGGCCGGATCGATCTGGGTGGGTGCGAAGCTCCTGAGACTGGATTTGATGCCATTCCTGCACGCCATCAGCCATCAGACTTTCTGGGCCGACATGAGCGTGCTGTGGCCGCCGCTGCTGCTCGGCGCCCTGGTTCTTGGGTTGATCGCCGCCGGGTCCGGTTATGTGCTGGCGGAGTGCGCATGGCGCGCGCGAGTCATCTACCAGCTGCGGCGCCGGCGAGCACGCTCAAGCGGCCGCAGCGCTGCGCTCAACTAGGACCCCATCCGCCAGGGTCAGTACCCGATCGAGGCGCGCCGCCAACCTTTCATCGTGGGTCACGATGACCAGACTGGTGCCGAGTTCACGATTGAGCTCCAACATCAGCTCGAACACCTGCGCGGCATTCTTGCCGTCCAGATTGCCGGTCGGCTCATCGGCCAACACCAATTTCGGCCGCGTTACCAAAGCACGGGCCACGGCCGCGCGCTGGCGTTCCCCGCCGGAGAGCTGTGAGGGGTGATGATTCAGACGTTCCGCCAATCCGACCCGCGACAGCAAAGCCCCGGCCTGAAGTTTCGCGTCGCGAGGATTCATCCGCCGCACCAGCAAGGGCATGGCCACGTTTTCCAACGCCGTGAATTCAGGCAGCAAATGGTGGAATTGGTAGACGAACCCGACGGCATGATTGCGCAAACGCCCGCGCTCGGTGTCGCTGAGCTGATTCATGGCGGATCCCGCGATGCCCACCGTGCCGCGCGTCGGTAAATCCAGGCCACCCAGCAGCTGCAACAACGTCGTCTTGCCGGAACCGGACGCGCCCACGATGGCGATGCGCTCTCCGCTTTGGACGCGGATGCTCGCCCCGCGCAGCACCTGCAGCGTCACACCGCCCTGGACGAACTCTTTGACCAGATCCACCCCCTCGAGCACCGTATCGTTTGAATTCAGCATCGTCTTACCCTCAATCGTTTCGCAAAGATTCAGCCGGCAGCAGGCGCGCAGCACGCACCGCCGGATACACGGTGGAGACGCACGCAAGAAGGAATGCGAATCCGCAGATTCGCAGTACGTCCGTTGCGCGCACGTGCGCCGGCAGGTCGCTCATGAAGTACACGCGCGCGTCGAGGAATTTGAATCCGACGACGGCTTCCAGCGCATGCACCAGTTCCTGCAGATTCACCGCGACAACCACACCGAACACCACGCCGACCAGAATGCCGAGCATCCCGATGAGACTGCCCTGCACGACGAACACGGACAGGACACTGCCGGGCGAGGACCCGAATGTGCGCAAGATGGCAATGTCGCGCCGTTTATCCTTGACCACCATGACCATGGTCGAGACGATGTTGAAGGCGGCAACGCCCACCATCAATGAAAGAATCACAAATAGAATGCGCTTGGTGATCGCGATGGAGCGGAAGAAATTCACGTGCTCATTGGTCCAATCTTGAATCTCGACACCACCGCCGATGGCGATGGCGGCTGCGCGCGACACGCGCGGCGCGGCATACATGTCGGCAAGGTTCAGGCGGATGCCCGTGACGTCGTCGCCCATGCGCAGCAGTTTCGCCGCATCCTGCATCGCGACCACGGCGATGCGCCGATCGTATTCATACATGCCGACCGAGAGTATCCCCGCGACTTCGAATGTGCGCATTCGTGGGATCACGCCAAGCGGCGTGACATCGCCGAGCGCGACAATCAGCACCACCCGATCTCCGAGCTTTGCGCCAAGCTCCTCGGCCAAGTCCTTGCCGAGAATCACCCGATAGCTGCTTGGGCTTAGATCGGTGATCCGACCGCTCACCAGGTGCGGACCCAAATCAACCACCCGCGCTTCCGATGCGGGCACGATGCCGCGCAACAGCACGCCGGAAGATTTCTCGCCATGGGTCATCAAGCCTTGTTCCTCGATATACGGCGCCGCGCCGACGATGCCCGGGAAGGCCTCGAGTTTTGCGATGTCCGCGCGCCAATTGGTGAAGCGTCCTTCAACGCCGGAAATCGTTGCGTGCGCCGTCAGGCTCAAGATCCTGGTGCGCAGGACCTCTTCGAAACCATTCATGACCGAGAGCACCACGATCAAAACCGCCACGCCCAGGGCCAGCCCAACGATGGCGATACCCGCGATCAGGGATACGAACCCCCTGTGCGGCGATGCGCGCAGGTAGCGAAACCCCAGGAACCCCTCGTACCAGTAGTGCTTCATTCGTACCGCAGCGCCTCGGCGGGCTGGGTGCGGGATGCCTGCAGGGCAGGATAGATGGTCGCCACAAACGTCAGCAGCAACGCGGCCACCGCGATCCTCACGACATCGGGAGGATGCAATTCGCTCGGTATTCCAGAAGTGTAATAGACGTCCGGGTCCATGATGTGGAACCCCAGATTTGCTTCCAGAAAAGGCACGATCACGTCCACATTCAGCGCCAGCGCGAGGCCAAGGCCGACGCCAAGCGCCGTGCCGATCCATCCGATGAGCACGCCTTGAGTCATGAATACGGCAAGCACGCCGCGCGGACTCAAGCCCAAGGTGCGCAGAATCGCGATGTCGGTGCGTTTGTCATTCACCACCATGACCAACGTTGCCACGATATTGAAGACCGCGACGGCGACAATCAGCATGAGGATCAGTCCCATCATCGTCTTCTCGATACGGATCGCGCGAAAATAGGCTTCGTTCTCCTCGGTCCAGTCGCGCAGCTTAAGTTGCGGATTCAACCGACCAGCCGCAATACGCGATAAGCGAGGTGCCTCGAGCACATCGTCGAACTTGAGCCGGATTCCGGTAGGCCCTTGCAACCCGCGCAGCGCCTCGGCATCGCTCAAATGAATCAATGCGAGAACGCTGTCGTGCTCCTGCAAGCCGACTTCAAAGGTACCGACGACCTCGAATTCCTGCAGACGCGGCGAGAAACCGCCTCTGCCGGCTGCGCTGCCGGGGATCATGACGACCACCGTGTCGCCCGCCCCGACCTGCAGCTGGTAGGCCAGCATTCGTCCCAGAAT
>JALYIH010000093.1 GCA_030775865.1 Pseudomonadota bacterium | reverse complement strand
CGATGAAGGAAATGCTCGCGCGGGTGATAGCCCCATGGTAGCGGTTCGAACTGGACGCGGCCGCCAGCCAGCATTTCGGTCGGATCGGCCCACACAACCGAGTACGGGTCGGCGTAATTGCTCGGTAGTTGCGGTGCGCAGATCGTGACACGGTCGAAGTGCTCGGCCCAGAGCCGCATACCGTTCAGCGCTTGGGCCTCGACAAGCAGCCCGCGAGGGCCGCATCGGAAAGGAACGCCAAGATCTAAGAGCAGCCCAGATTTGTCCTCGGCATTATTGGGTGCAGATGACATGGTGGGTTCGTTGGGAAATAGAGCGATCGGGCTGGGTTACGATCAATTCCGATGATCCTAGCATTGCGAAAACCGTTGCCGTGGAGACCTAGTCGACACTCCTGCGCTGCGGCGACACTCGAAAGGTCGCGATGTGGCCCGGTTTTAAGATCAGCCAGTGCCGGCAACAGCGCCGCCTGTCCGGTCGTGCTCAAAAAGCGGCAGTTGATCAACGACGCCGCCTACCGGCTTTTATGTCGGCGACCGAGCGAACCCAATGTGACCAGCTGTGAAAATCGATCGTGAATATTTCGGGATGACTATTTCACGTTGATCGCAGTAAGCACGCCCGGCATGGCGGGATACGCCGTCGAGTTAGAGTGCCCTTCGATGTACAAGATGCCGCTGCGTGACAAGGCAAGTTTGCCGATCAAAGGATAGCTCCACACCGTTTTGTGCGTGTTGATATCGATCCCGTAAGTCGCGAGATTGGTGCTCACGAAGATCATGTTGTTCGTAAGCAAGGTTTCACTCTCGAAGCTGGTATCTCCCGCTTGCGGTGGAATCCACGACCATAGGAGCGCGCCACCCGTCTCGGCGCGCGCTTCGAGACGAACCGGGTTGTTGTTGGTTGCGTACACGACGCCGCCATGATAGGCCGGCGTATTGGGATAATCGCCGGCGATCTGCCACGCGATTGTCTGGTGCGTGAGGTCGAAGTCGAGCAGCGTATTGCCGATACCGCCGCCGTTGAGGAACGAATTTTCGTAGTTCGCCGCGAAGACCGAACCGGTAGCGCCCAACACCGCGGACCCGTTGATCACGTACGTGTAGTTCTGAAACGAGGGGTCTGCGATCGTGGTAAGTATGGCGCCGGTAATCGGATCGAGCACCTGCAGGCCCGCGTCGGTATAAGTGTAAACGGACGTCCCGTCGGCAGCCGGAGTCCATTGCGATGTTTGAGGCATGGGGGCGACGAACAATTGCTGGCCGGTCGTATCAAATCCGTAGAGGCCGCCGTAGGTTCCCGCATTCGTATAGACGCCGTGGGGACCGACCGTGGGCGAGAGATAGTGTTCCCACTGGGAACTCATGGTCGATTTGAACACCAGACCGCCGTTCGCTGCGTTAAAGGCGAACAGATACGTGGAGGACTGCTGGCCGGCCGCGACGTACACCACGCCGTTGGCCACGGACGGCGGATTGACTGAGGGAAAGGGCAGAGTGCTGAAGTCGTAGGTCCACACCGTGCTGCCGTCGAGTTCGTTGCGTGCATAAAGGACGGTGCCGCCGCCCATGAAGAACAAGCCGTTGGATGCGGCAAGCGTATTGATGTCGTCGGTCCAACTCACTGGGATGTCGGTGATAGGGATTTGCCACCGCGTCGAGAAGGCGTTTGGGTCGACCGTGACCGGAACGAAGCCGGTGTGGGCCGCATTGCCTTGGAACATGGTCCAGTCCGGTACGCCGGCCCAGGGGGCGAGGGCGGACAGATTATTACCCGGCCACGCGCTGGTGGAGGAAAGCACCCACACGTCGTACGGGATGGAGGCCGAGGGCACCGCCTGCGGCGTGGAGCATGCCGCATCGACGCACAGTGCCACGATGACGTTGCCAACGTAATGGCCTGGCGGTACTCGCGTCGAGCTTACGAGCGACAATGCATAGCCCCCTCCATTGGCGACTGCTGTAACGGAAGTGGCGAAAACGCCGGCGGTATCGGAGGCGCTGGCCGTCAAGCCCGCGGGGAAAGTGAATCCCACTGGGTTGATGGTGTCGGTCATCGTCACGGGCGTGCCGCTGGCGACGAGGCGGGTGAGGGGAGAAGGGGTCGCCGTGACCGCATACACGCCAATCGACAGGACGAACGCGGCGGAGCCGGCACTGTTCCGAGCAGTAATGGTGTAATTGGCCTGCGCTGACACGGTGGTCGGCGTCCCGGTGATCTGGCCGCTGCCGGCCGCGAGCGCAAGACCCGCGGGCAGCGCCGGCGTCACGCTGTATGTCGGCGACGTGCCCAACCCGGTGGGGTTGAGTGGGGTCATGGGCGCGCTCAATCCCAACTTGATCGGCGTGGGATACGAGAGCGCACTCGGTGGCACGGCGGCGACGGTGATTGTCAAATCGAACTTGGCCGAGCCGCCGGCGTTCTGGGCCGTAATGGTGTAAGTCGCGCTTGGAAACGCACCCTGCGGTGTTCCGGAAATTCGCCCGGTTGCCGCATCAATGGTGAGGCCCGTCGGCAGCGCCGGGTTGACGTTGTAACTGGTAGGAACGCCCGACACCAAGGGACTCAGCGGCGTGATCGCGGTGCCAGCCACAAACATCTGCGGAGTTAAATAGGACAGATTGCTTGGCGGTACCGGCAAGACAGTAACCGTAAGAACGAACGTGGTCGATCCCGCGGCGTTTTGCGCGGTGACGGTATAAGTGGCCGCAACGGCTGCGATCGTGGGAGTGCCCGATATCTGCCCGTGAACGGGATCGAAAGTTAGTCCGGCGGGAAGCTTCGGAGCGACGCTGTATCCGTCGACGATACCGGTGACCTGCGGACTGAGTAATGTAATCGCGGCGCCCACCATGTATGTCTGCGGAGACGCATAGGAGAGCGCGCTGGGTGGTGTCAGCACCGTCGTGATGGCCAGCGGGAACGAAGCGGAACCGCCCGCATTCTGCGCCGTGACAGTGTACGAGGCCTGTGACGTGGCCGCGGTGGGCGTGCCGGAGATTTCGCCGGTGGACGCGTTCAGCAACAAGCCCGCGGGCAGCGACGGCAACACGCTGTAACTCGTTACCGTTCCGGTAACTTTAGGATCCAAAGGCGTTATGGCAGCGCCGACAGTGAACACTTGCGGACTGGTATACGATAGCGCGAAGGGTGCGGCCGGAGCAGTGCCACTCCCGCCACCGCCACCGCCGCCGCCGCAGCCTGCGGTAAGAAAGACGAGAGCAATTAGCGATAAATGCCGAAGAAAACCTGATCTTGGCGTGTGACTTGCGAGCACGACTTACCTTCCCTGGACGTTTATTATTTTTACCAAGCTTAACCGATTTCGCGGGAAGAGCCAGCGCTGGTGCGTCCTTTAACTTATGTCAATCGCAAGCGGCGGTGCCTGCGCGTCCCGTCCCTCCTCGATCAGCGACACGACCGCCCTAGCGGTCGCGTAATACCAGATTGAGCGATTGCTCAAGCGGCTGGCCGTCGTTCCAGCTCATCAGTCTGCAACTCATGAATGATCGCGAGCAACGTGCGGCAGTCGTTCAAGGCGGCCACGGCTTCGGAGCGGGTAGCAACTCGGCCAAGGGCGTTGTCTCGCTTGCGAATGTCGGCAAGTGCTATGCGTGTTTCGTTGGTCATATGGGTGTCGCCTCCGGTGCTTGTCCTTGCAATGAGTAGTCCGTCGTTCTGAAGTGGGGGCCCGACATCGAATTCGGAGGACCTGCGTCACATTGCTTGAATTGATATGTTTAAGACTGCGCTCAGGCGGTGCGTCGCGTCATGCCGGACGGGACGCCATTTTCAACGTGGAACAAACCGGACCTGTCCCGCGTTGCGATTTCGTGATGTTTCAATTGCACGCGTTGGCATTATCTCGTGTGCGACCGTGTGGTGAACCGCCGCTTATCTTTCGGCGCCACCGCGCAGAAAAGTCCCCGCTGAAAATCAAGCACGCAAGTTTATATAAGTGCCTTGTCGCTGCGAAAAAGTTTGATGTGACCGGAAACTTATAGCGCAGCCGCGCGGCATCGCAGCGCATATATTGTTCATCGGCAAAAAGGGGATTGTCTTCGCGACAACTCAAAACATCACGCAAGGAGATACACGTATGAGCAGGACCTCGGGCGCACTAAAATTCATCGCGGCGAGTTGTGCGCTGTCGATTGTTTCATTGACCACGTATGCGCAGAATTACGTACAAACGAATTTGGTCTCTGATATTCCTCAACCACCCAATGCCGACGGCACGACGGTCGCTATCGATCCGCACCTGAAAAACCCTTGGGGAATCGCGCGCGGCGCATCAACTCCTTGGTGGTCGAACAACGGGGTAACGGGCACTTCCACTCTGTATACCGGCGCCGGTGGCATTGTGCCTCTGGTCGTCACCGTTCTGAATGCCAAGGGTGTAACGACGCCCTCAACGCCGACGGGAATTATCTTCAACGGCACGGCCGATTTTGAATTGGTGCCCGGCGCGCCGGCGCTGTTCATCTTCGCGACGAAGAACGGCACGATTGCCGGTTGGCAGCTTGGGCCGGCGACACCGATTGTCCCCGGTCCTGGCGGCGAAGGTGCCTCGACTGCCATCACAAAGGTGGACGAATCGAAGCAGGGCGCTGTGTTCACGGGCCTCACCTGGATCGAATCGGATGGCGACCATTTTCTGCTTGCCGCCAACTTCAGCCACAACTCAATCGAAATGTTCGATAAGAACTTCAGCCGCGTGCATCTTTCAGAAGACGCGTTTGACGATGATCGGCTGCCGCGGGACTTTGCGCCCTACAATGTGCAAGCAGTCGGCGCCAATGTCGTTGTAACTTTTGCAAAGCAAAATGCCGCCAAGACCGCTGCCGTCGACACTTGCGGCGAAGACTGCGGGTTTGTCGATGTCTTCACGAAGCACGGGAAACTGCTGCAGCGCCTGGAGCGCGGTCCCTGGTTCAGGGCGCCTTGGGGAGTTGCGCTGGCACCTCAGGATTTCGGATTTTTCAGCCATGACTTGCTTGTAGGCAATCGATTCGGCGGAACCATCGCCGCATTCGATGTGGTCAGCGGAAAATTCCTGGGCAATATGCTCGACGCCAACGACGCGCCCATCGCGATCGATGGTCTGTGGGGTATCGAATTCGACAATCGGGGCGCTAACGGCGGCGGCACGACGGCCAGTCCTTCCACGGGTCCCAGCCTGTTCTTCACGGCGGGCATCGATAACTACGCCCATGGTCTGTTCGGGACGTTCACGCCCACGGCGCCCCAATTGAATGCAGAAGATCACCAGTAGGCACAGCCGCCACCATGTAATGTAAGAACGCTTGATCCGGCCTTTCGTCTGTCAGAAAGGCCGGATCAACCACCCACCGCGTCGTCAGGCGATTTCGCGAGTTGACCGAAACTCAGAAGAAGGAGCTGCTGACCTTTCTCGAGTCCCTGTGATTTGGTCCAGCGCTGACTTAAGTGCGGACAGTGGCAAGCGGCGCCGTGAGCGCCGCTTG
>JALYIH010000092.1 GCA_030775865.1 Pseudomonadota bacterium | reverse complement strand
TTGCTTAAGCCAACGCGGCTCACGCGGAATACTCAGACAGGCTCCTACCGGCCGGCTATTCGCGCCCGCGGAACCAACCGCTGATGCTGAGACGCTCGCGCCGCGCCGGCAGAACTTCATGCTCGCGTCCCGGCGTCAGAAAGCAAACCAACCGGCCGCCGACGGGTTCGACATCCAACGCTCTATCGTCCGTCTCGTGTATTCGCAGCACGCCTCCGTCGGGGCGTTCCCAGTCCACGTTCAAGTACAGCACCAGCGACACCTTGCGCAGCGTGGTGCCCATCGGTTGGTCGACGTGACGGGCGTATCCGGCGCCTGGCGGATACCGCGCGTAGTGCAATTCCAGCTCGAACAAGCCAAGGTAGGCCTCGCGATTCAATTCCAAGCGCAACTGCTCGAGCTGCTCCAACAAGAGGCGCTCTGCCGGATAGAGCGGCTCACGCAGCCAGCAAGTGAAATCGCCGCGAATTTCTTCACGGCGCTGCGCATGGGCCTCGCCACCGATGCGGGCGGGAGCAAAATCCCCGCGCGTCTGACGAGCGCGCGCACACTGCAGCAAGGCGTGAATCTGATCAGCGGCGATGAACCGATCTCGAATCGAGATCCCGCTTGAGGTCAAGTCAGCCCTCGTGCTCACCGCGCCGGTTTGCGGGCGGCTTTGCGCTTATGCGCCTGCCGAGGCTTATTCTTGGGCCGGCGCTTGAGTTTGGACTCGCGCTTAAGTTTGGGCTTGCTCTTGGACTTGCGCTTCTTCTTGGGCGCCTCCAGCATGCTGCCGCGGCAGCTCATGGCTCCGCAGCGGCAGGCGAATATGACATCCACATCCGCAGGATCATCATCGTCGCGTCCGATTTGATAGTCGTACGCCAGTTCCTCACCGGGCTCGATGGTGCGCAGCGCCTCGATGAAAATTCGCTTGTTGGTATTGACGGTCTGGCAATTCGGGTCGCAGCCATGGTTCACGAAGCGCGCTTCATTTCCGTCGACACCCGCGTCGATCACCGTTTTGGCATCCACGGTGAACAGGAAGGTATGGCCATCCTTCGGATCCTTGTGCTCATACCGCTCGTTGGCTTGCGTGTGGCTCACCCGATCGCCGAGATATTCGATCACGGTCGTGCCCTTGCGTATCCGCCGCAATGCAAACACGCCGTAGCCATGAATGCGCGAGTGACGTACCTCGAACAGAGGTTTTCGATGCGGCGGCAATCGGGTCATACGGCGATCGGCGCTTTTATCGCGTCGTGGTGGCGATAGTCGAGGATCTCGAAGTCTTCGTATGCGTAGTCGAACAAGCTTGGCGGCTTGCGCAGCATTTTGAGCTGCGGCAGCGGAAACGGTTCGCGAGAGAGCTGCAATTCGGCTTGCTCCAAATGATTCAAATACAAATGACAATCTCCGCCCGTCCACACGAAGTCGCCGACTTTTAAATTGCATTGCTGGGCAATCATGTGCGTAAGCAGCGCATAGGAGGCGATATTGAAAGGAACGCCCAACAGTGCATCGGCGCTGCGCTGGTATAGCTGACAGGATAGCCGGCCACCGGCCACATAGAACTGGAACAGGGCGTGACACGGCAGCAGCGCCATGCGATCCAGTTCGCCCACGTTCCATGCGCTGACCAGGATGCGCCGCGAGTCAGGATTGCTTTTGAGCTGCTCGATGACCTGCGATAGCTGGTCGATCTGCCGTCCGTCCTGCGTGGGCCATGAGCGCCATTGCTTGCCGTAGACAGGTCCCAACTCTCCATTCTCATCCGCCCACTCATCCCAAATACTGACGCCGTGCTCGTGCAGATACTTGACGTTGGTCTCGCCGCGCAAAAACCACAGAAGCTCGTAAACGATGGAGCGCAGATGCAGCTTCTTGGTGGTCACCAGCGGAAAGCCGGCATTCAGATCGAAGCGCATTTGATAGCCAAATACGCTCAAGGTGCCCGTACCGGTCCGATCGTCTTTCGCCGCGCCGTGCTCACGGATGTGGCGCAGGAAATCGAGGTACTGGCGCATTACGCCTTCACTGCGGCCAGGTTGCCGGTGGGCGCATTGCGCCGATACGCGTAGATCAAAATCGCGGCACCGATGAAAATCATCGGCGTCGTCAGCAGCATGCCCATGGTCAACCAGTTGCCCGCCAGATAACCGATGTTCGCATCCGGCAGACGAACCCACTCCACCAGGAAACGGCCACAGCCGTAGACCAACAGAAACAAACCCGTGGGCGCCAATCGCGGACGCGGCTTGGCAGTGAACCACAGGAGAATCAGGAACAAAACCAGCCCCTCGAGAGTGGCCTCGTACAGTTGCGATGGATGCCGAGAGATCAAGACACCCTGCGCATCAGGCACGCCGAAACCCCACGGCAAATCCGTAGGTTTGCCCCACAGTTCGCCGTTGATGAAGTTTCCTAGCCGGCCGAAAAGCAGACCGATGCCGGGTAATGGCGCCACGAAATCCAGCACATCCGCAGCATTCTTGTGCTTCACGCGGGCAAACACGATGACGGCGATCAGCACGCCGGTCATACCGCCGTGAAATGACATGCCGCCGTCCCAGATGTGAAAGACGTTCAGCCAGCTTTCGGCGATGACATCGCGCCCGTAAAAAATGCACCAGCCCAGACGGCCGCCCAAGATGACGCCGAGGGCACAGTAGAAGATGAGATCGTCGATCTCGAGCGGGACCCAGGTCGAACCGGGCCGCCGTGCACGATGTCGCGCCAGCCACCAGGCCCCGACAAAGCCGATCAGGTACATGATTCCGTACCAGTGCACGCGCAAGGGCCCTAACGACACGGCAATGGGATTGATGTGCGGATAAGTGAGCATGACCCCTACTTTAAACTTTCATTGACCCGACAGAAATAGGCCTTCAGATAGCGGGTTTCGGGAATCGCGGGGAGCACCGGGTGATCCGGCGCCTGGCCGCCCATTTCCAGGATTTGCAGGTGCTTGTCGGCGCCCCGTGCCGCTTTGGCAATGGCCTCCTGCAAATCCTCCGCGCTCACGTGAAAAGAGCAGGAGCATGAAACCAGAATGCCGTCGTCCGCGATGGCTTGAATGGCCAGCTGATTGAGGCGCTTGTACGCGGCCAGGGCTTTGGGCAAATCCTTCTTGCGCTTGGCGAACGCCGGCGGATCGATGACGACGACGTCGAATCGCGCTCCCTGCTTGACCAGATCTTCGAGAACCTCGAACGCATCGCCCTTGCGGGCGACAATCTTGAGGCCATTGCGCTCGGCATTGGCCGCAGCCAAGTCGAGCGCGGTTGCGGAACTGTCGACGCAGGTCACCTCGCGTGCGCCGTCGTGCGCCGCACGAACACCCCAGGCGCCCACATAGCTGAACACGTCCAGAACGCGCGCACCCTTGCGCACATATTTCGACAGAGCACGCCGATTGGCGGCTTGGTCGAAGAACCACCCGGTTTTCTGGCCTTGTGCCAAGGGCGCTTGAAATTGAAGGCCATCCTCCATCACCAGCGCGGGCTGGTCGAAATTGCCCGCCGCGGTTTCGACATAGTTGGGCAGGCCTTCCATCTCCCGCGCTGAACTATCGTTCTTGAAGAGCACGGCATCGCATCGAAGGACCTGAGTCAAGGCTTCTTGAATCCTAGGTTTGAGTGCTTCCATGCCCGCCGTACCGATTTGCACCACACAGGCGGAGCCGTAGCGGTCTATCACCAGCCCGGGTAATCCGTCGGACTCGCCGTAGACCAAACGATAGTAGGGCTTGGGATACAACCGCTCGCGCAGGCCCAAGGCCGCGCGAATACGCGCCACCAGCCACGCGACATCGGGAATCTTCCAGGTCTGCAGCATCCGTGCGGCGATCAGCGACTTTGGATTGACGTAGGCCAAGCCTAACGCCCGGTCATTGTGCGCCAGCACCCGCACCAGCTCACCGGCCTTGAATTTGACCAGGGGCGACTGAGCCGTATCGACTTCGTTGCTGAAGATCCAAAGATGCCCGGCGTGCAGGCGGCGATCTTCGTTGCGCTTGAGGCGCAGGGCTGGCAGTTGCGCCACATTACCGGTGTCAGACATGGAAAGTACTTCGGCTATAGTAAACGTCATTCTAACCGACTGGACCTAAGAAGATGCTGCGTAATCACCTCGCCGAGGAGACCAGCCCATACTTGCTGCAGCACGCCGACAATCCCGTGGAGTGGTACCCCTGGGGGGAGGCGGCGTTGGCGCGGGCCAAGCGGGAGGACAAACCCATTCTGTTGTCGATCGGGTACTCGGCTTGCCATTGGTGCCATGTCATGGCTCACGAATCCTTCGAGGATCCCGGTACCGCGGCCGTGATGAACGAGTTATTCATCAACATCAAGGTCGATCGTGAAGAACGCCCCGACTTGGACAAGATCTACCAGGTCGCGCAACAAATGCTGACGCATGGGCCGGGCGGTTGGCCGCTGACCATGTTTCTCACACCCGAAAAGCAAGAGCCTTTCTTCGGCGGCACGTATTTTCCCAAGGAGGCCCGCTATGGCATGCCGGCATTCGGCGAGCTGTTGCGCCGTGTGGCTCAGTATTACCGGCAGGAGAAAGCGCAGATCGCCTCGCAGAATACGCAGCTTCAAGCCGCGCTCGCCGGGCTCGTGCCGCAGCCGGTTCCTGGCGTCGTCCTCGACGAGTCGCCCATGACCCAAGCGCGTGCCGCGCTCGAGCAATCCTTCGATGCCGACTTCGGCGGTTTTACCCGCGCGCCAAAATTTCCGCATCCCAACAGCATTGAGCGCTGCCTGCGGCATTGGTACCAGACCTCGACCAGCACCAGTCCCGATTTGAAGGCGCTGTACATGGCAAGCCTGACGCTGACGAGGATGGCGGAAGGCGGCGTCTACGACCAGCTCGGCGGCGGCTTCGCGCGCTATTCCGTCGATGGCGCCTGGATGATTCCGCATTTCGAAAAAATGCTCTACGACAATGCCCAGCTGCTTTGCGAATATTCCCGCGCGCATCTCGCGACCGGCGAGGCGCTGTTTGCGCGAATCTCCCAGGAAACCGCCGATTGGGCGCTACGCGACATGCACTCCCCCGAGGGCGGCTTTTACTCCAGCCTCGATGCGGACTCGCAAGGTCACGAAGGAAAGTTCTACGTCTGGACGGTGAGCGAAGTTTCCGCGCTGTTGACGGCGCAGGAATACGCAGCGTTTTCGCCTCGCTTCGGCTTAGGCAGCCCCGCCAACTTCGAGGGTTTCTGGCATCTGCACACCTATGCCTCGATTGACGACATTGCCGCGGCACTCAAGGAGTCGGCGGAAATCGTCAACGCAAGGATTGAATCGGCGCGCGCGAAGCTAGTGAAAGCACGCGATTTACGCATATGGCCGGCCCGCGATGAAAAGATACTGACAGCCTGGAATGCGCTCATGATCAAGGGGCTGGCGATTGCGTCACGCGTGCTCAAACGGCCAGACCTGGCCGAGGCTGCCTCTGCTGCGGTTGACTTCATTCGGCGCCATCTGTGGCGCGACGGCCGCCTGCTGGCGACGTACAAGGATGGCCGCGCACTGCTGCCGGCCTACCTCGATGACCATGCATTTCTTGCGGACGCCTTGTTGGAGCTGTTGCAGACCCGCTGGCGCAGCAGCGATCTTGAATTCGCGCGCCAGCTGGCCGACGTGCTGCTGGAACAATTCGCAGATCCGGACGGCGGCGGATTTTTTTTCACGGCCGCGGACCACGAGAAGCTCATTCACCGCAGCAAGACTTTCAGCGACGAATCCCAACCCTCGGGCAACGGCGTTGCGGCTTCCGTGCTGTGCCGGCTCGGATACCTGCTGGGCGAGATGCCCTACCTGGATGCCGCCGAGCGCACCCTGAAGGCCGCGTGGATGGGCATTCAAGAATATCCTCAGGCACACATGAGTCTCGTAAATGCGTTGGAAGATTTCCTGTCCTCGATGCAAATCCTGGTGATTCGCGGCGAACAAGCGAGCGCCGCCCAGTGGGCCAAGGACTTAGGCGCCCTGTACGCCCCCACCCGCATGATCTTCGCCATTCCACAGGATGCCGAACTGCCGGCGGCCCTTGAGCCTAAGCGTGCGAAAGACGAGACGGTGGCCTACTTGTGCAGGGGCATGACCTGCTCGGCGCCAATGGCGAATTTTCAAGAAATCGCGCGCGCCTTGAAGTTGGGCGTCGCTTAGGCGCATCGCCCAGGCGCGTCACCTCGACGTGTCACCTCGACGTGTCACCTCGACGTGTCTCGACGCGTCACCTCGACGCGTCACCTCGACGCGTAATACTTGCGCAGCTCCATGCCGACGCGGCGTTTGAAATCGCCATGCAGCGCGTCGGAGTAGAGCGGAGCCGCTTTCCAATCGAGCGCCCACGGTTGCGCGGTTCGCGTGCTTTCGGGCTCGGCGCTGTCGCGAGGAAAGATATGCGCATGCAACGCCGGATCCACATTCCCGTAGATCGCGTAGTTGATGCGGGCGGCAGCCGTAATGGTCAACAGCACATCGCCGATGAGCGCCATGTCGTGGAGAAATTGAGCGCGCGCCTCCGGCGCCAGCGCGTTCAAGTGCGGCACGACCGGATCGGGCAGCAACAGGCAATATCCGGGCAATACCTGGCGCTCGCCCATGATCACCCAGCCCGACGGCAGCTTGGCGATTGCCGCCGGCAAGGTGCTCGCGCGGCAGCGTTCGACCCAATCATGGATGGGCGTCAGCGCCATTATCTCTCCCGTGCCTTGGCGATCATGGCGGCGTCGACCTGCGGCGCCGAGTTTCCGAAGTTTGAACGAATGAACGTGAGCAGCGCGGCGGCATCCTGATCCTTCAACCAACCGAACAATAACATCTGGGTCGGATAGCGGCCCGGCGGAATCGTCGCGGGCCGCTTCTGGCTCAACACCCACTGCGCGAGCTCAATGGGATCGCCCATGACCGCGCGCGATCCGGCGAGGCTAGGAAAGACGTTCGGCACCCCCTCACCTTTTTCGCGGTGGCAGGGCACGCAGTTTTGCATATACAGCACAGCGCCTCGATCAACCGGTCCCGCCACGGCCGCGCCTGCGCCTGCGTCTGCGCTGGTCGCCGCGGGGGGCGATTGCGGGGAGCAGGCGCCGGCTGCCATCAGCACTCCTAATGGCAACAGCTCGCGCCACTTTGCGCCAGGCAGTTTCATTGCTATCCACGCCAGGTGCGAAAAGTACCGGTATCCAAGTGTACGAAATTCGACGTCCGGTAATACCCCACACCGCCGCGCTTCAATCCTTCGGCGCGCGCCGCCAGTTCCGCACAATCCACGCCGGTCATGCGCACATCGATGGCGCGACCCTGCATGTGCAAACTGCGCTGCGAGACCCCGCTGCTGCGCTCGTGAAGCCGCTCGTTGGTTTTGGGCGACCGATAGCATGAGATGACGCTGTAGGCGGCCGGCGCGCTCAAGGCTGCCGCGACATCGGCCAGGTAGTCCATGAGCTTCGGGTCGATGACATGCTTTTCACCGTTGCGAAAATCCCGCAACAGGACTTCGAGCGCCGCAAGCGCGTCTGGCGCGTACGCGCCATCGCGGAAGTACTCGACTTCCAGCCGCTCGCCGGTGTGAAGATTGAGCAGCGCAATTCGCCTGGGCGGCGGCTGGGGATTCGCAGCACCCAGCGAGGAGGATGACCAGAGCGCCGCCGCGCCGGCCAGGGCCCCGGTGGCCATCAGCATGCGGCGCCGAGGATTCAGGGCGGACCTGCGTCGAGGAGGCGGCCTCGATCGAGCGCCAGCACCGTGGCGCGCGGAAAGAAATTGAATTCCGATGCCGAGGCCCAGGTATAGGCACCCATCACGCGCCCGACGACGAGGTCACCCATGTCGAGCTTGGGCAGCTGCAATTTTTCCCGGATCACATCAATGCTGTCGCAGGTCGGGCCCGCCAGCACCGACAGAAAAGTCTCGCCGCTCGCCAGCGCCTCGACGGGAAACACCGAGTGATCGTACATCTGGCCGCTGTAGCTGCCGTAAAGACCATCATCAAGGTAGTACCACCATCGACCGTCGCGCAGCGCTCGACCCATCACGGAGGCCACGGCGATCGCCGCGGGAGCAGCTATAAAGCGTCCGGGCTCGGCAATCACCCGCACCGTGGGCGGCAATTGACTGAGCGCCGCTTTGATCGGCGCGCAGAACTCTTCGATAGGCATGGCAGGTTTCAGGTAATCCACGGGAAATCCGCCGCCGATATCGAGTATGTGGGGCGAATGACCGGCCAGTGTGGCCTGTCGCAGCAGTTCGCGACATACCTCGATGGCCTTGACCATCATTGCTGAGTCGGCATTTTGCGAACCGGTGTGAAACGACAAGCCATCGATTTTGATGCGCAGGTCTGCGCCGAGACGGAAAAGATCTGCAACCGCTTCCGGGTCGCAGCCAAACTTGCGCGACAAGTCGACCTGGGCGTCGGGGCTGCGGAAGGAAACACGGATCAGCAACGAACAATGGTTCCGAAACTTGGTGAACTTGCGCAGTTCATCCGGATTGTCGATGACGAAAAGGGTCACGCCAAAGCTCAATGCCGTCCGGATGTCACTGTCGCGCTTGATCGGATGGGTGTGAATGCAACGGTCGGGTGCAACACCCAGGCTGCGCACCAGTTCGACTTCGCCATTGGTCGCAAGATCAAAGAAAGCGCCTTCTGCGTTGAGCGTGCCAATGAGCGATGAGTGCGGCAGCGGCTTCAAGGCGTAATGCAAGTCAACGCCGGGAAGTGCTGCGGCCAGGCGGCGATACTGCTGACGGACACGTTCGGCATCGATCACGAACAAGGGTGATCCGTAGCGCGCCACCAAATGTTGAACCGCCTCTCGGGAGAAAGGGTCTTGCTGGGGATCGAGCTCCATGCGCTAGCTGACGCTCATCTCCAAGGAATCATCGCCCATGCCGCTGGCGCGCTGCAGGCGATCGAGTATAGCCGCCCACCTCTCGTCCTGAGGCAGGCTTTGCACGAAAATCTTGACGCAGCCGACCCGATCCAACGTGCGCAGATGATTGTAGAGGTTGTGCGCGTAGGTATCCGGTTTCTTACCGGCGTTTATCCAGGTCATATGGCGCTGGGTTTGCTGCGGAGGCCGCATGGCGAGAACAGCCACTTTTTCGTCGCGCGCCACGATTTCGCCGGCCCGCACTTCGAGGTCGTCGGAGTCCACGATTTCGAGCGGCGTCGAAGGCGCATAGTGCAATGCCCTGTCGCCCGGAACCCTGGGAGCGGTTCCGCCGATCGCCAAAACACCCACCACGTGTTCGAGCTGCGAACGCGTGATGAATCCCGGGCGCAGTAGCCGCGCCTGGTTCTCGAGGCAGGATACGATGGTGGACTCGAGTCCGATGGGCGAATCGCCGCCGTCCAGGATCACCCTCACCGCATCCCCGAGTTCATCGCGTACATGCTCCGGCTTGGTGGGACTCAGGCGCCCGTATCGATTGGCGGATGGCGCCGCGATACCGCCTCCAAAGGCATTCAGCAGCTGCTGGGCGATGGGGTGCGAGGGCACGCGAATGCCGATGCTGTCCTGGCCGCCGGTGACAATGTCGTTGACGTTTTCTGCCTTGGGCAGAATCAGCGTCAAGGGTCCCGGCCAAAATTTATCGGCCAATTGTTCGGCAACCGGAGGCATATTCGAAACCCAACGGTGCAAGTAGCGCGGATCGTCCAGGTGGACGATGACCGGATGATCGGGAGGACGCCCCTTGACCTCAAATATCTTGCGCACGGCGGGAGGATTGGCCGCATTCGCCCCAACCCCATAGACGGTCTCGGTCGGAAACACGACCAGTTCTCCGGCGCGCAGGGCTTCCACGGCCGTTTCGATGTCTGTCTGAGTAGCTCTTACCACACGCTCATGATATCAAGACTGAGATGCGAGCAAGGGCAGCTTCGGCTTCAAGGCGGCGGTTTTACACTTGTTGACGAATTTGTAGCCGGAAGGCGACATTGTAGGAACACCAAGTCGAGCCAACGGCCGAACTTGAATCCCACCTCATGGAAATGCCCGACCTGGATGAATCCCAGATTCTGATGGAGCTTGATCGATGCGGCGTTGTCGGCGTCGATGCCCGCGATCATGACATGCTTCTGCATGGCGGCAGCTCGTCCCATGAGTTCCGTGACCAGCATTCGGCCTAAGCCTCTGCCGCGGCAATCCGTCCGAATGTGGACACTGTGCTCGACGCTGTGCCGATAGCACGGCCATGCGCGAAACTCGCCGAAGCTGCCGAAACCGGTGATTGAGGATGCGTCTCGCGCCACCATCAGGGGGAAGCCACTCGCGAGCTTCGCGTCGAACCATGCTTCGCCTCCACCTTTCGTCAATTCGACCTCCGTGTAAACCGCGGTGGAGTTGCGGATGACCTCGTTGTAGATCGCCAGAATTTCGGGAAGGTCTTGACGAGAGGCGTTGTCAATCATGCCGATCAATCAAGATAAGCGGGAGGCATTGGCAGTGCCTGGAATTCCCCCGGATCGTGCTGCAAGATCAGCCGTCCGTGCGTGTTCTTGATGATGGCTTCGACGCGGTTCATCGAGGCCAGCGTGTCCGCGCGATTCACGTTATAGACCGGCACGCGTTTGAATACGCGATTGCCTCGCAGATGGTAAAGATCGCCCGACAGAATGACGGTGCCGCTCTTTTTCAATGTCAGCTTCAGTACCTGATGACCGGGGGTGTGTCCCGGCGTTCTCAGGATCATCACCGTGCCGTCGCCGAATACGTCGTAATCGCCTTCTATCGTTTCACTCTTGGCGCTCTTGTAAGCGCTCCATGTTTCAGGCAGCACCCCACCCGGCGGCGGAAGCGTCAGCGCCGCGGCAAGTTCCGACTTGTTCATGATCCAAACCGCGTCGGGAAACTCGTTGGCGTTGCCGGTGTGATCCCAGTGCAAGTGCGAGAAGGCAATGAAGTTGATGTTCTTTGGCGTCAAATCAAGCGATTGCAATTGCGCCAGCAGTGTCACGGGTACCGTGACGTGCACGCCCGGTGCAGCATCACTGCCTTCCTTGGGATAGTTGTAGTGATCGCCCAGACCTGCGTCCCACAGCAAATCACCCTTGGGGTGCCGGATCAGGAAACACGGCACCGCGATCTCACCCGCCAGGCCGTCATACTCCCCTGTATCAGAGAATCCGCCCATGTCCTTGAAGCTGGCGTGTCCGCAATCGAGCACATAAAGCCGCAATTCAGGGGTGCCCGCCTGACCCACGCGCGCCGCGCCCAAGCTCCAAACCAGGAACGCCATCGCCAAAAAGACGATCGGTTTATTCATGAGACTGGCCCTCCGGAGCCTCTTATACTAGACCATCAATGAGCGAACACGAACACGACCCGCATACCGATCACTCGCATGACGATCACTCGCATGACGATCACTCGCATGCCCCGCCGCGCCCAGCCAGTGCGCTGGAAACGCGAGTTCGCGCTCTAGAGGCGCAGCTGACCGAAAAGGGATATATCGATCCTGCGGCGCTCGATGTATTGATCGACGCGTATCAGACGAAGATCGGGCCCCGCAATGGTGCGCGAGTCGTGGCGCGAGCCTGGAGCGATGCCGAATTTCGCCGCCGGCTGCTTACGGATGCCACAGCGGCCATCGCATCCATGGGATTCACGGGCCGCCAGGGCGAGCACATGGTGGCGGTCGAGAACACGCCGCAAGTGCACAACCTGGTGGTGTGCACACTGTGCAGCTGCTACCCCTGGGCGGTGCTAGGACTGCCGCCGACCTGGTATAAGAGCGCGCCCTATCGCGCACGCGCGGTGAAAGATCCGCGCGGCGTTCTTCGCGAATTCGGTGTTGAGCTGCCCGAAACGACTCACATCCGCATTTGGGATTCGACGGCCGAAGTCCGTTATCTGGTATTGCCGCAGCGGCCGTCAGGCACCGAGCATTTGAGCGAACAGGAACTGGCGAACTTGATCACGCGTGACTCGATGATCGGCACGGGTTTGGCGGGCGCAGCGCCATGAGCTACCACTCCAACGCAGATCTCGGCGGACAAGACGTGCGCGGCGCCATCGTGCCGGAGCCCGAAGGTGAATTGTTTCATGCGCCCTGGGAGCCGCGAGTCATGGCGCTGGTGGTGGCCATGGGTCCGACGGGGTTATCGAATATCGACATGAATCGCGCGGCACGCGAGACACTGCCCAACTACCGCGATCTCAGTTACTACGAAATCTGGCTGGGCGCGCTGGAAAAACTGGCGTTGCAGAAAGGCGTGCTCAGCGACGCTCCTCCCACGCCCAAGCAGGTACTGCGCGCCGATCTTGTCGCCGCGGTGATCAGCAAGGGGAGCCCTGCCTCGCGAGCACCCTCCGGCCCTGCCCGTTATGCGCCTGGGGATAGGGTGCGCACGGTTGCCGCTCGCCCTGATCACCACACACGCCTGCCCGCCTATGCGCGCGGCAAGTTGGGAATCGTGGAAAGAGTCCACGGAGCGCATGTATTTCCCGATACAAACTCGCAAGGCCTCGGTGAGTCCCCGCAGTGGCTGTACACCGTGGCCTTCGAAGAGAAGGAGCTGTGGGGCGCGCAAGGGCTCAAGCAGCGCTCCACCATTTCGGTGGATGCGTTCGAACCATACCTCGAACCTGCATGATGCACGAGGCGTTGCCCGGACTGGCGGGGATGGCGGAATTGCCCGGAATGCCGCGGGATGGGGACATTCCGGTTTTCAAAGATCCGTGGGAGGCCCGAGCTTTTGCCATGGTGCTGGCCCTTCATGAGCGCGGTTTGTTCACATGGCCGCAATGGGCCGACGCGCTATCTCGGCAGATTGCGCTGGCGCAAGCCGCAGGGGATGCGGACCTCGGCGATACCTACTACCGGCATTGGTTGCTGGCTCTCGAGTCGCTGGTGCAAAACATCCCGCCGCTCAAGGCCTCACCGCCGCCGTAACTTCCGGCGGGTCGAGCGCGGTGCGCGTCCAAGTACCGTCCTCCTGCCGATTGAGTTCATAGGCAGGCCAATAATGCTTGTCGAGCTTCAAGGTGATGACATCGGTCTGGCCGTTCCAGCTGATGGTCTTCAACCGCAATGAGGCCCGGTCGGGTTTACCGCTCACCGCCCGGATAAAGGCATCCAGATCAGCGGTAGGCTGACCGTCCACTTCCGTGATGCGGCGCCCGGCATACAGTCCGTAGTGCGTGGCCGGTGAGCCGTAAAAGAAAAACGACACAAACACACCGAATGGAGCAATTCCGCGTTGCGCGGCCATGGCGCGATGCGGCGCCTGCAGGGTGGCGCCCGCCCAAATGAGCACGCGATCGATGTCGCGGCCGTTCAACGCCACGGTCTTCATTGGCAAGGTTTTCTCGGCGCCGTCGCGCCACACCGTCACGGACACCATCGGACTCTGTACCGCGCGCTCAACCTCGCGGAAACGGTTCACAACCTTGCCGTCAATCGCGAGCAGCAGGTCGCCGGGCTCGAGCAATGCCGCGGCTGGAGAACCGGCGACGAGTCGATTGATGCCGAGCACTTGGCGGCGTTGCGGGTTGTGCTCTGCAAAGCGGCGCACCCACTCGTCCGGCAATCCCAGCTCGCGCGCAACGGCCAAGGACTGCACGTCGAATTCCGCTTCGAAGGAATATAGGGGCCGTCCGTCGGCAACCACACCGATCATCTCGTTGACCAAGTCCGCCGGTATGCCGCGATTGATTTGCTCCAATTCGCGCTGTGATTCGAATGCGAAGCTCGACCAAAGCGCCAGCACATCGCCTTTTTCATCCGTCAGCACGCCGTCATAGTCGCCCGGCGGATTGATCAGGCTCACCGCTTCCAAATTGCTGTCGCGAAAGCGCAGCGTACGCGACAGGGGAAATGACACCACATCGACGCTGGAGATCTGGGTTTTCTGGGAGAGAATTTTGGAGTCGGCGCGCTGGCCGACCACCCAAACATCCTCACCTGCGCTCAAAGGCCGCGAGACCAATGTCGCCGCACGCACCGGCGTGTTGCCGATAGACTTCGGATCGTAGGAGACGACGGCGAGATTGTGCAAAGGATGAATGAACACGACTTTGCCCGGCACCTCAACAGTGCCGGCGAAGGTGATGCGCACATCGCCCATCGCCACGGGCACGGTGTTGCGGTCGATCACCACCAATCCGCGCTGCGCATCCACGACGACACCGGTCCCGTGGTAATTCTTTTCCGTGACGCCGGACGTGGAATACGGCATGTCGAAATTCACCATCACCAAAGACGGCGCCAGCCGATCGATATGCACATCGCCGGTCTTGGCAAACTGAGTCGAGGCGGATTTGGCGGTGGACGGGGGCGGTCCGCTGCTGATGCTGATGCAGGGCCAGGTTCCCAACGTGTCGTCGCGCTTGCATTCTCGCGCCGGAAACCAGCGGCGATTCATGCGAATGACCTTGAGCTGAGCGGCGCGGGGATCCTCAATGGTGACGTAGCGAACCGGCACTCGCGCTCCATCCGAAAGCTCCGCCAGCGCTTGGGCAAATTCCGCGAGCGTTGCCACGGGCTTGCCGTTGAACGAACTGATCAAGGCAGCCCTCGGGATGCCGGCGGAGCCGAACACATATCCCGGGTTGGCGATATACACGCCCTTGATCGGTACATTGAAATGGCGCGCCTGCTGATAGGACAGCGTATGCACCACCGCCTCGCCGAATTCGATGAACTCATCGGGTGTAATGGCGCCCAGGGACTGAACTTCGAGGTCGTGCTGGACTGATTGGCGGCCGCGCAGCACTTCCACTTTCACTCGCTGTCCGACGTGATTGTCGAGCACATCCTCGAGCGCGAAAAACTCAGGCATGGGCTTGCCGTCGATGGCCACCAGAATATCGCCGGGCGCCAAGATCCCGTCGGCGCCGGATCCGGGCTGCACGTCGTCCACCACCAGCATGCCGGTCAACTTCGGATACGCTTTGCGCATGGCCGCTTCAGTATCCGCATTGAGGCCGAGCCGCTTCAGCTCATCGTAAGGCGTGTACTTGAATACGGTTTCCAGCGTACCGCGCGGCACAGGCTTGCCGGCCTCGATATATTTCAGCGCCCGCACCACGGCAGGCAGCGGCAGGTAGAAACTCGAGGCTGCGCCCGTGGCGCCGCCGGCATTGAGCGCCACCACGCGCCCTTCCATATCGATCACGGGCGAGCCGGACGAACCGCCCGAGGTGCTCGAAGCCGCCTGAAAGTAAAAGGTATTGAAGTCGTTGTACTTGCCGTAACCGTATTCCGGCGCCTCTCGATCCAACCGCGCCAGCGTGCCCGCGAGGATCGACAGCTGCTCGCCTGCATCATTGCCGACGACGCGAATTTCGCGGCCGATGACCGCGCCTTGCGGGTACAGGGGCAGCTCAGCCGGCTGGATGAAATGCAGTTTCGCAGGATCGTAGTGGTAGATACCGAAGTCGTGGATCGGATCGCGGTAAACCGGATACAGCTGCACTTCTTCCCTGTTCAAGAAAATGGCCTGGGCCGTTACAGGTCCGGGGGTCACGACGTGCCGATTCGTCAGGATGAGTCCGCGCTTGGCGTCGATGACAAAGCCGGTGGCCTGCGCCGTGGTGTTCCATTCGGTGTCGAACGCACGCGTGCTGTCGATTTGAATGGTGACCACACCGGTCGCGATTCTTTCCAAGGTCTGCGCCCAATTGGCGGGACTGCTTGGAATGCCGGGGGCCGGGCTAATGGGTGCAGCGCTGAATGCGGGTGTAACGGACAACGCAAACAATGACAAAAGCAGCGAAATACGGGGCATGCCGATCCTAGGGTAAATTTGACTACGCCGAGGGATCGGACAAGTTCAGGCGCCAGCCGGTTCCTATCAAGCAGTCAATCCTTTCCAAATCAAATCCAGCTGCTTCGCCGCACGCACATCGTCCAATCGTCGGACGGGCATTGTATGCGGGGCCGAGGTGAGTTTCTCGGGATCGTGGCGCATTTCCTCGCGGATCGAGGCCATGGCATCGCAAAACCGGTCCAGGTCCTCTTTGGCCTCGGTCTCCGTGGGCTCGATCAGCAGGCACTCGGGAACCAACAAGGGAAAATAGGTCGTGGGGGCGTGAAAACCGTAGTCCAGCAGCCGCTTCGCAACATCCATCGCCGATACGTGATAGGCCTTGTTTTCCTGCTTCAAGGTAATGATGAATTCGTGGCTGGCGCGACGCTTAGGATAAGCCGCTTCGAGGCCCAAAGCCTGCAGGCGTTTCATCAGATAATTGGCATTGAGCGCGGCGAATTCCGCGACCCGCACCATGCCTTCGCGGCCCAACAGCCGCATATAGATGTAGGCGCGCAGATTTACTCCGGCGTTGCCCATGAAGCCGGACAGGCGGCCGATGGATTGCGGCAGATCGCGCTCCGTCAGCCAGCGGTAGCGAACGCCATCCTTGCCGACGATGGGAAGCGGCAAAAAGGGCTTCAGGCGGGCGCTCACGCCCACCGCACCGGAGCCAGGCCCCCCGCCGCCGTGCGGCGTCGAAAACGTCTTGTGCAAATTCATGTGAATGACGTCAAAACCCATGTCGCCGGGCCGCACCTTGCCGAGAATGGCGTTCAAGTTTGCTCCATCGTAATAGAGCAGGCCGCCGGCATCGTGAACGATGCGGGCAATCTGCACGATCTTGCGTTCGAAGACACCCAGCGTTGAAGGATTCGTGAGCATGATACCGGCCGTTGCCGGGCTCACCGCGGCCTGCAGCGCCTCGATATCGACATCGCCATTCGCATCGCAGGGAATTTCCTTGACGATGAAGCCGCACATGGTCGCAGTGGCGGGATTGGTGCCATGGGCCGCCTGCGGCACGATGATTTCGGTGCGCGCCAGATCATTGCGTGCGCGATGATAGGCACGAATCATCGCGACGCCCGCGAATTCCCCCTGAGCGCCGGCCATCGGCGTGAGGCTCACCGCCGTCATGCCGGTGATTTCCTGCAGCATCTCCTGCAGGTCGTACATGCAGGCCAGAAACCCCTGGGGTTCGGGCCCCAAAGGGTGGCGGCCCAGGAACTCCGGCAACATTGCATAGGTGTTGCAGGCCTTCGGGTTGTACTTCATCGTGCAAGAACCCAAAGGATAGAAATGCGTGTCGATGGAGAAATTCATCTGCGACAGGCGCGTGTAGTGGCGCACCGCCTGCAACTCCGAAACTTCAGGCAATCCAGGCGGCGCGCTGCGCCGCAGATTCGCGGGCACTTGCGCGGAGCCTGCAACCCGCGGCGGGAACTGCGTGCCGGCGCCCCGTCCCGCCCTGCTCAACTCGAATATCAGAGGTTCGCGCAAATTGAGTTCAGTCATAACATTTCCCCTTAGGCTGCCGCGCGCGATGCGCTCATCACGTCGGCCAATGCTGACCTATACGATTCGATATCGACCTCGAGTTTGGTTTCGGTCGCACACACGAGCATCGCATGTCCCAATTCCGGGTAGCGCTCGCTCAAGTCCAGACCGCCTAGGATGCCGCGCCGAGACAGCGCCGCAAGAATTGCCGCCGGCGGGCGATCCAACATCAACACGGCTTCGTGAAAATGCGGGGCGGTGAAGGCTCTTTTCACACCCGCGATCTTGCTCAATGCCGCCACCAGATCTGCGGTGCGCTGCATGCTGGCTTGCGCCACGGCCTGAAGACCTTGCGGCCCGAGGAGGCTCATGTAAATCGTCGCGGCCGTCACCATCAATCCCTGGTTCGTGCAGATGTTGGAGGTCGCTTTGCTGCGCCGGATGTGCTGTTCACGGGCTTGCAGCGTCAAACTAAAGCCGGGCCGTCCTTCCACATCCACGGTGCGCCCGACGATTCGGCCGGGCATCTGGCGCACGTACTGCATGCGCGTCGCCATGAAACCGAAATAAGGACCGCCCGAGGCCAGCGGCACACCGAGCGCCTGCCCTTCGCCGCAGACGATGTCGGCGCCTGGCGCTCCATCCAGTCCCCAGACCGCAGGCGGTTTCAGAAGCGCCAACGAGGTAGGATTGACGACCGCGATCAGCATGATCTTGTTCTGGTGCGCCCAATCGTTAAGCGCATCGACTTCTTCCAAGCTGCCGAAAAAATTCGGCTGTTGCACCACCAGGGCCGTGAAATCCTGGCCGCTGAAGGCTTCGAGCGTCTCGAGCAGGGTGCGTCCGGCAGATCTGTCGAAGTCCACCGGTACGAAGCTGATGTCTTGGTTGCCGGCGATGGCTTGCGCAACCTGCGCATACGTGGGATTCACCGCTCGCGGCATGAGTATCCGCCGTGAGGTCGAGTGACGATTGGACCGCACCGCCATCAGGCAGGCCTCAGCGAGCGCCGAGGCGCCGTCGTACAGCGACGCGTTCGATACCTCCATGCCCGTGAGCGCGCACATCATGGATTGGTACTCGTAGATCAGCTGCAACGTGCCCTGGCTCGCTTCCGCCTGATACGGCGTGTACGCGGAATAAAATTCGCCGCGCGTTGCAATCGCCCACACAGGCGCGGGAATGTGATGCTCATAGGCCCCCGCGCCGATGAAATTCAACGGCCGTCCATCGAGAACCGCGCGCTCGGTCATGAGCCGCCCAATCTCCATTTCGGACAGTGGGGGCGGTAAGTCGAGGTCGCCTGCGCGAAGGTCGGCGGGAATCTCGTCGAACAGATCGTCGACGGAGTTCACACCGATGACTTCAAGCATGCGCGAGATGTCCTCAGGCGTGTGGGGAATGTATGCCATATGCGTCCCTTACTTGGATTCTTCAGCCAAGAAAGTCTCGTAGGCGCTCGCGCTCATGAGCGAGGCGGCATTGGCGGAAACACCCGTCTCCAGGCGGAACAGCCACCCGGCGCCATACGGGTCTTCGTTGAGCAATTCCGGTTTGCTCGCCAACGCCGGGTTGTTGGCAACGACTTTGCCCGCGAGCGGACTGTAAACGTCGGAGGCAGCCTTGACGGACTCGACGACGGCACAAGCCTCGCCGGCGCTCAACGCACGGCCGACGTCCGGCACCTCGACGAACACCAAGTCGCCGAGCGCGCTTTGCGCATGATCAGTGATGCCGATCTCGATCGCGCCGTTAGACGCCTCGCCGTGCACTTGGCGCACCCACTCGTGACTCTTGGTATATCGCAAATCGCCCGGTACTTTGTTGCTCACGTTGAAATTCCCCTAGCTGATGTCTATCAATGGCTTGCCATGGCGCACGAATGGCGGCTTCACAATCCGCGCCGCGTGCAATTTGCCGCGAATTTCCACCTGCACGGTCGGCTGAGTTGTCTTCGGCACTCGCGCCAACGCAATGGAACGATTCAAGGTGGGTGAAAATGTTCCGCTGGTAACCTCGCCCTCAGGAGCGGCCCCAGCCACACCGGTTAGCAGCACTTTCTGATGGCTGCGCAATACCCCGCGTTCCTCGAGCAGCAGGCCGACGAGCTCACGGCCGCCCTCGCGCTGCGCGCGCACCAGGGATTCGCGGCCGATGAAGTCGCGCTCGGCGGGTTCGAAGGCCACGGTCCAGGCGAGTCCGGACTCGAGGGGATGAAAACTCTCATCCATGTCGTTGCCATACAGATTCATGCCCGCTTCCAGCCTGAGTGTATCCCTCGCGCCCAAGCCGGCAGGCTTCACGCCTTGCGCGGCCAACCTTGCCCACGCGTCCGGGGCCTCCGCCGCGGGGATCATGACTTCGAAACCATCCTCGCCCGTGTAGCCGGTGCGGGCCACGAACCACGACCCAAACGGCGCGCCGAAGAAGGGTTTCAACTCCAGGACCGAGATTTGCTGCGGCGGGGAGAGCAGTGCCGCGGTCTTGTGGCGCGCAGCGGGGCCCTGCACCGCAATCATCGCCAAGTCCTTGCGCTCGACGACCGCTATGTCGAAATCGATGGCGTGTTTAAGGATCCAAGCCAGGTCCTTGTCGCGCGTTCCGGCATTCACGACCATGCGATACCAGGTGTCCGTCATGAAATAGACGATCAGGTCGTCGATCACGCCCCCGTTGGGCAGCAACATGCAGGAATACAGTGCCTTGCCGGTGGTTTTGAGGCGGCCCACATCGTTGGCCAGGAGAAATCTCAAGAATTCGCGTACACGCCCGCCGGTCAAATCCACGATGGCCATGTGCGACACATCGAACATTCCGGCGGCGCGGCGCACCGCGTGGTGCTCCTCAATCTGCGAACCATAGTGCAACGGCATGTCCCAGCCGCCGAAGTCGACGATTTTTGCAGCGTGCTTAACATGTGTGTCGTAAAGCGGAGTCTTAAGGCCCATCGCAACCTCGCGGCGAACGAATACGGAGACGCGTAAGCACCATTGTGCTTAAGCCCCTCTGTCCTTAAGACCTGAGAGATTGCGCGCTTAAGGTAAGCGTTGCTCCCCTTCGGTGGATCGCCTGGCGCGACCGCTCTCCAGAGATCGCGAGAGTCTGCCGTTCATGTGCCTGAGCGTTTCCGGGCGGTTGCGCCTTCGGCGGTCCTATTTAAAGGACTCTCTCCAGACAGCTCTTATCGCGAGTGGGGCGGGATCATACAGAAGACGATCTATGGATTGAAGCGCAAAGCCCTCATATATCTCGTCAGCACCAGCGTCCGACACGTTTGAAGGCGGATCCGCTAAAGCCCAGTATTTCCTTCTGATTCATGCTAAATCGCTGATAAACTCATGAAATGAGCTGGAGAGACCACATTACCCTCGATACGGCGGTGCTGGCCGGAAAGCCTGTTGTCCGGGGAAGCCGGCTGGCGGTGGACTTCATCGTAGGCTTACTGGGTCAAGGCTGGACTGAAGCTGATATCTTGCGGAATTACTCCGGCATTACTCACGAGGACATCGCGGCGTGTCTGCAATACGCCAGTGAGATATTGCAATCTGAAAAGGTGTATCCCGCGGCGATCGCCTGACGGTGCGCTTTCTTGCGGATGAAAATTTTCCTGGCGATGCGGTCTCTGCGCTTCGTGCCGCCGGGCATTACCGATCAAGATGTACTTGCACGCAGTTTAAAGGATGCCCGCGTACTCCTGACTTTCGATAAGGATTTCGGTGAACTGGCGTGGCGCTCTGGTCTACCAGCGAGCTGCGGCATTGTACTCTTTCGTTTGCCAGGGCTCGGTCCCGTAGGTGTCGGAAGGGCCGTTGCCGATGTTCTGATGGCACGCAACGATTGGCCTGGGCATTTTTCGGTGGTTGAGCCTGGCCGCGTTCGCGTTCGCGTCCTGCCGCCGGGGTCGCAATCGCCTGGCTAACCTCCCGATTTCTTCGCCGGCCATCCCAATTTGATCAGCTCAGCCACGATCGCATCTCGATGATCGCCCTGAATCTCAATGACGCCCTCACGCACCGTACCGCCCGAGCCGCAACGTTTCTTGAGCTTGGTCGCCAGCGCTTCGATGTCAGAGAGCGATAGAGGCAACCCCGTGATGGTCGTGACGCCCTTCCCCGCCCGGCCTTGAGTCTCGCGGGCGACCCGCACCGCCGCGGGTTTGGCCGCACCCGGAACCCCCTTGGGGCAGACGCATTCGCGGACCGGCCTGCGGCAATTTGGGCAGAGACTCCCAACGCCGGTGGAGTAAATGATGCGGGAGTTCATGCGCTATCTTAACCTGGCGAAAAAGCATTCTCGTTGCTGGAAGGGCGAATGCCCGCACGCAGCTGATACACCAAGATGAAATAGCCGCTGACGCAAGTGGCGACACCCGTTGCCTGCAACGACCAATGGATCCACGGCCATCGCACCCAAGGAGAGTCAGATGGAGAACTCCAATATGCGGCGATCGCTCCGAGATAAACCGGCACATAGATCCGCTGAATGAGTGGCATCCAGTAGTTAAAAAATTTGCTTTGACCGCGCAGAGTCGTTGACCGAAGCGGCAGAGCCTGTAGGGAAATAATGACGAGCGCAAATGTCGCCACTTGACCGTTAATCAGTGCAGCATTCAGCACCGAGCGATTGATCAGCAGCGTCAATCCCAGCGTGGCCAAACCAGGTAGAGCCCCAAACAGCATCAGAAATCCCGCAAGTTGTTTCACGCTCAGCGGCAAACATCGCAGCGGCTGAAACGCCATGCGAACTTGATGGGTCAGCAAAAACCCGGTCGTCGAAAGACCGATGAAATATACCCAGAAAAGCGCGACCGACGCCTGCGGAAATATTCGCTGCAGCGATACGATGATCACCGTTGCGACGGCGGCGAGAATCACCGTACGCTGCGCAAGCGGAATCAATACCACGCTCAAGCCGTAGCGATGCGTTAGCCAGGAGCTTAGTTTTTTGTCCGTGATTCTCGACTTGCGAGCCGCAAGGTCCGGCCAGCGCCAATCCATACCGCGGTACGCGCGCACGGCGGAGGCGAACAGCAGCGTCACACCCGCGCACCCGAAGACGATGGAGTAGGGTCGCGGGGCCGATCCCACGGGCAGTCCGTACACGAGCAATATCGAAGAGCCGATCAATGTGCCGGCGATTTTTGCCTGCCGCAGCCTTGCGCCAGACCGCTGCGATGAGCACGACAGCATGGCCAGTACACCGAGCACCCCCCAGGTCGCGAGGAGGCCTTCCAGGATGGCGGCAGTTTCGGGAACCGGAAGTCCGCTGAGGCGCAGCAAAACCCAAGAGATCATGGTCAGGAGCGTAATAAATATCCCCGGAGCGCCAGCCATGGCCCACCACCGAAAAACGCCGGCATCCCGCGAGGTCAGCGGCAAACTGCGCCACACCAGACTGTGAGTGTTGAGAGCTGCCACCGCGCCCCAGATGCCGAGCAGCACACCGGCGGCCGGCACTCGATCGTAGCCTCGCCACCAATAAACACCGGTCATCATGAATTGCAGCACTAAAAAAAGGGCATACAACCACACACTGCGCAACAAGTATCCCTTCAGCAAGCGATACACCATGGAATTCATGCGGCACTCACCTGTGACCACCAGCCGCTGCAGCCGTTGGCGCTCGCGATGAGCGCGAGAAACAAGTCCTCGAGTGTGAGCGGCACCTGCGCCAGCACCTCGATTTCCGGTATTTGAAGCGCGTCAGCGGGCACCACGTCACCATCGACCAGCAGCCGTACGCGATCGCCTTGACGATCGATCACGGAGACCCCGGGTACGCTGAAAGAAGCGTCGCGCAGGACCCGCGCATCGAATTGGCGGTAACGATCAACCAGTCTATCCATGCGACCAGAAGTCAGCAGTTTGCCATGATTCACGATGGCCGCATGATCCGCAAAGCGCTCCAGATCGGTAAGCTGATGCGAGGAAATCAGAATGGTGCGACCCTCGCCCGTCATGAATTTGAGCAGCTCCGCGAACAACTGACGGCGCGCGATGGCATCGAGACCCAAAGTGGGCTCATCCAGCACCAGCAGTTCCGCGTCTCGCGACAGCGCCAGCACCAGCGCAAGCTTCATACGCGCACCGAATGACAGTGCGTCCACACGGGTGTCGCGATGCACGCCGAAGGCAAATTGCAACTCTTCGCAGCGCTTCGCATTCCAATCGGGATAGAACCCGCGGACAAAATCGATCGCACGCCCCACGGTTCCCCAGGCGCGATAGTCCATGTCGGGGCTTACGTAGGCGGTGCGGCGTTTGATCTCGACTTCATCCTCGCGGATATTGCGATCCAAGACCGTGATGGTGCCCCGAGTTGGCTCCCCCATGCCCATCAACATGTTGAGCACAGTGGACTTTCCGGCGCCGTTGGGTCCGATCAGCGCATAAATCGATCCGCGCGGCACACTCAGGGTCAAAGGCCCGAGTGAGAACGCGAGCCCAAAGGATTTTTGAATGGCTTGAAATTCAATCGCCGATGCACTCATGGGGCGCTACCTCGAATGGGCTCGTCATTGGATTCGGTGAGCTGCGACTTAAGTTCATCGCGCAGCATTTGAATTAATTCGCGGTCCGTCACGCCCGCCTGCCGTCCTGAGTGAATGGCGGATCGCAACGCATCACGCGCCACGGCGCGACGGTCGGCTCGAGTGCGATCATTGCCGCTAGCGGCGACAAAGGTTCCCAACCCCTGTCTACTGAAGGTAATGCCCTCGCGCTCCAGCTCCTCGTAGGCTCTTTTGACCGTGATCAGGCTTACCAAGAGTTTTTCGGCCAGCACTCTATAAGAAGGGAGCGCGCTGCCGGCGGTGAGACGATCGGCGAGCACTTCACGCTTGATGCCGTCCACGATTTGTTGGTACAGCGGGCCTGAGGCGGGCGAAAGGGGCCCCAAATACAAGTGGGTCGGCGCGTCGGTCACCGGCACTGTATATACTAGATATACTCAGTAGGCAAGAGACCGGGCGAAGTTGGGCGGTTAACCCGCCGAATCGTCAAAACGAAAGATAATCCAATCGGGGTACGCGTGAGAACGCGCGCTCGCGAGCTACCAACGTTGCCCCATACGCAATTGCTGTGCCGGCGATCCAAGCATCGTTTTCGCCGAGACGTCGTGAAAGAGAAACCTGCAAAGCAGCAGTCCGCCACGCGATCATTCGAGACAGTTGAATGACACGAAATGGGCTCACGAATTCGTTGAGTGCTACTGGGTCGAGGAATCCCTCGGCAAACTCCCCGAGCGTCACAATGCTGATTGCCACCGGCATGGAGCGCCGGGTCGCAAGCAACCCGGTGGCGGGCCCGACACGTTTATTGGCGAGTTCATCCTCGAATTCAATGAGAAAACTCGTATCGAGCAGAAGCATGTTTAGCGCCGCTTGCGCCGTGGCCCTGCCCCCTTCCCTTTGAATTCCTGCATGACATCGAGCAAATCTCCCGCCGTGAGCGCAGGTCGTTCAGCAAACAGGCGGCGGATCACCCGCGAAAAAGACTCCGTGCGGTCCTTTTTTTCGTGGGCGAGAAGCTCATAGGCGTCCGTTTCGATGGAAATGGTTTTGGTGGCCATACACAGACCATACACGAACCATGCACCACGGTCAAAACTCCAACCACATGATTCCATGCCATTTTCTGGCAATCAACCTCCCTACGGCACCGTGGAAAGTCAGGAAATTGTCGGATTTTCAGGATTTGCGCTTAAAATCCGCGGTCGCCAAAACAAACATTCAACCCAAAATACCAGCGAGCCCCAAAAAGTGTCCATACAAAAAATCGCGCTCACCTTGATGTTCAGCCTGCCCTGCCTGGCCCAGGCAGACACTTTCAACTACGTCTTCATCACCGGCGACAAAAACGTCGGTCATCTGAACGCCGAAACCAAGGGCGATCAGACCACCATCGACTTCGATGTCAAGAACAATGGCCGCGGTCCGACCATCACAGAAACGGTCACGCTGGATGCCGCCGGTTTGCCGACCGAATGGACGGTCAGAGGCACAACTACGTTCGGCAGCAAGGTCGCCGAGCATTTTATTCGCAAGGGCGCGCGCGGCGAGTGGGTGGATTCCACAGGCAAAGGTCATTCGACCATCCACACGCCGAGCATTTATCTGGCGCAGAGTTCCAGTCCCTGGGCGCATGGCCTTTACGCGCGCGCGCTGCTCAAGACGGCGGACAAACAATTGCCGGCGCTGCCGGGCGGTACGCTTCACCTGGAGAAAGGTGAAACGCTCACCGTCAAGGGAGACGCAGGTCCCCTGGAGGTCACGCGTTACGATCTGATAGGGATCAATCTCGAACCTGAGACCATTCTGCTAGATGCCAAGAACGATCTGTTCGCCGATGTCGATTCCAGATCCATACTCGTGCGCACAGGATACGAAGGCGAGCAAAAGCGCCTGCGCGACCTGGCGGCTGCGTGGTCCAGCCAGCGATTCGTCAATATCGAGCGCGAGGTAGCGCATCACTACGCCGGCCCGATCCGCATTCGCAACGTCAGGTTGTTCGATCCGAAAACCTCAGCGCTGACGCAGCCGTTGGCGGTGCTGGTTCAAGGCAAGGTGATCACCGCGGTCGAGCCGCTCGACAGCCCCGCGACGCCCGGTGAAACGACCATCGACGGCGCCGGCGGCACATTGATCGCGGGCTTGTACGAAATGCACGCGCATCTTGGGTTAGGCGATGCGCTGCTCGATGTGGCCGCCGGAATCACGACGGTTCGAGATATGGGCAATGACAATGCCGTACTCGACCAGTTGATTGAACAGATAGACAGCGGCACCATCGGCGGCCCCCATGTCATCCGCTCAGGCTTCATCGAGGGCAAGAGTCCCTTCAGTGCAAACAACGGCATTCTGGTCGACAGCGAGGAAAAAGCGGTTGAAGCCGTGCGTTGGTACGGCGCCCGAAACTACTGGCAGATCAAGAGTTACAACAGCATGAATCCGGCTTGGGTGCCGGCCATGGCCAAGGAGGCACATCTATTGGGGATGCGGTTGGCCGGGCACATTCCTGCTTTCTCGAATGCCGATGCCATGATCCTTGCGGGCTACGATGAAATCACCCACATCAATCAGTTCTCGCTTGGCTGGGTAATTCAGCCCGGGGAAGATACGCGCACGTTATTCCGGCTGACTGCGCTGAAGCGGCTACCAAGCCTCGATCTGCAAAGCCCCAAGGTGCAGCACACCGTCGATTTGATGGTGGAGCGCAAGATTGCCATCGATCCTACATTGGGAATTCATGAACAATTGACGCAGCGGCGCGACGGTCAGGTCCCGCCGGGCGCGGTCGACTATATCGACCACATGCCGATTGGCTGGCGCCGCGATTCGATGAAGGCGCTGGCCGATACCTCCGCACCGGGGGACGACCTCGCCTACCGCCAGGCCTTCGACAAGCTGGTCGCTGTGGTTCGCATGCTGCACGACCGCGGCATATTCATCGTATTCGGCACCGACACGGGCGGCTCCTTCACTTATCATCGGGAGCTGGAGTTGTACCAGCTCGCGGGAATGACGCCGGCCGAGATCTTGAAGCGTGCCACCTATGATTCGGCTCAGTATGTGAGCCAGGACCAGCGCATGGGATCGATCGAGAAGGGCAAGCTTGCGGATTTCTTTTTGATCCCCGGCGATCCGATCAAGAACCTCAAGGCCATCAAGACGATCAGCATGGTCGTGAAGGACGGCACCTTTTATTACCCGAGCGAGGTCTATCCGAAGTTTGGTATCCAGCCGTTCACGCCGCCGCCCAAAATCACGCCTCAGTAGCTCCACCCTGCCGCGCGCCTATTCACGGCTCGCGATAGCGTTGGCTTGCTGCAAAACCTCGTCGCGGGGAGACTGAAGAATGGGCACGGGGATGGCGATGTCCGGCGTCACGCCCCTCGCGCGCAGATCGCCATTCGGCCGAACGATTCGCGCCTTTGGATAACCGACCAGCAAACCGGTGTGGTCCAACGCGAAATTCTCCATGGCTCCATAGGTCGTCGCCATGTCGGAAGTGGCTTCCCCGACGATGACACCGAACTGGTAGTCCTGTACCAGCGCGGCGACGGCAACCGTATTCGAGTACGACTGCCGATCGATCAGCACGAACACCTTGCCCTCGAATCGCTTGCCGTCTCGCGGAAATGCTTGCGGGATGGGGAAATCAACCACGTCGCCGATCCGGCTGTGCGCATACAGATCTGCGTACTCCCGTGAGACGGGTCCTGCTGCGTCAGCATCGTGGGCAATCCGCGCCGCATTGGCGGCGATGGATTGCGCACTCACTTTGATCTTGAACTGCGAGGCGAAGCGGAACGGGCGAGTGGCAAACCAGGAAACCATGATATCGCTGAAAAGATTGTCGCCACCGGGATTGCCGCGCAGATCGATGATGAGTCGAGAAGCCCCGGCTTGAAGAAATCCTTCGAAGGCATGATCGACGAATTCTCTGAAGCCGGAGACGTCCCACTCGTCCGCTCCGGTCTTCGCGTCAGTGTTGTAGAAAGGGCCCGGCCGAAGATACGCAACCCCGCCTTCGAGCAGCTTTGCTTCTCGCAGAGGGTTCTCCAGATCAAGGGCCGCGGGTTGTCGCAGCCGGGCGGCCTGCGTCTCCGCCAGCGTCCGCGCCGGCAGCCGTATGTGCTGCTCTGCTGAGCCGGCACGACGGGTGACTATGTCAAATCCGCCGGCCGCGCCATGCTCGACCCAAAGGTAGATCGCGAAGTCGTACTCCATGATGGAATGCGCCATGTTGGGCGTCTCCGCCGACACGTGTCTTTCGGTCCGCCGCAGCCACTGCCCCATGGTCTGCCCATCCAAACGCGTGATTTCATCTCCCGGTCTAATCGCATCGATACCGCTTGAGTTTTCGGCCACATACACCCGGTCATCCGTGATGCGAATCTGCAATGGGAACCCCTTGCCGCCGCTCTTTCGATACGCATTCCAATCCGCGGTCGGCGAGTCGATGCGCGTGTGCCCCATGCGCGCCGCGGCGGCAAACAGTTCGAACAACACTTTCGCTTGAAACCGGTTCATGGGTCGATTGATTCTCCCCAGCAGCTGCGCGTAGCGCCTGTCGAGTTCGCGCTTGGGCGCAAATGCGTACAAATCGAAGTGCGCCGCCTTGAGGCCGTCGTACATCTGGGCGAAATCGGCGCGTAGTTCCACGGGCGAGAAGACTGTCGCTTCGGTTGCTGGGCCCGCTGCGCTTGCCTGCAGGGTAATGCTGAGAAGAGCGCCGAAGAATCCGCCGCGAATGCCTAGTCGCATGATGAATTGATCCTTGCTGTAAATGGACGGCGTGATATTATGTAGGTCCCTACATAAATACAAGGCAGCGCCTCGCGAATTCTCATGGTCGACTACACGCGCAAGTACGGCCCCGCGGCAATGGGCGCGCGGCTGCGAAGATTGTCGGAGAGCATCGACGAAGACGCCGGCCGCATCTATGTCGATCTCGGCATCGACTTTCAGCAGCGTTGGGTCGGAATCTTGGAACAACTGCACGACAGAGGCGCCCAATCGGTGGGTGAGTTGGCCGCATCCCTAGGCATTCGTCATTCGTCGGTCAGCCAAACGCGCCGCTCGCTGGAAGAGGCGGGCCTCGTGGAATCAGACGTCGATCCCGAGGACGGGCGCAGCCGCTTGCTGCGGCTCTCCGTCAGCGGCAAACAATTGGTGCGACGCCTTCAGCCGCTGTGGACAATCCTCAATGCGACCTCACTGGAGCTCGACAAGGAGGCCGGCCAAGTGATCAATGCGTTGGATCGCCTCGACCGCGCATTGGCACGCCTGTCGCTATACGACCGTGTGCGGCAAAAGCTTTAGTAGCTCCCATCCGCTCCACCGCCGCCGAACGTGCCCCCGCCTCCCTTGAATTGTTCGACGGCGGGCGGGGAGGAGCGCGGCGACAGTGCGGCGGCGCCGGCGATTTGTAGAAGATCCAAAGCGTTCCCGCCCTCGCCTACTTGACTTGCAGTGATGCCGCGGCGCGGCGTGCGTAAGTATCGCTCCAATCTCAATGCCACCAGCAGCGCCGCACTTCCCCAGAGGATCAACTTCCATTTCAGAGACAGCGCCGTCAGATTGCGAAGTTCGTACGCGACACACCCAAAGCAAACCATGCATGCGATCAGCGGCGCGTGGGCGCGCCGGCGCAGCCCGAGCAGCAGCGCGGCAACGCCCAATATGGCGCTCGCGAGTGCGGTGAAAACCCGGATGACGGCCGTGTGCTCGGACGCAAGCCACAGATATCCGCACAGCGGCATGACCACCATCAGCCAATTGAGCATCTGGTCATGCGAGGGCCGGCGCAATTCGAGCCGTCCTACGTACAGGGCCATCGCGGCCGTTGTGTAGCAAAATGCGCCGGCCAGCAACGTGGAGGTCTGTCGCATGGCGGGCGTGTGCTCGCCGGCCAGAACAATGGCACAGGAAACCACCGCGGCCGCCAGCGTGATGAACAGCGGGTTCAGCAAACGAAGTCCTGCGATGGCCAGCACCAGCGCGACCAGCGCCGCGGAGCGAAAACCAAGATCGATACTCGGCTGCATCACTTGCAGCACCACGGCAAGCAATCCGGCCGCCCACAGCGCTTCTTCAACGCCCGCATGGAAAAGATGTTTTCTCAAGATAAGCCATTCTGCGGCGATGAGCATGATCAAGCCCGCCGGCAGCATCTCATGGGGCACGTGAATAAAACTGAAAACAGCCAAAATCAGTCCCGCGGCGACGGCGCCGAGAACGAAAAAAGCACAGCGGGCGATCAACGATGGCGCTGTCCAGTGGCCAATGTGCTCGGCAATCCGAAGATGACCGAGTCCGACGTGCAGACGGGAGGCCGTCTCCATCCAACGCTCCTGCTGCGGCGTGGGACGAATCGCCATCACGCCGGCGCCGCTTTTACGCGTCGGTGGAAATGCCACAACAGCAATGTTCCCGCGATCACGGTCGCAAGCTCCATGAGCGCCGCTGACAGACCTGTCTTGATGAGTTTCGCTTCCAAACAACACAACACCAGCGACGTATAGGCGGTGCCGTAGATGGCGAACACCTCTTCACCGCTGCGCAGTGACTTGACGATACACGCCGCCGCCAGCGCCATGAGGATCGCGACGCCTTCAAGGCGCGCGCCTGGCATGAGGCATAGCGCCAGGGCACCCCAGAAGCCGATATTCGCGGCAAAGTTTTCGAATACGGACTCAAACTGTCGAGGGCCGCCGAACCAATGATTCGCCTGGCGCGCAATGAAGATCGCGCCCGCGCAGACGATTGCCTGGGAACCCAAGTTGCTCAGGGCATTCTCGCCGTCGAACAACGTTGCGATGTGCCCTTCGATGCCGAACCACCCGGCAAGGGAGGCAAGCGCTGCGCAAAGCACCAGGCGCGAGTCCAGCGCATATGCCGTGACGGCATGGAACGCGGCCAGAATCAACAAATGCCACGGCCACAGCGGCCCCAACCAATGAAATTGGAATTCCGCATATCCCAAATCGGCACTGACAATCAGGGCGCCGAGAAGCAGCAGATAGTCGCCCCCGACCGAGCGCGTTTTGCCCTGCAATAGCTTACGCAGGGCGGTCGCGTAGCAGCCGGCCGCGGCGAGCGCGAGCGCCCCAATGAGAGTCGCGGGCCCGATGCGATCCAAGTTCTCTTTGAGCAGCAAGCCCAAACCGGCGGTAATTGCCGCGACGGCTGCGTACAGCACGCAACGCAACTCCTCAAAGACCGAGAAAATGCTGCCGCGTTCCAACGCCGCTGCCCGCGCCGCGGCTGCCTCGTCAATCAGGCCTGCGGCGTGCAGTTCCAAGCACTCCGGTTCGAGTGAATGCATTCCCAAGTATACCGGCCTGACCCTGCGCGGCGCTCCCCTGTATAATGCCCATATGAGATCTCGTCGACATTCCCTGACTGTCAAAGTGGGTTCAGTCTCCATAGGGGGCGCCTCGCCCATCGTCGTGCAATCCATGACCAACACCGACACCGCCGACATCGACGGCACGGTGGCGCAGGTCAAAGCGCTCGCGCGTGCGGGATCCGAACTGGTGCGCGTCACCGTCAACAATGACGAATCCGCCGCGGCCGTGCCCCACATCAGAGAGCGTCTGAACGCGCAAGGCATCAGCACTCCCCTGGTCGGCGACTTCCACTTCAACGGCCACAAGCTGCTCAAGGCTCATCCGGCCTGCGCCGAGGCGTTGGGCAAACTTCGAATCAATCCGGGCAATGTCGGCCGCGGCAGCAAACGCGATCCGCAGTTCGCCGAAATGATCGAGACCGCGGTCAAGTACCGGAAGCCCGTGCGCATCGGCGTGAACTGGGGCAGCCTCGATCAGGACCTGCTCACCCGCATGATGGATGAGAACTCGAAATTGGTGGCACCCCTGGCGGCGATCGACGTCATGCGGGAAGCCATCGTCGTTTCGGCGCTGGACAGCGCCAAGCGCGCCGAATCCTTGGGGCTGGCCTCCGACATGATCGTCATCAGCGCCAAAGTCAGCGGTGTACAGGACTTAATCGCCGTATACCGCAACCTGGCGGCCCGCTGCGCCTACCCCTTGCACTTGGGGCTCACCGAGGCGGGAATGGGCAGCAAGGGCATCGTAGCCTCCACAGCAGCCATGGGCGTGCTGCTGCAGGAGGGCATCGGCGATACCATCCGCGTCTCCTTGACGCCGGAACCGAATGGCGACCGAACCCAAGAAGTCATCGTCGCGCAAGAAATACTGCAGACCATGGGCCTGCGCGCCTTCACGCCCATGGTAATCGCCTGCCCGGGCTGCGGACGCACCACGAGCACTTACTTCCAGGAATTGGCACAGAAAATCCAAAGCCACATACGTCACCGCATGCCGGAGTGGCGCAAGCAGCGCGAGGGCGTCGCCGACATGACGGTGGCCGTGATGGGTTGTGTGGTCAATGGTCCCGGCGAGAGCAAGCACGCGAACATCGGCATCAGCCTGCCGGGCACGGGAGAGCATCCCGTGGCGCCGGTATATGAGGACGGTGCGAAAACCGTGACGCTCAAGGGCGATCGAATCGCCGAAGAATTTCAGGATCTGGTCGAGCGCTACATCGAGCGCACGTATACCAGGATCGCAACGTGAAGGAATTGTCCGAGAAGAAATGCGCGCCGTGCGAAGGCGGCGTAAAGCCCCTGAAACCGGCCAAGGTCAAGCTGCTCCGCAGGCAGCTGCATAAGGACTGGAAGATCGCCAAGGACTCGAAGAGCATCCAGCGGTCGCTGAAGTTCAAGGACTTCTATCGGACCATGAGTTTCGTCAACGGGCTCGCGCATATTGCGAATACCGAAGACCATCATCCCGACCTAAAGGTGGGCTACGACCACTGCGATGTCACGTTTTCCACCCATTCCATCGGCGGGCTGTCGGTGAATGATTTCATTTGCGCCGCGAAGCTAGATCGCCTTTAGGAAATCCGGGACATCCCCCGTCAATCCTAGGGCGCGCTGCGCGAAGCGCCGCTTCATGAACGGCATCTTCCCCACGGCGCTCAAGCCCGCGGTGCGCAGTCCGGCGCTCAAAGGATCGGCGCTGGAAAATAATCGCTCCAAGCCGTCCAGCGCGGCCGCCGCCAGCAGGTTCTCGCTGCGCCGCCAGCGCTCGTAGCGCCGCAGGTATTTATAGTCGCCGAAATTTTCAGGTCCGCCGGCTTCGCCGAGCACCTGCGCCAATGCCGCACAATCCAGGAGCCCGAGGTTCAAGCCCTGCCCGGCGAGCGGATGCACCACATGCGCCGCATCGCCCAGCAATACGGCGCGAGGCCGCGCGTAATCCAATGCGTACTGCAGTTTCAGTGGAAACGTCGCCAACGGGGTGGTGAGCTTGCACTGACCCAACGCATCGCCGCTGGCCGCCGTCAGCTCAGCGCCAAAGGCATCAGGATCCATGGCGCCAAGGATGGCAGCCTTGGGCCGTGCGACGCTCCACACGATCGAGGAGCGGCCGTCGTTGAGCGGCAGGAAAGCAACAGGCCCGGTGCTCAAGAACCGCTGCCACGCCGTGTTGGCATGGGCATGCGCCGTTTGAACATGCGCCACCAGAGCGTCTTGATGGTAGGCGTGTCCCGCCGTGCCGATGCCGAGCAGTTCCCGAATTTTAGATTCCGTTCCGTCGGCCGCCACCAGAAGCTTGCTGCGCAGTTCCCGGCCGTCGAGCAAACGCAGCATGACGTCCTTCTCGCCGGTCACCGTCGACTGCACCGCTCCTTCGATGAATACCACGCCGGCAGCGCGGGCGGATTGCAGACACTGCCATTGCAAGGCACGCCCTTCGACGATATGGCCGAGATTCGGTTCGCCGATTTGCGCACAATCAAAGGTCAATGAGCCGGTGCCTTGCGGTGTGCCGCCGCTATCCCAGACACACATGCGTTCGTACGGAAACACGCGGGGCGGCGGCAGCGAATTCCAAACTCCGCAGACCTTCAGCAGCCGCTCCGATGCGCGGCTCAGCGCAAACACCCGCAGGTCCCAGTCGGCATCCTGAAGGGGAGCCTTTGCCAAGCGATCGGCGACCACGGCCACCCTGCCTGCCGTGCTCAGCTTGCGTGCCAGCAACAGGCTTGCCATCACCACGCCGATCACGCCGGCACCGGCGATGATCACGTCGAAGTCGCTGGATCGCGGCCGGTTCACTTGAGCGTTACGCCGCGCGCCAATTTGGGCACGCGGCCGTTGCCGCCCGTGCTGAGGCGCGACAATGCAGCCTTGGCGGGCGGCAGCAGATCGAATGCCAGCAGGCCTAAGTTGCGCAGCCGCCGGACCGAACTCAAGGGATTGGCAAACATCCTGACCAGCCCGTCGGTGAACGCAATGACGCCGCCGCGGTCCGCCGCACGCCATGCGTCATACTCCGCCAGTAACGCCGGGCTGCCTGGATCCGCGGCCTCTTGCCCTGCGCCTTCGGCAATGAGTTCAGCGAGGCTTGCCAGATCGCGAAGTCCTAAATTAAATCCCATGCCGGCTACCGGGTGCAGTCCCTGCGCGGCATTGCCGATGATGACGCACCGCTCGGAACTCGTGCGCACCGCACGCGTCAGGGATAACGGATAGGGCACGCGGCGCCCGACTTTGAGAAATCGTCCGAGGCGAAAGCCAAAGCGGCGTTGCACTTCGGCAAGGAACTCCTGATCCGACCACGCCATTGCCGACTGCGCGGCGTCCTTAGTTTGGGTCAGCACCAGCGTGCAGCGCCCGCCGTCCAGCGGCAGAAGCGCCAGAGGCCCGCTTGGCGTGAATCGTTCGTATGCCACGTTGTCGTGGAAGCGCTGCGGCAATACCGTGGTGATGACAGCCGTTTGCTCGTAGTCACGCACCTGCGCATCGACGCCGACGGCGCTGCGCACGGCGGATTGCGCACCATCGGCGGCCACGATGAGCTTGGCATCGATCGTGGTCTTGGCCCCCTTCTGCGCAATCTCGACCGTGACCGACTGAGCATTCGCGCTGACCTGCGACACTTCGGCCGGACAATACACCTCAAGTCCTGAACTCGCGGAAAGCCGCGACCAAAGTGCGTTGCCCAAGTCGCGGTTGGATACCACGTAGCCCATGGCGCTCAAGTTCTGTTCAGCGGCGTCGATTCGCGCGAAACCGAAGCGTCCCTGATCAGATACATGAATTTTGCGTATCGGCGTCGCGAGTGCGCTCAACGCGGGCCAAACACCCAAGGTCTCAAGAATCCTGCGGCTGCCGTTCGAGAGTGCCGTCGTGCGCTCATCAAAGCTCGGCTGCGCGACTGCGTCATGTGGGATGGCTTCGATGATGGCAACGCGCAAATTCAGCGGCGCCAACGCCACGCCCAAGGTCGCGCCGACCATGCCTCCCCCCACGATCGCGACATCGAAACTCACCGCAGCGCCTCGATGGCGTCCGGCGTTTTCTCGAGCGCGACGGTCAGCACCTCAGGCGCGCCGTTCGTCACCAACACCTCATCTTCGATCCGAATACCGATATTCCAGAATTCCTTGGGAATCCGCGGCGAGGGCCGAATGTATACTCCCGGCTCGACGGTGAGCGCCATCCCCGGTTCCAAGACGCGCCACTCGCCGCCAACTTTGTAATCGCCCACATCGTGCACGTCCAGTCCCAGCCAATGGCCGGTACGATGATTGAAAAAAGGCAGATAGGCTTGTTCCTTGATCAGCTTCGGGGTTGCTCCGTTCAGAAGCCCCAGCTTGGCGAGGCCTTGGGTAATCACGCGTACTGCGGCTTCGTGCGGCTGATTCCAATGGTTGCCGGGCCGCACCTTGTCGATGGCGGCCAGCTGAGCTTCCAGCACTACCTCGTACACCGCACGCTGCACTGCGGTGAACTTTCCGCTGACGGGAAACGTGCGCGTGATATCCGAGGCGTAATAGTCGTGTTCGCAGCCCGCGTCGAGCAGCAACAGATCACCGTCGCACAAGGGTTGATCATTGTCGCGATAGTGCATGACACAGGCATTGGCGCCCCCGCCGACTATCGGGTGGTAAGAGGTGTCGGCATTGTGCGAGCGGAATTCATGCAGCACTTCAGCCATGACTTCGTACTCCATACGGCCCGGCCGAGCGAAACGAATCGCGCGCCGATGAGCGCCGACGGCGATCTGCGCGGCCCGCCGCAAGCTGGCTTGCTCAGGGCGGCTCTTGTACAGCCGCATGTCATCGAGCACATGGTTCAACGCCACGAATTCCTGCAGCCCGCCCGCTCCCTGACGTGATTGCATCTTCAGCCCGTTGACCCAACTCAAAATGCGAGGATCGAAATCAAGATGCGTACCCATGGAATAAAAGATCTGCGAACGCTGTTCCATCAGTCCCGGGAGGATTTCATCGATGTCTTCGATCGGGAATGCGTCATCGGCTCCGTGGCGCGCCACCGCGCCTTCGGTGCCGGCCCGTGCGCCGTCCCAGGACTCCCGCAGCGCATCGTGCTCGCGCACGAACAACAGATATTCCGCCTGGGGGCGGCCAGGCACCAGCACCGCGACCGCATCCGGTTCCGGAAAGCCGGTCAGATAATAAAAATGGCTGTCCTGGCGATAGGCGTACTCGATATCGCCGTTGCGATGGCGCACCGGAGCCGCCGGCAGAATCGCAATGGCCTCCTTGCCGATCATGCGCATGAACTGGCGCCGCCGACGTGCGAACTCCTTGCGATCCATGCGTCAGCAGGCTCCTGCTCAGTGCAGCCGCTGCTGCGCCGGATAGACCTGCCTGCGAAGCGGCAGCAACTCCTCGAAGACGACCTGGGCCGCCACCCGGATGAATTCCACCAGTTCCGCGTATGCCTGCTCGTTGGACTCGTCCCCTTCCGCATCATCGCCCGTGGCGCGCGAAATTTCGGTGAAGTCTCGGACGATCTCCCCAACGTCCCCACTGAGCGATTGAAGATCCGAGCTATATCCGGTACCCAATCCATAGAGAAAACCCGTGCACCATAATGCAAGCGCATTGGCACGGCCGTTCAGCGGCTGCTCATCGTCCGGGAGCAGGGGCTCGAATTCCATGCCCTGTTCGCCGAAGGAGGTGGCCGTCGCGGTAAAGACCCGTTCGATCATCGCCGCCGACTCTTCGGAAAGCGCCGCACCGTCGGGCAGGATTTCATTGATCCAGTCCTGCATCTTGTAGGGCGACACCGAACACAGCGCGCCGCACAGGGACCCATGGGCCTCGGCGGCGTCCGCCAGGCCACCGGCGGTGGCCAACACATCCTCAAAATCCTTGAACCTGATATCCGACATCATATTGAGCGAATAATACCGCAGTGGAGGCATAAACCGCCCTTTGCATTGCGCTATGCCCCGCTCTATATTGGTAACCCATGAACGAAGCCAATTCGAAGTCAGCGGTCGAACTCGAGCTGAAGCGCTTGGAAAAGCGCCTGGAAGACCTCATCGTGACCGTCAGTCACATCAAGGAGGAAAACCGGGCATTGCGGCAGCGTCAAGACACACTAACGTCCGAACGCGCCACGCTGCTGCAGAAGAATGAGCAAGTACGCGCGCGGGTCGAGGCCATGATCGGCCGCCTGAAGTCGATGGAACAGGCATGAGCGACAATCAAGCGCGCGTGAGCGTGCGAATACTCGAAAAGGAATATCACATCACCTGTCCCATCGAGGAGCGCTCCGACCTGCTCGATTCCGCGGAATTCTTGAATCTTAAAATGCGCGAAATCCGCGACAGCGGAAAAGTCGTCGGCTTGGATCGCATCGCCGTGATTGCCGCGCTCAACATGGCGAATGAATTGATTCGTTTCCGCAACCGTGATACCAATCTCGATTCCGACGTCGGCGGACGCTTGCGTATCCTGCGCGAGCGCGTAGAGTCGGCCTTGGAGAGGGGTCAACAGCTCGAGCTCTGAGGGACCCTCCTCAACGTTTAAATTTGGCGCTGCCTGCGGTGTTCGATGCGGATCGGGTTACCTCCTGACCCTAATTTTGTAAACCCCAGGGGCCAATGCTTGCTGGCAACATTGTGCAAGTCCGCTTCGAGCGGAAAGCCTTAAGTGCCGCAGTCGGCCCCACCTGTTGCTCAGGTCGGGAGCAACGGTCCAAAACGGCACATGCGGGCAGCGCCATCCCTCTTCGATGAAAGAATCGCTACGTAAAAAACTGCGCGCCGAGCGCCGCTCATTGAGCGATTCTGATCATCGGCGCCGTTCCACTGCCGCCGCGAAGGCCATCATGCGGTTACGCGGGTTCAGAGCGGGCAAACGCGTCGCGCTATACCTGCCCTTCGATCGCGAAGTGGATACCGCAGCCCTGATCCGCGCGGCGCAGCAGCGCGGCGTGCAGATTTTCGTTCCATTCATCAGCGATCGACGTCATTGCCGGCTGCGCTTCTTTCCCCTGATAGGTGAAACCAGCCCCGGGGCGTTTGGAATTTCGGTTCCCCGCCTTCGCACAGCGCCCATTTCACCCCAATGGCTGAATCTCATCGTCGTACCCTTGGTTGGCGTCGATGGCGACGGCAGGCGACTTGGCATGGGGGGCGGATACTATGATCGGGCTCTCGCATTCCGCCGCCGGCGATCGATTTGGAAAGGGCCGCACTTGGTAGGACTCGCCTTTCAGCGCCAGCGCACCGACTTGAAGTTCGCGGAGGCGTGGGACATACAATTGAATTCCCTGGCAACCGAAACGGGAGTGGAGCAATTCTCATGAATCATTGGCTGTTCAAATCGGAACCCTCAAGCTTCAGCATCGATGATCTCGGCGCGGCTCCGAAACAAACCACTGCGTGGGATGGCGTGCGCAATTACCAGGCGCGCAACATGCTGCGCGACTCCATCAAAAAGGGCGATTTGGCGTTTTTCTACTATTCGAGCTGCGCTGTACCCGGCATCGCGGGCATCGTCAGCATCGCCCGCGAAGGCTATCCGGATGTGACCGCGTTTGACCCCAAGCATCATCACTACGATCCGGACTCCAAGAAGGATGCTCCCAGTTGGTTCGTCGTCGATGTGAAGTTGGTACGCATATTCAAGAGCATCATCACGCTCGATGAACTGCGCACGCACGCCTTAGGGAAGCTCAAGGATTTTGTTTTGTTGCGCCGTGGGAATCGCTTATCGGTGATGCCGGTGACGAAGAAGGATTGGGATTTCATCCTCACCCTTGAGTGACGCGACTCACATCGCTAGCACAATGTCATGCCGGAGCGCGACCTATTGCTTGTAAATTAATTATTCGTGTATATACTCGGACCCCGGACTAACCCGATAACGGAGTTTCTATCATGGCAGCGAAAGCAAAGAAGGCGAAGAAGAAGGTAGCAAAGAAAAAGGCCGCTAA
>JALYIH010000091.1 GCA_030775865.1 Pseudomonadota bacterium | reverse complement strand
CGCTCTGCGCGGGCGGCGCCGGCGACGTTGGCGGAACGGGCCGCGGCTCGCCGGTCTTGTAAAACGCCAAAAAATGGTCGCTCGTCGTGTCGCGCAGCGCATTGAAAAAACGACCGCATCCGCGTGCGTGACGCCAGCGTTCGGCATACACACCCTTCGTGTTGCTGCGCATGTATAAAAATTCTGCCCACGCTTGATCGTCGAGTTGCGAGGGTTGGCTGGGCCTTGCGAGGTGCGCTTGTCCGCCGTAGGTGAATTCGATTTCCGGGCGTTTACCGCAGTAGGGACAGACAATGAGCAGCACAGCGCGACCCTCAGTGAGCCACGGCGGCTGCCGCGGCCTCGTCGATCAGGTAGCCATCGCGGAATCGCTCAATGGTGAACGGCGCATTGATCGGATGGGGTTCGTCCCGGGCAATCGTCCAAGCAAAGACATGCGCCGATCCGGGGGTCGCCTTGAACCCTCCGGTTCCCCACCCGCAGTTCACATACAGGCCGGGCACCGGCGTCTTGGCGATAATGGGCGATCGATCCGGCGTCACGTCGACGATGCCGCCCCAATTGCGCATCATTCGCAAGCGACGGAAGTTGGGAAATAATTCGCAGATCGCATCCAACGTATGCGTGTTGACATGCAGCGCGCCGCGTTGAGTATACGAGGTGTAGGCATCGGTACCTGCGCCGATCACCAATTCGCCCTTGTCCGATTGACTGATATAGGCGTGGATGGTGTTGGACATGACGACGCACGGAAAAATAGGCTTGATCGGTTCGGAAACCAATGCTTGCAGAGGGTAGCTCTCCAGGGGCAGTTGCACGCCGGCCAACGCCAAAATGACGCTGGTGTGACCGGCGGCGGACACACCTACCTTGCGCGCGTAAATCACGCCGCGAGTGGTATCCAATCCTTCGACGGCGCCGCTCGCGTCGCGCCGAATGCCGGTCACCTCGCAATTCTCGATGATATCGACGCCGAGCGCGTCCGCTGCGCGCGCATAGCCCCAGGCAACGGCATCGTGCCGCGCCGTGCCGCCGCGTCGCTGCAACGCCGCCCCCAATATCGGGTAGCGAATGTTGTCTTCTATGTTGAGCGGCGGACAGAATTCTTTGGCTTGGGCCGGCTCCAGCCATTCATTGTCGACGCCGTTACAACGATTCGCATGCACATGACGCTTGAATACCTGGACGTCATGCACGGTGTGCGCCAGCATCATGACGCCGCGCGGGGAGAACATGACGTTGTAATTGAGGACCTGCGAGAGGTTCTCCCACAGCTTCACCGAATGATCGTAGAGCGCCGCGCTTTCATTGAACAAATAATTCGAACGGATGATCGTGGTATTGCGTCCGGTGTTGCCGCTTCCGATCCAGCCCTTTTCCAGCACCGCGATATTCGTCAGTCCATGTTCCTTGGCCAGATAATACGCGGTGCCCAGGCCATGGCCGCCGCCGCCGACAATGATGGCGTCGTAGCGTGCCTTTGGTTCCGGCTTGCGCCATTGTCTCTGCCAACCAGCGTGGCGCGACAATCCGCGCCAGAGGAGCGAAAGCCCCGAGAATGATTGCCTGCTCATGGATGGCGGCCTCGCTCTAGGCTCTGAGGTCCCTGTTCTCGGGATCATACGGTGAATCGACCAGCACCGTGGCCCGTTTGCGCTCACCGAGAATCTCAATCTCGATGTCGCTGCCCACGGCGGCAAATTCCGGTTTGATGTAACCCAGGCCGAGGCTCTTGCGCAGCGCGTGGCCGTAATAACCCGCGGTGGCGCGTCCGATGATGTTGCCCTTCCGATCGAACAGCGGTTCATTGCCGAGAGCATCGGCATCCTTGACGCCGTGAACCTCGAAGGTGATGAAACGATGCGGTACGCCCGCCGCCAGTTGCTTTTCCAGCGCTTCTTTGCCGATGAAGGCACCCTTGTTGAGGCGTACGAAGCGGTCCAGCCCCGCCTCGTAGGGCGTGTAGTCGGGGGTCAGATCGCTGCCCCACATCCGATAGGACTTCTCGAGCCGCAAAGATTCCATGGCGCGCATTCCCACCATGCCGATGTTGAATTCCTTGCCCGCGGTAAATAGTGCATCGAACAAATGATGCGCATACTCGATAGGGAAATGCAGCTCCCAACCCAGGGCGCCGACGAAGTTCACGCGCAACAGATACACCTCGGTAGCCAGACCGACCTCGGCCACCTGCCCCGAGAGCCACGGGAACGCGGCATTGTCCAGCGGCGTATCGACCAGCTTCGCCAACACATCGCGTGAGCGCGGTCCGGCGAGCACAAAAACGCCGCGGCTCATGGTGACGTTTTGCAACGTTACACTGCCGTCGTGCGGCAGCTTTTGCTGCAGGTAGTCGCTGTCATAGCGCTCGGCTGCGCCGGCGCTGACCACGTAGAAGTGTTGTTCCGCGATTTTCGTGATTGTGAATTCGGAGCGAATGCCGCCGCGGCGGGTCAACGCATGGCACAGGGCAATTCGGCCGATTTTTGTCGGCACCTTGTTCGCAACCAATCCGTCAAGCCAGCTTTCCGCGCCGGGACCGGTCACCTCGTGCTTGGTGAAGGGCGTCAGGTCGATGACCCCCACATGTTGTCGCAGACGCAGAGCCTCGTTACCGACATGCTCGAAGTAATTCGAGCGTCGAAAGCTCCATTTGTCTTTGGCGGGCACGCCCGCAGGTGCGAACCAATTGGCGCGTTCCCAACCGTAGCGCTGACCGAATACCGCACCCATGCGCGCGAGCTTGTCATACACCGGACTGGTTTTGGCGGGACGCGCATCGGTGCGCTCTTCATCGGGAAAATGAATCACGAAAACGTTGCGATAGGTTTCCTCGTTCTTTTGAACCACATACCGCTTGCTGGTGTACGGACCATAGCGACGCGGATCCACGGCTAGCATGTCGATGCCGGGTTCGCCTTCGACTATCCATTCAGCCAATTGCCAGCCGGAACCGCCCGCGGCAGTGATGCCAAAACTATGTCCTTCATTCAGCCACAGATTGCGGGCGCTCCATGCGGGCCCGATCAGAGGACTACCGTCCGGCGTATAAGCGATGGGTCCATTGACGATATCCTTGATGCCGCAGTTGGCGAGCGACGGCACGCGCCGCTGCGCGGCCTCGACGTGCGGCAGCAGGCGATCCAGGTCGCCTTCTAACAAGCTTTTGCCGAACCAGTCGGGTACGCCATCGGCGAATCGTGCCGGCGCACCGGCCTCATAAGGACCCAGAATCCAACCCATGCGCTCCTCGCGCAGGTAATAGGATTGATCCGATTCACGCAGTACCGCAAGTTCGCTGCCGCCCGCCTGGCGATAGGCTTTGAGTTCCGGCGACTCGTCATAAACGATGTATTGGTGTTCGACTGGAATGCTGGGCACATTCAGGCCGAACATGCGGCCGGTCTGCCGCGCGTAGTTGCCCGTGGCGCACACTACGTGCTCGGCGACGATGTTGCCTTTGCTGGTCGTCAGGTGCCACTCTCCCGAGGGCGTCCGCCTCACTGCAGTGACTTCGGTCTGTTCATTGATCTCCGCGCCGCGGGCGCGTGCGCCCTTGCGCAGCGCCATGGTGAGATCCGCCGGTGCGATGTGACCGTCGTTGGGATGATAGAGGGCTCCGACGATTTTCGACGTGGCGGCGCCGTCGCCGAGCTCGATGAGGGGCCACAGATCCCGCACTTGCTTAGGTCCGATCACCTGGAAGGGCACACCGATAGTGTTCGCCGTACCGCAGTACTTTTGGTACTCATCCATGCGTTCGCTGCAAGTGGCAAGCCGCAAATTTCCGGTGACGTGGAAACTGACATCTTGCCCGGTTTCTGCCGGCAATCGTTTGTAGAGGTCCACCGAGTATTTGTGTAGCTGCCCTACGGTGTAGCTCATATTGAACAGCGGCAGCAAACCGGCCGCATGCCAGGTGGATCCGGCCGTGAGCTCGGAGCGTTCCAGCAGCACCGCGTCGGTCCAGCCTTTCAACGCCAAATGGTACAGCGTGCTGACGCCTACCACGCCGCCGCCTATTACCACGACGCGGGCATGAGTTTTCATTTGCTTGATCTCCCGACCAGATGCGTCCCGCAGTGTAACCAGGGCACCGGCGGACAAGATGCCAATTGCGACAATCCCTTATGGAAATGCGACAGGCCCCTCCAGCCCCGATCAGTCGAAGTGCGGCGCAGCCGCGATGATATGTCTAAAAGACGACAGAAAGTGTCGGAAACTGACAAGACTTACGCGACGTTGGCGTAACATCCGCCTCACGAAAGCTCGTCATGATTCCCCTTGGAGGCTCCTTGGAATCGCCAGCCATGTTGCGTAAATGCAAGTACGCGTTTCTGACACTGCCGAATTATTCGTTGATCGCCGTGGCCAATGCGCTCGAGCCGCTGCGCATGGCAAATCGGTTGGTTGGCAAAGAGATCTATCAATGGTCAGTCGTCAGCATGGACGGGCTGGCGGCGGATGCCAGCAGCGCACTGAGCCTGTCCCCGACCGGGGCGCTGGATAAGTTGGGAGCGGTCGATATTTTGTTCGTCTGCGGCGGTGTCAACGTTCGCGAAGCGGTATCGCCGTCGCTACTGACCGCGCTTCGGCGGCTGGCCGACCGGCGGGTGCCGCTGGGCGCCCTGTGCACCGGAGGCTACGCACTGGCACGAGCAGGCTTACTCGATAATTTCTCCGCGACGATTCATTGGGAGAATCTATCGGCGCTTCGCGAAGAATTTCCCAGGATTCGAATCAGCGATCAGTTGTTCACCATCGACCGTGATCGCTTCACATGCTCCGGCGGCACGGCGCCCTTGGATCTAATGCTGAACCTCATTCAGCTGAAATTGGGGCCGCGGATATCGCAGCTGGTCTCCGAGCAATTTATCGTCGATCGAGTCCGCAAGGATACGGATCGTCAATACATTCCGTTGCGGGCGCAGATTGGCGTGTCGAACCGTGGGTTGATTCGTGTCGCGCAACTCATGGAGGAGAATATCGAGAAGCCGCTGTCGCTAGAGAAAATTGCCAAGTCCACGGGCCTGTCGCGCCGCCAAATCGAGCGCTTATTCAAGCGGGATTTGAACTGCGTACCGAAGCGTTACTACCTCGAAATGCGCTTGCGCCGCGCACGGGAATTGTTGCTGCAAACGGCAATGCCGATCATGGATATCACCACAGCCTGCGGCTTTCAGTCGCCGCCGCATTTCTCGAAGTGCTACCGCAGTCACTTTGGGTACCCGCCGAGCGCCGAGCGCAAGTTGGGTGAGAGCCACGCAACATTTCGCCAGTCGAGCGAGACTGCGGCCTTCGCTACTTGAGCCTAAATGCCTTACGGCAGGTCCTGCAACGGCAGGAACGTCCCCCACGACAGCGAGGGGCAACCCTAGAGAAGTCGCTCGAAATAATGGGTATAACATGCGGATATTTCACTCCTTTTTACTGCAAAGCACATGTCTGCTACCAGCCGGGGCGATGAATGGCTATCCCCCAAAAGCGTATCCATTTTTTTGACCGGCGGCACTGTGTCCAAGTTGAATTTCCACAAAGGTCCTAAGCGGCCGCGACGCTATACTGCGCGTCCCTAACAAGAACTAACGGACCATGTGGCCAATCACTCCTTGCGCGCGCCTGACCTACGGTTATGCGGTGACCTACGGTCATGCAGCTCTTCTGCTCCTTGGCATCGCAGCCTTGGGGGCACCCTCGAGCGCTGTTGAACGCTTTGATATCACGGAAACGACCATTGCCGGGACGCAGCAGGCGATTCGCGAGCACCGCGTTAGCTGCCGCCAGATCATCGAAGCGTATCTGGATCGTATCCAGACGTACGACCAGCGCACGCGTTTGAATGCACTCGTGGTGCTGAACCCAAATGCGCTGGTCGAAGCCGACAGGTTTGACGCACAATTCAAACTCAGTCAGAAGATCGGGGGGCTGCAATGCATCGCCGTGATTGTCAAAGACAATTACGATACGAAGGATTTGCAGACCGCCGGCGGCTCACTGGCCATGAAAGGATTCGTCCCATCCACGGATGCCTTCATGGTTCGACGGCTTCGCGACGCCGGCGCCATCTTTCTCGCAAAATCAAATATGGCCGAATGGGCCTTCAGTCCGTACGAAACAGTCAGTTCGATTGCCGGCATCACGCGCAACCCCTACAACCTCGAGGTCGTGCCGGCAGGGTCGAGCGGTGGAACTGCCGCCGCCGTCGCGGCAAATTTCGGCGCCGTTGGCCTGGGCACGGACACCGGGAATTCGATACGCGGACCCTCATCCCACAATGCCCTGGTCGGGATTCGCCCGACCATCGGGCTCACCAGCCGCGACGGCATCATTCCCCTGTTCCTCAGCGCCGATGTAGGCGGCCCGATTGTGCGTACCGTCGAAGACGCGGCGGCGCTGCTCGACACAGTTGCAGGATATGACCCCGAAGATCCAATCACGCAGAATTCCGAAGGCCACATTCCGAAGTCGTACAAGATGTTTCTGGATAGAAACGGCTTGCGCGGCGCTCGTATCGGCGTATTCCGTCCGTACATAGATGCGCCGACGACAGATCCTCAAATCAAGGCGCTTGTTGAAAAAGCGATCCAGGATCTGAAATCACGAGGGGCGGAAATCATCGATCCTTTCGTGATTCCGAATTTCGAAGCGCTGACCAAGGATATCCACTGCGGCGATTTCCAATCCGATCTGAATAATTATCTCGCGAAGCACGGCCAAGGCGCGCCCTATAGAAATCTGGCGGAGATAATCGAGTCCGGGCTGTATCTTCCTTACATCGAAAGCCGCCTGAAGCAAACGGCCGCTGCCAAGCCTGCGAGCGAGGCTGACCACACCGTCTGCCCGGATGTCTACCATAACGACAAGAAGATCGCGTTCCGCGCCGCCATTCGCGGGGCCATGAAGCAATACAAGGTGCAGGCGATCATTTATCCGACCTGGAGCAATGCTCCGCGCAAAGTGGGCGATGACAAGAGTCCCGCCGGAGACAATAGTCAGGTCTTGTCGCCGCAAACCGGATTTCCCGCCATTACGGTGCCCATGGGCTACACCTATGACGTGCTGCCCGCAGGCCTGACATTTCTCGGCGACAGCTTCAGCGAAGGTACGCTGATCAAATTCGCGTACGCGTACGAGCAAGCGACCCAGCATCGACACCCACCGTCAATGTTTCCACCGTTGAAGTGAGCAAGTCACCCCCCAGGAGAGATTGAGAAATGGCTAATGCATGCAAAAGGCCGAGTGCGATCGAGAAAGCGAAATTCGTGATGGGTTCGACGCTGGCACTGATGCTGGCAGGATATTCGCAACTCTTCGCCCAGCAGGCTGCACCTCACCCCATCGTGCTGCGCGCGGCGCACCTGCTGGAGGTCGACACGGGGCGCGTGGTCTCACCGGGAGAAATCTTGGTCGACGGCGAGCGCATCTCAGCCGTGGGCGCGGCCGTGTCGCGACCCGCCGGAGCCCAGGTGATCGACCTCGGGGACACCACATTGCTACCGGGTTTGATCGATGCCCATGTTCACCTTTTCCTGCACCCGGGCGCCGAAGACTTACAGACGGTCGAAGAGTCGGTACCGCAGCGGACCGTACTGGCGATTCTCGCGGCAAGAGACGATCTGATGGCCGGCTTCACTGCGGAACGAGACATGGGCACCGAAGGAGCGGGATCTGCTGACACCGCGGTGCGAAATGCCATCAACAAAGGCCTGATCCCAGGACCACGGCTGCGGATCTCCGGCAACGCCATCGACATTCTTGGCGGCCACGAGGACGCCAATCACTTCAATCCTGCGCAGCAGGTGCTGTCCAACGCAACCTATGCCAACAGCACCGATGAGGTCATTGCTGCGATTCGCCTGCAGCACAAGGAGGGGTCCGACTTCGCCAAGATCTATGAGACCGGCGCAGATGCGATGCGCGACGGGGTGCTGCATTCGCCGTACCAATACACAGCCGCACAACTGAAGGCGGCGGTCGAGGAGACCGCGCGCTTCGGCGGCAATGTCGCCGTGCATGCCATGGGCGAGCCGGGAACTCTGTATGCCGCTGAGGCCGGCGTGGCTTCGATCGATCACGCAACGCAGCTGAGCGATGAGACCATGCGAATCATGAAGGCGAAAAACATTCCGGCGGTTCCAACCTTCGCCATTTTCGAATATTTCATGAATGAGTCGGAGGCCGGAGCCAGGCGCGAGCGTCCGATGTTTGAATTCAAGGTCAAAGAATTCAAGAAGCAGATTGCCGCGGGAATTCCATTTGCCGTCGGTTCCGATGTGGGCCCATTTCCCCACGGCACTCAGGCACGTGAACTTGTGCTGATGGTGAAGTACGGAATGAAACCACTCGCGGTCCTGCAGGCAGACATGATCAACGGCGCGAGACTGCTCGGCTGGGCAGGGCAAATCGGTGAGCTGAAGCCCGGATACTTCGCCGACATCATCGCGGTGCACGGCTCTCCATTGGAGGACATCACGGCAGTTGAGCATGTCTCCTTTGTCATGAAGGGCGGTGTCGTCGAAAAGCTGCCCGCGCCCTCGCGCTAGCCTGTGGTGTCCAACAGCGTCAAGGCACTGTTTTTCGACGTCTTCGGCACGCTGGTGGATTGGAGGTCAGGAGTCGCGCGCGAAACGGCATTGGTACTGGAAGCTCGCGGCCTCTCGCTGGATTGGCTGTCGTTCGCCGATGCATGGCGCGCGCAATATCAGCCGGCGATGGAAGAGGTTCGTTCGGGCCGACTGCCGTACACCAAACTCGACGTGCTACATCGGCAGACGTTGCAGCGGATTCTGCCGCGTTTCGGCATCGATAGGCTCGCAGATGCCGACTTGGAGCGGCTCACGCTTGCCTGGCATCGCCTGGACGCCTGGCCCGATGTGCGGCCCGGCCTGGCGAGGCTGCGGCAGCGCTTCCTGATCGCTCCTGTGTCCAATGGCAATACGGCAATCATGTGCGATCTGGCACGGCGGAATGATTTTCATTGGGACGCGATACTGGGCGCCGATCATGCGCGAGACTTCAAGCCCAAGGCCGCTGTGTATGCAGCGGCTGCAGACGCCTTCGGCTTGACGCCGGCGGAGTGCATGATGTGCGCCGCTCATGGCAGCGATCTTGAGGCGGCGGCCGCCGCCGGGTTACGGACTGCTTTTATTGCCCGGCCCGAGGAGCGCCCGGGCTTAAGCGACAGCGGACCCAAGATGACGGTCGATATCTCCTGTTGCACCGCATTGGATCTGGCAACTCAATTGGGCACTTAGGGGAGAATGCTCGCAAGGGGCGCGTTCACCGGATCGTCCAGCATCCCGAGCTTGGACTTTGGCAGCACGTTCCTCGGATTCACCGCCGCATCGCCATCGCGAATCTCAAAATGCACGTGCGGACCGGTAGAGTGGCCGGTGTTGCCGAGCAAAGCCACCAGCGTCCCTTTGGTCACTTGATCGCCTTGTTTTACTTTCAATTCGCTGTTGTGGGCATACAGCGAACTGGTCTTTCGATCGTGCCGCAAGATCACCACATTGCCGTAACCCCGTAATCCATCACCCGCATAAATGACCTCGCCGTCGGCGATCGCATAGACCGGCTCACCCACATGCGCCGCCATATCCATGCCCTTGTGCACCTTGCCCCAGCGTTCTCCGTATTCGGAACTGACGATGTAGGCATCGAGCGGCCAGCGCATTGAGCCCGCATATTGCTCCGGCACGGTAGTTAGGGGTGGGGGCGGCGCCGGCTTCGGCGGCCGAGCCGCGCCCCCGGACGGCGGTGGCGCAGGTGGCACCCGCGGCTTTGCAATTCCGGATTTGTGCAGCACGCTCAACACCGCAGTCTCGCTATGCTCGCCAGCGTCGTAGAATGTCTTCAGGACGTCCTTTTCGGCGAGATATTGTTGCATCCGAGTGTAGGCTTTCGAGGCGGTGGTCGATGTAACCTCCACCGCCTTGGCGGCCGTGGTGGTCGTGACCTCGACGGCTTTCGCGGAGGCCTGCTTGCTCTTCTGATACCAGGCTTCGTCGCCATATTTCTGGTCGACGGTGCTGCAGCCCGCAAAATAAACGCCGACAAGCGCAGCGATTGCCACGGCACGGGCGCGGGCCGAAGGAAGGAGGTTTGGCAATTGGCAGATCGCTTGTGTTTGACGGGAGCTTATCACGTCAGAATTAAGCTGCCAAAGCATGGGAATGGCGCTAGGCTAGATGCATCATGCAGATACAAAGCGATTTGCAGACCGCCGCGCAACCGACGCTGCTTTCCCGGCTGACCCGAGCGGCGGCTCAGCTCGAGACGGCAAGCAAATTTGCGCTTCTTGGGATTTTCTTCGGCTGGTTCCTCGTCGACACCCTGGTCGTCACCATAGGTTCCTTGCAGCACGGCGTGCGCTTCGTCGACATGTCAGCGGTGATCGCCGATCCTACGCGATTGTTCTTTGGCATTCAGGGATCGTCGCACCGGATCTTTTTCAGCGTGATTTGCATTCTGTGTTTGCTCGCGCCTGTGTTACCTCACTTGCGGCGTAAGCGTGCGAACTGGCTGGCTTATTTGGCGCCTTTGGCCCTCATGGTGATATGCGGCGCGCTGCTGTATTCGAGAACGTCGAGTGAATTGTTTGCTGCGCCGAGTGGTGTGAGCAGCGCCGGTAACAGCTTGATTCGGTTTGCCAATGATTTGGTGCGCCAAGGCACCGGCCTGGTCGCTCGACATGTTTCGGTGGGGGTCGGCGGCTACCTGGCTCTGGTCGCCAGTCTCGTGCTGGCGCTACGGGGTGTCCGTCACTTTCGCAATGCGCCCGCTTGACGAGAGTCTAGGCGCCCGATTCTCGAGCGCCGGCATCCGTCGATGGAATCGTGGCTGGATCGACTTCGATCATGCTGACACGACGGATGTCGGCTACCGTTCTACCGGTCTCGTCCTGATGGACTGCGTCAGCGTAGCGCATGCCGAACGCAATGCTGTCGGGTGCAAAGCTCGTCAGGTCGTGCACTTGCGCGGAAATGACCGGGTCCCTGGCTTCGATGTTCAAGATTAGCCGCACCCCATCCCTGACCAAGCTTTCGGACGTGTGCCGGTACAGGGGGCTTCTTTCGTCAATTTTGTGCATCAATGTCCAGGTCAAGGCGAATAGCGAAAAATGCGACACCGCGAGATCCAATATTTGCGCGCGGCGAAACCGTTGGCCCTCGGGTGTTGTCTCGGTCATCACCGCGCTAAGCTGCACGGAAGCGTTCGTCAGAAGATGTGTACGTGCGTTCGCGATGCGTATCATCAGCGTCGGTGCGCCGCGGTGATTCGCGACCACCGGCCGCGTGGCGTAAACGATTTTGGCCTTGGGTTTTGAAAACCGGATGAATATGACGCCTGTGACGACGGCCGTGTAGACCATCCCGCAGATGATCTCCACGGTGGAAATGATGTGTCCATACCGCGTGACCGGAACCATGCTCCCATAGCCGACGGTCGCCAGCGTTTCAACGCTGAAAAAGAAAGCGTCCACGAAGGAACCGTCAGGCACATTTGCGATGCTTCCAGGAACGGCGGTGTAGAGCAGCGCAAAGGTCGAATTGATGAGCAGCTCGGACACCACCAGACAGGCAAAAAACATCGGCCAACTCATGACAGCAATCAGATGATAGGGATCGCGCAGGTCAAAGCGCGAAACGCCGGTGGTAAAAAGGTCGAAAGGACCTACCCGAATCGCTCGCGCATAGTCGCGCTTCGAGGGTGCATAGCGCGAGTCATTGTCGGCGCTCATTCCGGATGGTCTTTCGGCGACGCAGCCTGCGCCTTCCTCTCGATTCTGCGAGCAGTCAGAATAACCTCGGTGTAGCCGTTGGCCTGTTCCCGGCCCTTGAAAATCAACTCGCAAGCCGCCTTGAAGGCCACACAGTTTTCCGGATTCTCTGCGAGGCGCCGATAGGTTGGATCTCCCGCGTTCTGCTGGTCCACGACGCGAGCCATATTTTGCAGGGTGGCCATTACCTGCTCGGGGGTGCAAATGCCGTGCAGCAGCCAATTTGCCACATGCTGGCTGGAGATTCGCAGTGTGGCCCGGTCTTCCATCAGCGCCACGTTGTAATAGTCGGGAACCTTCGAGCATCCCACCCCGGCGTCAATCCAGCGCACCACGTAGCCCAAGATGCTTTGCGCGTTGTTGTTGAGTTCTTCCTCGACGTCTGCGCGGCTCCACTGGGGCTCGGCGACCAGCGGGGGTGTCAGAATTTCGTCCAAAGAAGCCCGGGGCCGCTTGGCGAGCTGCGTCTGCACTTCAGCGACATTCACCAAGTGATAATGCAGGGCGTGCAAAGTCGCGGCGGTGGGCGAGGGCACCCAAGCGGTGTTGGCGCCGGCCTGAGGATGGGCGATCTTCACTCGTAGCATGTCTGCCATCAGGTCAGGCATGGCCCACATGCCCTTGCCGATTTGCGCGTGCCCGCGCAATCCGCAAGCCAATCCAATGTCAACGTTTTGCCGCTCATAGGCATCGAGCCAAACGGCCTTTTTCAGTTCGGCTTTTCGCGGGACGGCTCCGGCCTCCATGGACGTGTGAATTTCATCGCCGGTGCGGTCGAGAAAGCCGGTATTGATAAACGCGACCCGCTCGCGCGCGGCGCGAATGCATTCCATGAGATTCACACTGGTACGGCGCTCTTCGTCCATGATGCCGATCTTGATGGTGTTTCGCGGCAGCTTCAGAAGCTGCTCCACCGCGCCGAAGAGCTCGTCCGCAAAGGCGACTTCATCGGGCCCATGCATTTTAGGCTTGACGACATAAACCGATCCGGCGCGAGAATTGCGGCGCGCACCCGCGCCCAGGTCGTGCAACGCAATCAGCACGGTCACCGCCGCGTCCATGAAAGTCTCGGGGATCGGCGCATCGTCCAGCGTCACTGCTTGGGTGAACATGTGATGTCCTACATTGCGGACCAACATGAGACTTCGGCCCGAAAGGACGAGTTCTTTGCCGCCCGATGTTTGGTAGCGGCGATCCGCATTCAGGCGGCGAGTGATCGGATTGTGGCCCTTCTGCACGCGCGCCTCGAGACCGCCCGTCATCAATCCCAACCAATTGCGATACACATGGACCTTATCGTCCGCATCGACGGCTGCGACCGAATCCTCGCAATCTTGAATTGTCGTGACAGCCGACTCCAGTACCACATCGCTGATGCCGGCGGGATCGTCGCGACCGATATGGTGAGTGCGGTCAATGTGCAATTCCACGTGCAAGCCGTGGTGAATCAGCAATAGGGCCTTCGGCGAGGTGTTGTCGCCCTGGAAGCCGACGAACGCGGTCGGATCTTTCAGAAGCGTGCCCTTGCTGCCTTTTAACTGGACATCGAGTCCCTTCGGTCCTGAACGGTAACTGATGACATCGCGATGCGAACCGTCTACGAGGGCAAAGTGTTGATCCAAAAAATCGCGCACGAACGCGATAACCTTCGCGCCGCGCTGTGGATTGTACTTGCCGCCCCGGGGCGCGCCATCATCCGGGATGACATCAGTTCCATACAGCGCGTCGTATAAGCTTCCCCAGCGGGCATTGGCGGCATTCAGCGCATAGCGAGCATTGCTGACCGGCACCACCAGTTGAGGGCCGGCGATTTGGGCAATCTCGGGATCGACATTCGACGTGCTGACCGAGAAAGCTTCCTTTTCGGGCACCAGATATCCAATCTCGCGCAAAAAGGCCTGGTACTTCGACCGATCGAAGCCGGGCCCGGGATTTTGACGATGCCAGGCGTCGATTTTTGCCTGCAATTCGTCTCGTCGCCGCAGTAGGGTGGCGTTGCGTGGCGCAAATGCGCGGACCAAGGCGGAGAATCCGCTCCAAAACTGCTGGGTTTGCACGCCGGTGCCCACGATGGCCTCGTCATTGACAAAATCGTATAGGGCTTTGTCGATCTGGAGCCGATCTACGCTAACGGTCGCTCTCATGGCGGATTCCTGAGCCTAGGTGAACCACCAATGCTGCGGGCATTGCAGCGGCAAATCAATGGTTTCCTTTAGCGCGTGGACAGGCGCGACCTTCCTAGCGTATATCCGGTGGCGATCTGCGATTCGCCGGATCCCGGGAGGCAGAATGGTGGTGGCTCGCCGCGATCGCGTTGGGAGTGCTGGCGATAACCGCCGGCGCGATGTCGATTAATCGCCAGAAAGTCGAGGGGTAAAATGAGGCAGGGTTTCATTCTCGTTGCGTGCGCGATTGCGCAGCTGATGTCTTTAACCGCGGCTAGGGCCGACAACTGGGTCATTGAGCACGTCACTCTGATCGATGGTGTACACGCGCCGCAGCTTGATATGACGGTCGCCATTGAAGGCGAGCGGATCACCGCCATCAGCCCCAGTGCGGTTGCCCATGGTTTCAAGGGCCGCCGCATACCAGGCACAGGCCGATATCTGATGCCGGGCCTGATCGATGTGCACATTCATCTTCGAGGCGGATTCGATGTCAGTGGTAAGGTCGATGCCGAGTTGGCGCCGCCGAACCGTGAGGAAGGGGTCGCCGCGCTTGCGAGCTTTTTGTATGCCGGCGTGACCACGGTGTTCGATGCCGGAAACCGCGCCGAGCACATCTTGCCGCTGCGCGCCGATGAGCGGGCAGGGAGGATTCTTTCGCCGCGAATTTTTGCCACAGGCAACCTCGTCACGTATCCGGGCAGTCACGGCGACAAAATCGCTGTACGGATCAGCGATTTCGAAAAGGACAAGGCATTGCTGGACAGGCACATCGCCGACCAGCAGCCGGATATTCTCAAATTGACCCTGGAGGAGGAGGGCTGGGGTTCGCGGCCGATGATCCCGTTGATGCCGGTGGATCTGCTGCAGAAAATCACTCGTTACTACAATCAACATGGGATTCGGACGACGGTTCACGTTTCCAGCGAGCTGCGTTCGCTGGAGGCGATCTATGCGGGTGTCGACACGCTCGCCCATCCTGTGATCCAAGCACCGGTCAGCGACTCATTCGTTAAGTTGATGGGGGCCAAGAAAATACCTTTCGCCAGCACTCTCACCATCGGAGAGAACTACAGTCGCCTCGCGGAGCATCCGGAGTATCTGGATCAGCCGCTGTATATGGCCTCAGTGACCGCGACGGAGCGCGAACAGCTGAAGACAAAAACGAGGGCAGAGTGGCAGGCCCGTCCGTGGACCTGGTGGATGAAGATCATGACGCCCATTGCCGAAGAGAATATCCGTAGGATTGATGCGGCGGGCGGCACCGTGGCATGCGGCACGGACCAAAGCAGCGGAGCTGCTACCCAGCGCGAACTCGAACTGTTGGTCGCCGCAGGCATCTCGCCACTCGAGGTCATACGGATCGCCACCTACAACAGTGCGGTCTTCCTCGGCCAGGCAGATCAGTTCGGCTCTGTGGATGTCGGTAAGCTCGCTGACCTTCTGTTGCTAAGCAAGGATCCGACAGCGGACATCAATAACGCCAAGTCGATCGTGTTCGTCATGAAGAACGGCCAGCTTGTCGACGAGAGCCAGTTACCGCTGGCCGGCGGCAAGCAGAAGCGGCGATTTACGGGCGGTTAGCGACCGGGCGGCATTCCCGATGCAGGCCGAATCATGAAGGCCTGGACCGCCCGCTAGGAAAGATCCCGGCAAGCTGCCGTCGCCGACACTCTGGCCGCGGTTTGAGTAGCGGTTACCGGCCACGCGAAATGTATTGGCGTAACGCCCGGTCTTCTGGGGGACTCCTCTCTCCCACAGAAGGCCATTCCGCACATGGATCGCACAAAACGTCAGGTGGTAGCGCGCCTCGAACTGGGTAAATCGAGGGGTCGCGACATGAAGAACCCGAGGTTACCCGCATTGATCGCATTTGTGGTGTTGTGCGCAGGATGCGGCGGTAACAACGGTTCGATGACGCCGGGAAACCCGAAGCCGGCACGTGCGCCAATGGTATTCACGATGACCAACGCGACAACGGGAAATAGCGTGCAGGTGTACTCGCGCTCCTCTGATGGGACACTGGTCAACTTCCAGAGCTTGTCGACAGGCGGGACGGGGGTTGGCCACGGTCTGGAAAATCAGGGCGCTGTGGCGCTGAGCCGCGACGGACAATTCTTATATGTCGTGAATCCGGGCAGCAATGACCTGACGGCTTTTCAGGTGATGGATACCGGCGTGCAACTCACCGACCGAATACCGTCGGGCGGAATACTGCCGGTAAGCGTCGCGGAGTGGAATGGCATCGTTTATGTCCTGAATCGAAACGGGAGCAGCGGCGCCGGATCGGGTCCGACGATTCAGGGGTTCCAAGTCTCGACCTCAGGAATACTGAGCCCCATCGCCGGGTCAGTCATGGCCCTGCGCGCGACGGACACGAACGCTGCCCAGATCGCCATCAGCCCCGATGGTCTGTGGATCTTGGTTACCGAGCGCGGAATCAACGAGATTGATGTAGTCCCGCTCGATCAGAATCACGCACCAGGCACACCGCGCAGCGCGGCTTCCGCGGGCAGCGGGCCATTTGGATTTGCGTTCAGTGATGCCGCGCGTCTTTACGTTTCTGAGATAGGAATGGGAACAACATCTGCGTACGATGTCGACCCGCAAGGCATCCTGCACGTGCTGAGTGCCGCAGTCTCCACACAACAGCGGGCGACTTGCTGGCTGGTGATTACGCCGGACAACAATCTCGTCTATGTCTCCAACACATCGAACAACTCACTCAGCAGCTACCGCATTGCGATGGACGGCAGCTTGACGGGGCTGGTCTCCGTGGCGGCGACCACCGCGGGCCGTCCGCTGGATCTCGTCGTCAGCGCGGATGGCAATTTCCTCAGCGTGCTCGCTACGGACGGCTCGATTGAAACATTCCACATCGACGCGACATCCGGCTCGTTGACATCTATACAGACGGTCACGGGACTGCCTGCCGGTACCAATGGCCTGACGGGCCCCTAACCAACGCTCGCCAACCTCAAGCCGCCGTGGCCAGACGCCCGTCACGATAGTCCGCGAGCGCCTGCCCGATCTCCTCGCGCGTGTTCATCACGAACGGACCGTACTGCACCACCGGCTCGCGCAACGGCCTGGCCGCGAGCATTAGAAAATTCACGCCCTCAGGTCCTGCCTCCACTCGGATGCTGTCTCCATCTGACAGGACCCCTGCCGCGCGGTGCGGCAACCGCTTTGCCGCTCCTCCGGCCGCGCCGATATGGGCACTGCCTTCGTAGGCGTAGAGGAACGCATTGTGACCGACCGCAGTCGGCACGCTCAATATCTCGCCGGCGGGTAGGCGTACGTCGAGGTACAAAGGATCAGTGCTGAGCCGCGCGTTTCCGCTATTGACAGGTCCACTTGTGAAGTTGCGATCGAGCTCGAGCGTGCCGGCAATGACCTTCACTTCGCCGCCATGCTTCAGCGCCACCCGCGGGATCGCGGTGGCAGGAATGTCGCGATAGCCGGCGGGCTTCATTTTTTCATTCGACGGCAGATTGAGCCACAACTGGAAGCCGCGCATGCGGCCTTCGCTCTGCAGCGGCATCTCGGAGTGGATGATGCCGTGCGCCGCCGTCATCCACTGCACATCGCCGGGGCCGAGGTCGCCGCGATTGCCCAAGTGATCCTCATGACGCATGCGGCCCTCGAGCATATACGTGACAGTTTCGAAGCCGCGATGCGGATGCGCTGGGAACCCGGCGATATAGTCGTCGGGATTATCAGAGTAGAACTCGTCGAGCATCAGGAACGGATCCACCTGCAGGCCGCGCTGGCTGCCCAAACTGCGGCGCAGTTTGACCCCGGCGCCGTCGGACGTCGGTACGGACTCGATGACATGCACTAGTGTTCGGGTGTTCATCGTAAATCTCCTGGAAATTTGCCCAGCTCACGCGGCGAGACGCGCGATCTCGGCCTCTGCCTTGGCAAGAGCCGCTTGCTTGCTCTGCGGGCTCATGTGAAGACCTTCAGCGTAAATGAATTCCACAGCGGAGATGCCGAGGAAGCGCAAGAAATCGCGCACGTAACTGGTCTGCGTGTCCATCGGGGTACCCTCATAAACGCCGCCGCGAGCCGCGAACACATATACTTTCTTGCCGGTGAGCTTACCCACCGGACCCTTCTCGGTGTACTCGAAAGTCACACCCAGTCGGGCGATGTGATCGAAGTAGGCCTTCAACTGTGATGGCACCCCGAAGTTGTACATCGGCAAGCCGAGCACAATGACATCGGCCTGCTTCAATTCGTTGATCAATGTGTCGGAGTAGGCCACCACCGCACGCTGAGCGGCGTTTCGATCCTCCGGCTTGGTAATGAATGCGCCAAAGCGCTCGGCGTTAAGATGCGGCACCGGCTCGGCGGCGGCGACGTCGCGCACCAAAATCGTCGTTTTGGGGCGGCTCTTGTGGAAAGCGGCAACGAACTGGTTGGCGAGGCGACTTGACTCGCCGTTGCCATCATTGATGCTGGCATTGATTTGCAGCAGGGTGGTCATGGGTAAATCTCCTTAAATGGGGGAACTGCCTATTTTGCTGGGAGCCATTTAAGTATTGATTGAATAGATAAAAAAGCAGAATATTTAGGGCTTACCTATCTATTGAATTGATATATGGCCACTAATCCACGAATTTCCCTCGAACACTGGCGTTCTCTGTTGGCTGTGGTCGATGCCGGCGGCTACGCCCAAGCCGCAGAGGCGCTGCACAAGAGTCAGTCGGCGGTTACCTACGCCGTGCAAAAAATGGAAGCGCTACTCGGTGTAAAAATCTTCGAAGTGGTGGGCCGCAAGGCACATCTCACATCCACAGGCGAGGTGCTGTATCGGCGGGCCAAAGCGCTGTTGGACGAAGCCGGCGCGCTGGAAGGTGCTGCCGGAACACTCGCCGCGGGCTGGGAACCGGAGCTTCGGCTGTCGGTGGAGATCATTTTTCCCACGTGGCTGCTGTTGCACTGCTTTGCGCGCTTCGCCGAAGAGCGGCCACAAACGCGCATCGAGTTGTATGAGAGCGTGCTCAGCGGCACCGATGAGGCGCTGCTACAACGCAAGGTTGATTTGGCGATCTGCTCGCAGATACCGGCCGGCTTCATGGGCGATCAACTGATGCGGTTGCGCTTCATCGCCCTCGCGCACCCAGACCATCCGCTACATCGACTCGGGCGTGAATTGACGCTGCTGGATTTACGCAAGCACCGCCACCTGATCATTCGCGATACGGGCAGCCAGCGCCGCAGCGGCAGCTGGCTCGGCGCGGAGCAGAGCTGGACAGTAAGCCAGAAGGCTACCTCGATCCACGCGGCCGTCATGGGCTTGGGGTTTGCGTGGTTTCCAGAGGAAACAGTGCGCGGCGAGTTGGCACGCGGCGAACTCAAGCCGCTGCCGCTGCGCGAAGGCGGCGAGCGCTGGGGCGAACTGTACCTCGTGTTTGCCGACCGCGACTATGCCGGTCCGGGTGCACGACGGTTAGCGGAGATCATCCGTG
>JALYIH010000090.1 GCA_030775865.1 Pseudomonadota bacterium | reverse complement strand
CGCGCGTGGATCGCCCCGCCCTGGAGGTCGCGGATATCTTCCGCGCCCACGGGCCGGCGTGGCGGCAGCACGAGCGCGGTCACTTGAGCCTCGGCCAGCTGAAGGTCATGTCGGCCATCGAACAGTGACGCAGCGTCGCGCTCGGCGGCCACGCGCTGCGCTGCTCGTCGTGCGCCGAGCCGCAGATCGCCTACAACTCATGCCGCAACCGGCACTGCCCGAAGTGCCAATCGAGCGCCGCCCAGCGTTGGCTCGAAGCGCGGCGGACGGACGTGTTGCCGGTTCCGTACTACCACGTGGTGTTCACCCTGCCGGCGCCCATCAGCGCTATCGCCTACACCAACAAGGAGATCCTCTATGGTTTGCTGTTCGACATCGCGGCCGAGACCCTGCGCACGATCGCCGCCGATCCGAAGCACCTGGGTGCCCGGATCGGCACCACCTTGGTGCTGCACACCTGGGGCTCGGCCCTAACTCACCACCCGCATGTGCACGGCATCGTGCCCGGCGGCGGCCTCGATACCGATGCCGACCGCTGGGTACCCTGCAAGCCAGGGTTCTTCCTCTCGGTCCGGGTGCTCTCGCGCCTGTTCCGGCGCCGCTTCCTCGAAGAGCTGCAGAACCTGCATCGGAACGGACAGCTGCAGTTCTTTGGCGAGCACGTCAATCTGGCCGACGCGCAGGCCTTTGCCGACTGGCTCATGCCGCTGCGCCAGTGCGAGTGGGTCGTCTACGCCAAGCGCCCCTTCGCGGGACCCGAGGCAGTGCTGGCTTACTTGTCGCGCTACACGCACCGTGTCGCCATCTCCAACTCCCGGCTCGTCGCCAACGACGAACGTGGCGTCACGTTCCGTTGGAAGGACTACCGCGCCAAGGGCCGTACCCGCTACAAAACGATGTCCCTGCAGCATGAGGAATTCATGCGCCGCTTCCTGCTGCACGTGCTGCCCTCAGGCTTTCATCGGATCCGACACTACGGCTTCCTCGCCAACGCCCGCCGCAAACACGATATCCCCGCCGTTCGCGAACTCCTGCATCAACCGCCACCCACGCCGCCCACTCAGCCCGGCGACGGCAATGCCGATCACGCTTCCCACAGGCCTACCTTCGTCTGCAGACACTGCGGCGCCCCGATGCTCGTCATTGAGACCTTCGCGCGGGCTCAGCACATCCGCGGACCCCCGATCCCTTCGAGGTTGCCATGAGCACACCATGCTCAGCCCCGCAGTCCTCCTCGTCGGCACATCATCGCGCTTGGCTGACGCGAACACCCCTGGTCATCGCCCCGCCATCCATCGCTCTTGCACACGAGCGTCGCCAATACACGGCTCCGACCGCACCGCCATTACGCCCCGCAGCGCCGTGGTCCCCGCATCGGTTCCGCTATCAAGCTCGCCGGGCCAACTGCCTCCGTTCAAATCCCCATAGTTCATCGCAACCGCTGACCGCCTAAGTACGGCTCCGCGGTTTCCTCCCTTGGGGCTTGCCCGACATCTGCCCTCTAACCTCACCGGGTATGGCATCCTCATCTTTGACGGGCAGATATCGGGCAACCCTTAACAATCTGAGACATTCAGGGCGCTGAAGAGGTTGCCACAATGCAGTCATTCGCGGCGTGAGCTAGGCTAGCCAAGGAACCATTCAATATGGTTTGGCAATCTCCATAAGGTTCAAGGAAACGGAAATGTCAGTTCGCCGATTCGCAATGGTCTTGAGTTTGCTCACATGCGCGCTACCAATCCACGCCAAGCCAACACACTCGACCGCGGCGGACACCGCACGCGAGGACCGCGAGTCGCAGGTGATCACGGAACCCGTCGTTTCCATTGGCGTTCATCCACAGGACGATTTCTATAGCTACGTGAATGCAAAGTGGCTTGCCGAAACCGCGATCCCCGAGGACGTACCTTGGATCAGCCCATACGTTGTCAATTTCTTGAAGGTAACCACTGAACTCCAAAAACTTATGGAGAAAATGGGATCGACGAATCCGCCTAGGAATTCGGAGGCTCAGCGAATCGGAGACCTGTACCAGAGCTTCATGAATGAGGCGGCAATCGAGAGATTGGGAGTAACCCCCCTTGCTGACGATCTCCGTCTCATTGAGAAACTGCGGTCGCGAAATGGCCTGCCGGGCTTACTAGGCTTCTTTAATCGTACCCACTATGAAATGTCGGATACTGATCCGCGCGCCACTACCCCGATCTGGCCCGCGGTGATCAGCGACGACCGAGACGCGGTGCGGATGATCGTTTCCTTGCAGCAAGCAGGCCTAGGGTTGCGTGGTCGTGACGAGTATCTCTCCTCCGATCCGGCGCTGCTTGATGTCAAGCGACAATATCGGGAACAAATCGCCCATGTCTTGAGTATGGCGCGCTCCCCGGACCCGGATCGCCAAGCAGATGCTGTACTCGCTTTAGAGACGAAGTTTGCTGAGGCCCAGCTTTCGCCCGAAGCACTCTCACATCCCGGGGACTTGTACCACAAGGTACGAGTGGTCGACTTGCGCCGATCCGCGCCAGGATTCGATTGGCAACGGTTTTTGACGGCTTCGGGGTTCGGACGGCCAAAGGCGATATTGGTCAGCGCCCCGAGTTACCTCGCTGCCGTTGCCAAATTGGCGCAACACGAGCCACTGGCCACATGGAGGTCCTACCTACGATGGCAGTTACTTCGTCGCTATTCGCCCTATCTCTCGAAGAGTTTCGTTGATGCCGACTTCGCATTTTTCAGCGGGGTCGAACTTGGCAACGCCAAAATGCAGGACCGTCAGACGCGTGGCGCCCAGCTGGTCCAGTTTCAACTTCCCATGTCGCTTGGCAAGCTCTACGTGGAAACATACTTGCCAGCAGGCTCAAAGGAGCGAGTAGAGGAAATGGCGGAGAATATCCGCCTCGTATTGGCTGAGGACATACAAAGTGCTAGTTGGATGGCGCCGACCACCAAACGAGAGGCGCTCGCCAAATTGGAGCAAGTGCTTATAAAGATCGGATATCCGAAGCAATGGGAAACTCTGCCCGTTGATATTCGGCCCGATGATCTTATCGGCAATCTAAAGCGTATCGCTCAATTGCAGACGCATGCAGACGCACAGCGGGTACACCGCCCGGTTGATCGCGAGCGCTGGTTGGAGGCTCCGCACTCAGTGAACGACTATTACAATACGACCACCAACGAAGTTGCCGTAGGCGCGGGCTCTCTGCAATGGCCCTGGTTTGACCTCAACGCAGATGACGCTTCAAACTATGCCGGCATTGGCTCGTCAATCGGACATGAATTGGGCCACGGCTTCGATGATCGCGGCAGCTTGTACGACGGAACAGGCAATCTTCGAGAATGGTGGACACCGAATGATCGAGCCCAATTCGAAGAGCGGGCCCATAAGTTGGCCGCACAATACGACGCCTACGAGCCTTTGCCGGGTCACAAGGTTAGCGGTGCCCTTACCGAGAGTGAGGACATTGGCGATTTGACCGGGCTGACGCTGGCCTATCGCGCGTTTAGACGGGCTCACCCAATGGGACAGCCGGCTGGTGGCGAAGACTTAGCGGTGGACCGGCGCTTTTTTGAGGCCTACTGCACTCATTGGCGGGCCAAGTATAGGGATCAGTTACTCCTCCGTGTTCTCGCGAGCGATGGGCATCCGCCGCAGCAATATCGATGCAACGGACCGCTGTCTAATTTTCCTCCGTTTCAAGCGGCTTTTGATGTAAAACCCGGTGATGCAATGTACCGAGCAGCCCAAGACATGGTTGCTATTTGGTAGCGACGGGCAATGCGCGGATTGCCGACGACGGACAGTAACGCCCTGAAAACGTAAATAGGAACGCGCTCGGACCCTTTCAGCACGGCGACTAAATCACCCAAAGCCGCCAGCCACCAATGTCTGTAGTCGGTCGATCAGGCTCATTCGGTCAGTGGGCGCGATCCTAGCGGGATGAGGTAGTCTCCATCATCGGGAAGAACGCAGGAGTGACGATGGAAGCTTGCGCTGCGCCACCGAAGGTCATTGCGAAAGGGCGTCCCCAGTGCGACTGGCTGCTGCGTGTTCGCGGTCTTTGGGTACTTCTTGCCGCCGCGTCTACCATGCTGATCGGCTGTCACTCGATGGGTGGCTCGTCAGGGGGCTCAGCCGCGTGGCATGAGCCACTCGACTATCTAGCTGGCCTGCGAGGGGATTATTTCCGGCTCGAGTCCAAACGGATCGGAAGGGGATTTCATATCTATGTTCGCCTTCCGGAAGGGTACGGACAGGAGAAGGACAAGCGTTATCCGACTGTCTACGTACTCGATGGTGACGTGTTGTTTCCGATCCTCGCACCTAGCCAGCTATTGTTGAACTACGATGCCCGCATTCCAGAGGCCATAGTGGTTGGCATCGCCTATGGATCGTTCGATCCGCCGATCAACAAGCGCCACTTCGATTTCTCTGGTCCGGCAGCGGATGCGCGCGCCGACGAAGGTGGGGCACCGGCCTTCGAGGCATTTCTTCGCGAGGAGCTGATCCCTATGATCGAGCGGCGGTATCGCGCCGATCCAAATCGACGAGTCCTGTTCGGGCAAAGCCGCGGGGGCTATATGGTGCTCTGGTCGGCTTTCACGGACCCGGATCTTTTCTGGGGGCGCATTGCCAGCAATCCGGTTTTCTCTCCGGGTAAGGAACGTTTTATGGCCGAGCCTGAACGCAGCGCCAGAACCGACCTTGGGTTCGTGGTCACGAGCAGTGAGCGCGACACTCCTGAGAGGCGCGCACGAATGCTTGAGTGGTTTGACGCCTGGACGGGGCGCCAACCCCAATCATGGGCCCTCAAGACAGCCACAATCAAGGACGGCACTCACTCCGTAGACTGCGTTAACAGCTATCGTCTCGGCATGTTATGGCTGTTCGACCGCGCCCATTGAGGCGTATCAGGGATTCTCACAACGCTTGCGAGTACGACAAACTGGGTCGCCCGGAAGCGGTCATCGGTGGGCGTCAACTATGGGTCGAGTCCAGCCACCTGCGATCGTTCGCTATGAGGGGAGCGTGGGAATTCACACAGTTTATTTTTGAAAAACTTGCGTGTGACTGTACGTGTGAATCTCGGGGCATGCGGGATACGTGAGGCCATGAGACCGCCGCCCCCACAGCGTCGCTTTCCCACAACTTTCCCATCGGATCAACGCGTTGACCCGGTCCTGTCGCACTGCGTTGCCTGGTGTCGCCTGAAAGTGGAGCGGGCGATGGGAATCGAACCCACGGCTCAAGCTTGGGAAGCTTGGGTATTACCATTATACGACGCCCGCACAGGCAACCGATTCTAGTCCTTCTCGATTCTAGTCGTCTTTCGAGTAAGCAGGCAAATCGGCCGCCGCATAAAGGAAGGGCGCCCTGCGGCGCCCTTCCTAACTCTCACTGATACTCAAACAAGCTCACTACTAGAAGAACTTATAGTCCGCCGAGAGCTGCAGAGAGCGGCCGAGAATTCCCGAAAAGTAGACCGAAGTCGCGTTCGCGAAGTTGCCGCCCGTGCCGGCGATGGCCGGAAATGGCGGTTGCTTGTTGAACACGTTGTCGACGATCAAGCGAACCTGGAACGCCGGCGTGAATTTCATACCGATCGTCGAATTGATGAGCCACCACGCGCCCACGCCCAGAACATCTAGTGACGTCGGCGTATTCTGGTTGTTGAAATTCGCCGACCCGATGAAGATTCCCTCCCAGTCCCACGAGAATCCCCGATTGGCGTACAGGAGATCGATCGTTGCCTTGCTCTTGCTGTAACCGAGCTGTCCCGATATGTCGTTCGGGGCGGCGCTCGCGATCTGCGATTTTAGCCGCTGGGTGTCGAGGTAGTGCGCACTGGTCTGCATGCTTCCCAGTGCCCACGGCAGCTCAAAGGTGTAGTCCAGCGCCGCCTGAATGCCCGTGAACTCCAAAAGCCCTGCGTTGACGTAGCCCGAATGGAAGTTCGTGATCTGGCCGGCGGCGTTACGCGTGAACGCGTTGCAAGAGGGATTGTTCGGATAATTCGCCGAGTCATAACAGGCATCGAGATTATCCACGAGTGACAATGACTGGATGGCGGATTTCAGCGCGATGTCGATGTAGTCCACTGAAATATTGAGTTTTGGGACGAATCGAGGGCGCAGCACGACACCGAAGGTCTTCGAGAACGCGACCTCGCTCTGCAAGCCCGTGTTACCCGAGGTTGTACCGAGCGCAGTCGCGTTGACGACGGTCGATTGAAAGGCCTTGGGGTCGTAAGCAGCGATCGCTGCAGCGCAGTTCTTTGCGCGTGTCGCGGGGACCGGCCCCTGATCCACGTAGTTCTTGTCGCAGGGATCGTTGGCGAACGAAAAGACCGACGCCGACGGCAGGAACAGCTCCGTGATTGACGGCGCGCGAATGGACTTGGTCTTGTTGGCGCGGAACCCCACATCCTCAACCGGCGACCAGCGCACGGCGTAGGTGTACGTGGTGGCATTGCCGGCAATGGAGTTATTGACACGCCGCGCCGCCCCTTCCACCTCGAGACGATGCAATCCGGGGATGTCCTGCGCCGGGGAGAAGATCGGCAGCAAGGTCTCGAAATATGCCTCATTGGTGATGTACGAACCCGCGACGGGCGTGATCGTTGCCTGACCCAGACCTTGCGTATAGAAGTTGTCCGGGTTGAACGACGCTGCCTCGCGCCGATTTTCAAATCCTGACGAAAATTTCCACTCACCGGCGGGCACCTTCATGATGTCGCCGCCGATGAAGGCATTGGTGTCTCGCTGGGTATTGAACGAATCGACCGTGGCCAAGTGCGTGATGTACTGCAGCGAGGCTATGCTCGGCGAGCCACTGCCGAAGATATTCAGCGGTGCGCACGTGCTCGATACCGTCGTTGTCGGGCCGTTCACCGGCGTGCCCGCGCAGACGATCTGGCCTGCCGCGTTCTTCGTGGCATTGAGCGCATTGGCCAGGTTCTGGAACACATAGGAGGGCGTTACTTGCGTGTTGTCCGCTGCGCCATAGCTCGTGGACACTTCCCAATTGAAGTTTCTATCCCCCAACGAGAAGTCGCCATTGGCGCCCACCACACCGCGAGTCACTATTTGGGTGTCCGTCGCCCGGCCGCTCTCCAGATCGGTGCTGGCGCGCGAAATATAGAACTGACTGGTATTCCACGCGGGGTAGGCAACCGGTTGTCCCGGTCCGACCTTGACGCCGCCGTACAGGGGGGCCCCGAACGGCAATGACGCCGCGTAATTGTTCAGCGCCGTCTGAATCGCCGTGCGATCGCCCGGACTTAAGAACGGGTTATTGACGCTGACGACGAAGTTGCCGTTGGGCGTACCGGCTGTGCCGAAGAGACCCGTGTTGTAGGCCGGCTGGGAGATCAAATTCGTCGCATGCGATTCAGAGAAGTAACCTTCGCCGAAGAAGTTGATGCGGTCATTGAGTTGGTAGTGCATCAGCGTATCGATATTGACGCGCTCGGTCGGTGACAACAGGTTGCTGACCTGCGAGAGCCGTTCACCATCGCCGCCGCTATTGAATATGGGATTGCCGGTGGGGGTGCCCACATTGTAGGGAACGAGTGTGCCGCCGGGTCCGAACGCCTGCACCTGAGTGCCATTCGTGATGCCGATGGCCGAATTAGGAACGCCGAAAATCGGCGGCGAAAAGAACGCGTCGTCCACCAACGGAACGCCGCCAAAACTTACCGCCGGGACTGAGTTGGCGGGCGTCAGCACACTCGTACAGCAGGTGCCCTTCGGGGGATGGTTCACCGGCGCCAGGAAGCCTAAGTCCGACGAATAGACCGGCCGAGAGGTACCCACCAGTCCGTCGGTCTTCGTGAACTCCGCCACCGCGGTGATATTGGCCTTGCCGTCAAACAGGTTTTGGCCGCCCAAGACGCGCGTTCGATAGTTCCAGGCATCTCCCTGGCCGGACGCACCGACCTGAGCATCGACATCCAGTCCCTGGTAGTCCTTCTTGAGGATGATGTTGACCACGCCGGCGATCGCATCGGCGCCGTAAATCGGAGCGCCACCCACCGAGACCACTTCGACGTGATCGATCAACTTGGTCGGTATGACGTTGAGGTCCACCTGAGTGCCGTTACCACCGTTGGCGGTGTTGGCATTGGAGTTGTTCAAGGTTGCCGAGCTCTCTGAAACGAAGCGCCGGCCGTTGACCAGGGTCAGGGTGCGCTGCGAGCCCAAGCCGTACAGGTCGACGAAGCTTTGAGCGACACCGAAGCCGGACTGTGTATTCGCGGCGCTGGAAGGCGCCACACCGAAGGCCGGCAGCTCGCTGAGCGCCTGGCCGACATCGAGATAACCGCGTTGATCGAAGGCCTTCGAATCGACGGTCGTCGTCGGCTCGAGATTGTCAAATTCCGGACGGGCAATGCGCGATCCGGTCACCACCACTTCTTGGAGGGAGGTGTCTTCCGCGGCGGCCGCTTTCGGGGTCACCTGGGCGTGCGCGCTCATTCCCAGAGCTACTAGACAGGGCAGCGCGATCCCTCGGCGCCACGCACGGTATCCACGTGATCGTGTAGTCATCATTGGTTTTGATCCCTTGCAACGTTATATTTGGCAAATATCGCGCCCTAAAAGATATATCTTTAGGGTGGTGCGGATAAGTAACAAATCCATCAAGCCCTGTAAAGAATTCCCAAGAAAATAATTAACATCGTTGTCCACGCCTAGAACGGCGCGGCTTCGCAGCAAAACCCCATTAGTGACACAGAAGGAAGAATTCATGGATCGTAGAGGCTTTATTACAACAGCAGGTGCCCTGTCGCTCGCCGCCGCCGTGGGAGACCTGAAGGCCGCCGATCGTGATTTTGACCCTACGGAGCAGGCCATCGGGTCCTTGCAGCGCGCGCTGGCCGCCGGGACGGTGACCTCGGAAGCACTGACGGCGGCGTACCTGCACCGCATCGCTCGTTTCGATCAGCACGGCCAGGAATATCGCTCGGTCTTGGCCCTTAATCCGAATGCGCTCAGTGCCGCGCGGGCCCTTGATTCGGAAAGGAAATCAGGAAAGTTGCGAGGCCCTCTGCACGGCATTCCGATCCTCCTCAAAGACAACATTGAAACCCGCGATCCGGTTGCCACCACCGCCGGATCGTATGCGCTTGCCCGGTCCTTGCGCCCCGCCGATGCGCCGCTGGCTGCCCGGCTGCGCGCTGCCGGTGCAATCTTCTTGGGCAAGGCGAACTTGAGCGAGTGGGCGAATTTTCGCTCTACGCGTTCATGCAGTGGTTGGAGCGGTGTCGGTGGCCAGGTTCGCAATGCCTACGACCGCGCCCGCAACCCCTCCGGCTCGAGCGCCGGGTCCGGCGTTGCGGCTGCGGCCAGTTTCTGCGCCGCGGCCATCGGCACGGAGACCAATGGCTCCATCCTCTCGCCCGCCTCGATCAATGGACTGGTGGGCCTCAAGCCCACGATTGGCGTCGTCAGCGGCAAGGGCGTGGTTCCTATCTCCCCGCGGCAAGACACGGCCGGCCCGATGTGCCGCACGGTGGGGGATGCCGCCATTCTCGCCTCGGTAATCGCCGAGCGGCCGCTGGGATTCGGCGCACATGGCACCGACATTGAAGCGTTCCGCTTGCGTGGCGTGCGCATCGGCGTCATGCCCGTCCCGCAGGGGGCACATCCTGAGACAACTGCGCTGTTCGCCAATGCGCGCGCGGTGCTCGAGCACGAAGGCGCAGTGACCGTGGATCTTAAGCCCCCGAAGGCGCTTGAAGAGAGCGGTGAATTTCAACTCGACGGGTTGCTCTATGAGTTCAAGGATGCCATCAACGCCTATCTTGCGACTCTCGACCCCTCTCAGGTCGATTGCAAGACCCTCACCGACTTGATCGCCTTCAATCGGGCGCATGCGGATCAAGAACTGATCGTTTTCGGCCAGGAGATCTTTGAAATGGCCGATGCAAAAGGACCCTTGAGCGATGCCGCCTATCAAACAGCGCTCGCCGGCTTGAAGCGCACCGCGGATGTCGAGGGTCTCGCGGCGCTGCTCGGTCAGCAAGGCGTGGAACTATTAATGGGCCCGAGCAACGGACCGGCGGATCTGATCGACCCTGTCTGGGGTGATCGGCGCGGCGGTGGATCCTCGCAAATCGCCAGTGCGGCGGCGATTGCCGGCTATCCCAGCCTCACGGTGCCCGCAGGACTCATCAACGGGCTGCCGGTGGGCATTACCCTGGTCACGGGCCGCAACCAGGACGGGTTGCTGCTGCAAGTCGCGAGAGCTTACGAACGCGCGGCCAATGCCCGCGTACCGCCGCATTTCCTGAGTTAACCCCGACAGTGGCGTCCCGAGTGCCCGCGCACCGGGACTTCAGCGGCGTAAGTAAGCGTCGGTGCCGTCCAGCCAGTCCTGCCGCGGCGGATTGAACACGTCGACATCGAGCGTATCTTCGAGCGCCACCGCGCGATGCTCGAGATTCGAAGGGATGACCAGCACCTCTCCGGCGCGCACGGTCTGTTCGCGGTCGCCTTTGGGGCCCAGCCAGAAGTGCAGCGCCCCCTCGAGGATATAAGTGATCTGTTCGTTCTCATGCGAGTGCTGCGGCACCTCATCGCCTTTTTTCAGGCGCACATGAGCAATCATCATGCGATCACCGGTAATGAGCGCGCGCGTGATGCCGCCCTTCATCGGCTCGGCCGGCAGATCTGCCCATCGATAGTGCTTGGCACTCGTTTGCGTGTCTTTCATTCTTCAATTTCCCAGTTCGAACCTTAAAAAACAGCGCGACCTTGACCCGCTCCATCGCCGCCTCGCCCCAAACTATCGCACCGCAGAGCACTGTGCAATTATTACCAGGAATCGTTGGAGATCGAAAAAGACATGCCGCTCAAACACGTTTTGCCGGGGGCCTCCGCTCTCATCGCTGCCTGCATTGCCTGCGCCGCATGGTCTGCAAGCGATTCATCCGTTCAGCGCAGCGGATATTACCGCTATCCATCGGTGCACGGCGACACCGTGGTGTTCACGTCGGAAGGGGATCTTTGGTCCGTCGGCATTCGCGGCGGTATCGCGCGGCGTCTGACCTCCAACTCCGGTGTGGAATCCATGGCGCGCATCTCGCCAGATGGGCAGACGATCGCGTTCGTCGGACAGTACGAAGGGCCGAGTGACGTATATACGGTGCCGCTCGCCGGCGGGATTCCTGAAAGACGCACTTGGAACGGCGACTCGATTCCTGCCGACTGGGCACCGGACGGCCGGCTGCTGGTGAGTACCAACCGCTACTCGACGCTGCCGGACCCGAAACTGGTGCTGCTCGACGCCCATGGCGGCCACGAAATCGTCCCCTTGGCGGAAGGTTCGCAAGCCGCCTATTCCTCCGACGGCCGCACGCTTTTCTTTACCCGCTGGAGAAAGCAGCCAAGCTTCACCAAGCGCTATCAAGGCGGATACAACGAAACCATCTGGCGCTTCGACGGCGCGGGCGAGGCGGTGCCGTTGACGGCCGATTGGGCCGGCACCTCCCGCAATCCGATGTATTGGAACGGACGTATTTATTTTCTGTCGGACCGCGACGGCGTCATGAATGTCTACTCGATGGATGCTCAAGGCCGCGACCTCAAGCAGGAGAGCCATCAGCATGGTTTTGATATTGCCGGCGCGTCGCTGTCCGAGGGTCGCGTGGTGTACGCCTGCGGCGCCGACCTCTGGTCTCTCGATCTGAAAACCGGTCGCGAGGAAATGATCCCCATTTCCACGGTGTCGGATTTCGATCAGCTGCGCGAGCACTGGGTAAAGACGCCGCTCAATTACTTGACCAGCGTGCATATTTCTCCGGATGGCTCCCGCGCCGTATTCACCGCGCGCGGTGAGGTCTTTACGTTGCCCGCGAAAAACGGACGCATCATCAAGGTCGCCGGCAATCCGGGCGTTCGCTATCGCGAAGCGCGATTTTTGCCGGACGGCAAAAATGTCATCGCGGTTTCAACCGAGAGCGGCGAAACCGAATTCTGGAAGTACCCGGCAAACGGCGCAGGCACCGCGCAGCAATGGACGCGCAACTCCAAGGTGCTGCGCTGGGACGGCGTTCCCTCGCCCGACGGCCGATGGCTGGCGCATCGGGACAAGGATCAGCAATTGTGGATTTATGACATTGCCACCAAACAAGATAGGAGAATTGCTCAATCCAAATACGGCGACTTCGACAACCTGACGTGGTCCCCCGACAGCCGCTGGCTGAGCTTCGTTCAACCCGCGGCAAACCAATTCCTTCAGATCAACGTTTTCAACGTGGATTCCGGCGCCATTCAACCCCTCACCTCCGATCGTTACAACAGCGTGAGTCCCGCGTGGAGCACCGACGGAAAATGGCTGTATTTTCTGTCCGATCGATCGCTCAAGACCACGGTTGAATCTCCGTGGGGGGCGCGCCAGCCCGAACCGCATTTTGATCGCCCGGTGAAAATCTATGAACTTGCCTTGACCCAGGGTCTGCGTTCGCCTTTTCTGCCTCCCGACGAGCTGCATCCGGATGCACCCGCCAAGGAAGATGACAAGTCTGCGGAGTCAAAGGCTGCCGATTCAAAAGCACCGGCGGGGAAAAATGTGCCCACAGTCGTCTCCGGCACGAGACTGCCGAAAGACGTGAAAATCGACTTCAGCGATCTGCCGCAGCGATTGAGCGAAGTTCCGGTGCCGCCGGGCAACTACGACAATCTGCAAATCACCGACAAGCGTCTGTGCTGGATTGACGGTTCCGACGAAGCGCCTCGCAAGCTGGCGTTGAAATGTGCGGATATTGCCAACAAAGGCGATGAACTGGAAACGATCGCCGGCGACATCAAGAATTATGAAATTTCGCTCGATCGGAAGAAACTGCTGGTATCGAAGGATCGCAACTTCTACATCGTCGACTCCGATGTGAAGGCGGCGGCATTCGCGGATCCAAAAGTGCTGGCGAAATCGACCATCAACTTGTCGGGTTGGACTTTCTTCACGCATCCGCGCGCGGAATTTCGCGGCATTTTCGCCGATGCGTGGCGGCTGGAAAGAGATTATTTCTACGACCGTAACATGCAGGGCATCGACTGGAATGCCATGCGCGCCCGGTATCTGCCGCTGGTGGATCGGGTGTCCGACCGCGAAGAGTTGAATGATGTGATCGCGCAAATGGTCAGCGAGTTGTCCGCGCTGCACATTTTCGTGCGCGGCGGCGATGCTCGGAAGCCCTCCGATCAAGTCGATCTGGCGGCCTTGGGTGCAGAGCTCAAGCGCGATGAGAGGGCGGGCGGCTTCGTGGTGGAGCACGTGTTCTTGCACGATCCGGATCTGCCCAACAATGCACCCCCGTTGGATCGCCCCGAATCACGCGTCAAGGACGGCGAAGTCATCGTCAGCATCAATGGAGAAAGCGCCCTTGGCGTATCCGATGAGCGCGCGCTGCTGCGAGGCCGGGCGGGCGCCCAAGTCCTGCTGCGTGTCAGATCCTCCGCGGGCGAGACCCGCGACGTGCTGGTCACGCCCATCAAAGCCGCGGATGAGGCGAATCTACGTTACGCGGAATGGGAATACACGCGGCGCCTGAAAGTGGATTCGGAGTCCGGCGGGCAGATCGGCTACGTTCATTTGAGGGCCATGGGTCCCGATGACATCGATCAGTGGGCGCGCGACTATTATCCCATCTACAAACGCCAGGGCCTGATCATCGACATTCGCCACAACCACGGTGGAAACATTGACTCGTGGCTGCTGGAAAAGCTCTTGCGGCAAGCCTGGTTCTACTGGCAGCCGCGGGTGGGTGATGCTGAGTGGAACATGCAGTACGCTTTTCGCGGTCACATGGTCGTTTTGTGCGATCAGGAAACCGCATCCGATGGCGAGGCGTTCGCCGAAGGTTTTCACCGCTTCAAGTTGGGCAAGACGATCGGCGTGCGCACATGGGGAGGCGAGATCTGGCTGAACGGCAGCAACTTCGAAGCCGACGGCGGAATCGCCACGGCGGCGGAACTCGGCGTTTACGGACCCGAAGGCAAGTGGCTGATCGAGGGACATGGCGTCGACCCGGACATCGTCATCGACAATCTTCCCCATGCCACCTTCGCAGGATCCGATGCGCAGCTCAAAGCCGCACTCGACCTGCTGAAAGAGCAGATTCGCAGCGATCCGCGCCCCATTCCCGTGCCACCCCCATACCCGAACAAGGCGTTTCCGTACAAGCCATGAGCCGCGCTGGCAGCCTAGGCTCACGCGGAATACTTAGACAGGCTCCTAGCCGACTGCTTCGATTTCCACGAGCAAATCCTCGCGGCAGACGTCCGCTTGCAGATACACGATGCCCGCCGCGGGGCGCAGCAGCTGCGACAATGTGGCCTGGATGGCCGCCAGATCCGACGGTTTGCGCACGTACACCTTGAGCTTCAGGCCCTCGAGAGAATAGCGGTCCGCACCGACGGTGCGATTTGCCTCCTCCAACAGGGCGCTGATGTTGACCATGGTTTCGCGCGTCTGCGCGACGACATCGCCCGGATGAATGGTGTCGTGGCCGACGATACTGGCGGTACCGGAGACGAATAATGTGCCGCCGGCGGGCTCGCCCCATACGCAGGCGCGCGAAAAAATCGGACTGTGCCTGCCGAATTTTGGAGGGTAGTGATAGGCGCTGGTTTGGCGCGGATTTTCGATCATTCTCGGGGTCCCGCGTGCCGCCAGAAAATAAATGGATATCGGGCTGCCGGCAGGCGACCCCAACGCGCTGGCGGCTGGCACCGTCCCCATGGTCGCACGCCCCGAATTGCGGAACGCCATCTGGCGCGCCGAGTTGAAATGCCGATAGCGCTCATCGCCGCCGGATTTCCGGTTGATTTCCGGCAGATAATTCCAAATGCGAATCAAGTGCCGATGATCGGTTTCGCTGAGGACATCGAAAATTTCTTGATAGGCGACTTCAGTGGCGCGCACCAACGCTTCCGCTTCGCTGCGCGCCTCGATGGCCCGCTCCGTGATGGTGAGAGCGCCAAATAAAAGATCTTCTGAACAGCGATATCGCACGCGGGTCCGCGTAGATTCGCCGCTGGACAAGTGAACTTCGGGTCCTGTGACTCGCCACACTTCGCACAGATCGCGTGCGCTCAATGAGGGAGTCATGCTCGCGGTCACGGGGATGCGAGTTCGATCGAGGGTGGGCGGCTTCTCGAACCCCACGATACCGAGCACACTCTGCCACCATGACGCGGACTGCGAAGCGAGGCTATGGTGGGGCAATACCTCGAGCTGGAGAGTTCCCGTGCCCGTCGCCGTCGAAGACGCCGCGGAAGACGCCGTGGTGTTCATGGAGGCAGTCTATCCGCCTCGCCAGATGAAGGGTAGCTGCCGCGCCCTTGGCCTAGAAGGCGATGTAAGGGCCCGTTCCGACCGATGTCTTGTTGCCGTCCACGGCGACCGCGACGCGCTTGCCGTAGAAAAATGCCAAGCCATAATCAAAGCTGCCCGCGTTCCCGGCCGGAAGCGTACCGGCAAGCTGCGGAAGGACGTTGTACGTGTCTGTAGGCGCCGTCGACAATATCGTCTGAGTATCGCCCACATTGAAGGTCAGGTTATTCACCATGACCCCGTTAGCGCCTTGGATACTGAGCCCCAAAGTCAGGGTATTCGCGGGACAGTAGAAGGTACTAATTTGCGGATTGGTGCAGGTTACGATGCTGCTGTCGGCAAAGAAAATGCCGTTCGAACCGCTATCGATAAAACTATTAGCCAGGGTCGCACCGTTGAATGTCATGGCCAATTCCGCCATGCCGTCGAGGGTCAAGACGGTCTGGGTCCCGGATTGATTGTCGGACTGCGTGTCGATGCCGAAGATGAGCGAGCCGCTGACCGTCACCGCACCTGTGGCTGCAACTGTTGGCAAATCGATGATGATGCCATTGTTATCCGCGGCGAAGCGCGTCACGGGGTTCGGTACCTGCATGGCGGTCGGTACCAGGCTCTCCACGCAGTTGGTGGCAGTGGCGCAAGCGTAGTACTGGTTGTGAACGACCGTGTCGCAATCGCCGCAATCCAATTCGAAAGGACCTATCCCCAGAATGCCGTTGGCGCCGAAGCTTGCGACCGTATCTTCTTGGGTGCCGGTGCCTGAACAGGTGGACGGAACGGTAGTGAATCGGGAATCCCCGATCACCTGAACCGGCAGCGACTTCGCGGTCTCGCCGGCGATGGTCAAATCCGCCGAGGCGGCGGGTCCCCAGCTGTAGCCATCGACGAAATGCGTGCACTCGAGCAGAGAGTTGCCGTTCGACAGAGTCTCCACCGGCAGCGTAAGCGTCAGCACCGGCGCCAAAAGGCGCAGTCCATACGATCCCGTGTCCACTTGAATGTGATCGATCGTTTGGCAACTGGTCGTGCTGCCAGGCACGCATACCGTGATCGAGGTGAATAAAGTATTGACGCTGCTGCTCGAGGGCCCCTGATCGACGATCACGCTGGCCGTGTTGGCAGTGGGCGGAGGTGGAGGCGGTGTTGTCGTTGTGCCGCCACCGCCACCGCCACCACAGGATATCGCCGACAGGCATAGGACGACGCTAAGGCTCATCCGCATAGCACGCAACAGCGCCATCAGTGCAAATCTCCGAGATTGACGCCGGCGGGGATTGCGCTGGCCAAGTAGGCTCGGCCGGACAAGGCGCGCATGTGACCGCTGCCCTGCACGACGAGATCGCCTTGTTGAATGTTCACGTGGCGGCGATCCGCGAACTTAGATCTGGGCGCGGATACATAGGTATCGAAATGCTTGCCCAATGCCTGCCGCAGATCGGGCTTGGTGGGCCCGTTCCAGGCGACGGCAAACACATTGCCGTTCGGTGCGACAAACTCGCGCAGCAAGGTACCGCCGGGCACTTGAATTTCATGAATGCGATAGCCCGCACGATCCTCCGAGGATTTGATCGATGCGCGAAGTTGTGCGACATCGGTATGCACCGTGATCTCCGGTTCACCCAAGGTCGCGCAGGCGATGCGCGGCCCCAGCGCGGCAATGAGCAGCGCGCTTGATAGCGTGGCGATCTTCAATTCACCCGATCGAAATATTGGCATGGTTATCCTTTGCACTTCTTTGGAGTAGCGCGGCGTCATTTGGTTCACCGCGGCCGGCAACTTGTCGGACTTCGGCGACATCACTCCTTAAGGCGCCCCGGCGCGAGCATATTGTCCCGCAATTGATCCATCGATTTTGCGCCGATGATCACAGTTGTGACGAATGGCTTGGCCAGGAGCCATGCCCTACAAGCATCAACGGCGTACTTCACCTGTTGGTTGACAGCGTCTTGCTGCAAATTACCACTCCTCAGGTCATGAAAATGCGGATTCAAAAAAGCGGCTATAAAAGCGAGCGCGCAGCTTACAATGAAACTCTTTACGGGGCGGGAAACGCGTTCATGAAGATACGGGCCGTCGTAATGGTGAGTGCGCTGGCATTCGCTCTGTGCGGATGTCCCATTGCCGGTGGAACGAGGTTCACCGTCGGCGGCACCGTGACCGGAGTGCAGGAAACCGGGCTCGTGCTCCAAATCAACGGGGGCGACGACTTGAGCTTCAGCGCCAATGGCGTTTTCGTCTTCGGCAATCGGCTCGCGAACAACGCCGCCTACGCGGTTACCATCAAGACACAGCCCTCCAATCCGTCGCAAGCCTGTACGGTCCGCAACGGTTCTGGGACCATCAACAAGGCGAGCATTACCAATGTCATCGTCTCCTGCACGCAGACCGGACGCTTTGCCTATGTCGCGAATCGGCAGTCGAATACGGTGTCGGCCTATGCCATCGATGCCGGCAGCGGCGCGCTGGTACCCATCAACGGTTCGCCGTTCGCGGTCAACGGCACGGCGCCGACGGCGCTCACCGTCGATCCGAACGGCCAATTCCTGTACGCGGCGAATTTTAACTCCAACGACGTTTCCGCTTACGCCGTCATGCCTTCGGGCGCGCTCACCCCCGTTGCCGGCTCGCCCTTCGCCGCGGGCGGCCAGCCGCATGCGGTCGCGATCCACTAGTGCGGACGCGGCGTTGCGCGTATGTTGCGCCGATTCATCGCAGCGCAAGGATCGAGAGATGAGCATTCATGATGTAACGGCCGGCAAGCACGTTCCGCAGGAATTCAATGTCATCATTGAAATTCCGATGAATGCCGATCCCATCAAGTACGAAGTCGACAAACAATCCGGCGCCCTGTTCGTCGACCGTTTCATGATGACCGCGATGCACTACCCGGCCAACTATGGCTACGTGCCCCGGACAATTGCCGACGATGACGATCCGGTGGACGTGTTGGTGCATACGCCGTATCCGCTGCTGCCGGGCGTGGTCGTGCGCTGTCGAGCGCTGGGCGTGCTGCGCATGGATGATGAAGCCGGCGGCGACGCCAAGCTGCTGGCCGTACCGACCGATGATATCTGTCCGCTGTTCACGCATTGGAAAACCATCGACGATGTGCCGGAAATCCGTCTCAAACAAATCCAGCATTTCTTCGAGCACTACAAGGATCTCGAAGCCGGCAAGTGGGTGAAAGTTTTGGGCTGGTCGGGCGTTGAACTCGCCCATGCGGAAATTCTCGAGGGCATCAAGCGTCACGAGGCAGAACGACAGCCGCACAATTAAATGGCGATTGAAAGCAATCGTGGACTGATTCTCGCGGGCGCCGGCATCGCCGTGCTGCTCGCGGCGACGCTGCTCGCATACCGCACGCCGGCGGCGTTGGGCCCCACAGTTTCACCGGCGGTTTTCTCAGCCTCCAGAGCCCAAGCCATTCTCGAGGATCTGGTGGGCGATGATGCGCCGCATCCGATTGGCAGCGCGGCGAATGCAAAGGTGCGCGAGCGCATCGTGAAGCGGCTGACCGCGCTGGGATTCACCACCGAACTACAGACCGGACTGGTGTGCAACGATTTCGGCGAATGCGGTACACCCACGAACATCGTCGCGACGTATGGCGGCGATGCGGTCAGGCATGCCGTACTGCTCGCCGCGCACTATGATTCGGTGGGCGCTGGGCCCGGTGCTTCCGACGACGGCGCCGGCGTTGCCAGCCTGCTCGAGATCGCACGCATTCTGACGGTGATGCCTGTGCGCCGGCATCCGATCGTGCTGCTCGTCACCGACGGCGAGGAGGCAGGATTGCTGGGCGCGCTGCTCTTCACCCGCGAGCATCGGCTCGCGGCCCAAGTCTGGGCCGCGGTCAATATGGAAGCGCGCGGCGTGTCCGGTCCCAGCCTCATGTTTGAAACCGGGACGGCCAATGCGTGGCTCATGCATCGGTACGCGGCGGCAACGCCGACGCCCATCACCAACTCACTTTTCTACGTCGTTTACAAAACGCTGCCGAACAACACGGATTTCACGGTCTTCAAGGCGGCCTCGTATCAAGGATTTAACTTCGCGTTCATCGGCGACGTCGCCCACTACCACACGCCGCTCGATAGCTACGGCAACACATCGGCAAGCACCCTTCAGCACCAGGGCGACAATGCCTTGAGCGCGGTGCTGACGCTGACCGACTCGGCGGACCTGCATCCGCCCGCACAAGATTCCGTTTTCTTCGATGTGCTCGCGCGCGGGGTCATTGTATGGCCGACCGCCTTGATATTGCCGGCGTCACTGGTGGCATGGATGCTTTTGATGGCCCAGGCGGTCATGTTGTTTCGGCGCGGTCAACTGTATCCGCGCCAGGCTGCGTACGGTGCCATCGGCGCGCTGGCCAATGTTGTGGTGGGCGGCGTGCTCAGCTTGGGCGTGCTCGCACTGCTGCAGGTTTTGGGCAGCGTGCCGCCGATGGTTGCGGCTTCCTGGATAGCCTATCCGCAGCCGATGCATATCGGCTGCGCAGCGCTCGCGCTCTTGAGCAGCGGAGCAGTCGCGGCGTGGCTCGCGCGCCGCGCGGGCTTCTGGGGTTTTTGGTTTGGCGGGAGCGTCAGCATCGCGCTGCTGTCGATTGCCAGCGCCGTAGCAGTCCCGGGAGCCAGTTACGTGTTGTTGCTGGCCGCGTTTGCCGCAGCGCTCGCGCCTCTGCCCTGTATGCGGCTCTTGGCTCGAGGCCGCACACCTTCTCAAGGAGCGCTCGAGTTTGCCGCTCTGGCTCCCGGCCTCCTCACGCTTGCCGTCCTTCTGCCGCTGTTGCTGCTGATGTACTCGGCGCTCGGCGCACTGGCATGGCCCATATCCACCATGGCGCTGTGTCTGACGGGTTGCTTCCTGCTGCCGCTGTTGGCCAACGCGACTCATGAAGCACGACAGTTCATCATGTACTTCGGCGCGGCAGTGACTTTGGTCGTTATTTCCATCACGTTGCTGCTGCCGATGTACTCGCCCGCCTGGCCGCAGCGCATGAACGTCGAATACTGGGTCGATGCCGATCGCGGCATGGGGCATTGGTGGCTGCAGGCTGCCTCCCAGCACTTGCCTCACGCGATGGCCGACGCCGCACAATTCGATCGGGTTCCCCGCGCACGCTTCGCCGGATACCCCGTGAAAGGATTCTTTGCCGACGCGCCCGCCTTGAAATTGGCGGCGCCGGAGCTCACGCAAATTTCGGCCACGCCGGGTACTTCGCCCGCCGGTGCGCATTTCGAATTGTTGGTGAGGTCGGCTCGAGGTGCGCCGACCGGCTTCGTGGTCTTTCCGGCCGGCGCTGACGTTCAGAATGTCTTTGTCGCCACGAACTCAGGTCCGCTGCGCGCCAAGCTGCACAAATTTCGCAACGGTGACACCGTCTTGGTGATTGCCGGCATGCCGAGTGAGGGGATGCGTTTTGGGATCGATGCTGCCGCGACTCCGATCCCTGTGAGGGTCTTCGATGAGAGCTACGGGCTCCCCGAGGCGCTACCGGAAGGGAAAGCCCTGCAACGGGCTCGGCCGCAGAACGCGACCAGCTCGCAGGATGGCGACGTGACCGTGGTGCAGCGCACCGTACGGCTGGATCCTGCGGCTGGCCGCTGAAGCCTCATGGCCCTTAACCGGATTTCGGGGTGGCAGCCGCGTACACGGCAGCCAGCCGCTGATTGTGGATTTTGCCGACAGCATCGGCAATCGCGTGCCGGCGGCACTCCACGATCCTCTTGTTCACCAACATCGAATAGTCATTCGGACAGACCTGTGCGGCCGCCTTGGTGATTCGGTGATACACCTCGCGTGCGCCGCTGTCGGTGGCCAGCATGTCGGCGTTGTAGCGCACCCCGAGCGCAGGTACATGGCTATCGGCCGGAGAAGCTGCGGCAACTCCGGCTACGCCTAAGCCGGCGAAACCGCCCAGCAGCAGAATCTTGGTAGCTAATCGGGTCATGACATCTCTCCTTCGGGTGAGTAAATTCGACACCTCCATAAGACGCCCCGAGACGCATTTAAGTATCTGGCTGGATGTCGAGTTCGTCCCGGATTGGGACGGTTTCGTCCCGTAGGCGTATGCAGGCACCGCAAATTGGGACGACTTGCGGTAGGCTTGGAACCATGATCGGAATCGGTTCGGCTCAATCGTCGCAGCGCTTCGCCGGAGGACTGACCCAGATGCAGTTCTTAGGGATCGTGTGCCTGTTCTGGGTGTACGTGACCATATCGAATCTCTTGTATAGCTACGGCATGGGTGCCGAACTCGCTCGCATGACCAGCGTAATGGTGTTTGCCACCTGGGACACGCGGCTCTTGCAGCACATCCTGTTGCTGCCGATGCTGCTGGTGTCGCTATGGGCTTCGCTCAAAGTGCAATGGCGCCCAATCCTGGTCGCATTGCCGTTGCAGTTGATACTCGGCGCGGTATTTTCCGCCATGGCGTATCCGGTGATGATTCTTTCCCATCTCATCATGGATGCAGAGCCGCACGGGTCTGAGCCCATCGTCCACGCAGGGGGCGAGCACTTGTCGGTCTCGCTGTGGCTCGCCAGCTTCGTGAGTTTCTTGCCATCGTATGGATTTGGGCTGGCCCTCGTCACCGGGCTGGCGTTGTACACCCGCTTTCGTGATTCCGAAGTGCGGCTCGGCGCGCTGGAGCGCGAGTGGAGCGCCGCGCGCCTGGCGGCGCTGCGCATGCAACTATCGCCGCACACTTTGTTCAACTTGTTGCACACCATTCGCGGACACATCGAATGGGATCCGAAAGCGGCCCAGTCGATGGTGGTACAGCTCGCCGATCTGTTGCGCCGTTTGCTCAATGCCGGCGAGCGCGATTTTTCACGGCTGGCCGATGAGCTGCACTTTGCGAAACTCTACTTGGAGCTTCAGCAGCGGCGCTTCACGGATCGACTCATCGTCGAATTGCCGAACCCGTTTGAAATCCCCGCAGTCTGGGTGCCGAGCTTGATCCTGCAGCCGCTGATCGAGAATGCCGTTGTTCATGGCATGGCGGGTCATCAAGGCATCGTGACCGTGAGTGTCACGGTGAAGCTGGTCAACGAAACCCTGTTGCTTCGCGTCACCAACTCGATGTCCTCGGACGGAGTCGCGGGCGCGCACGGCATCGGTCTCAAGAATGTGCGCGAGCGCATGGCCGTCCAATTCGAAGGCCACGCCGGCCTGATTGCCGGCGCTCATGGCAGCGAATGGATCAGCGAAATCAGCATGCCCGCCATACGCGAGTCGCCCCCGATCATGCGGGAGGTGCCGGTCGGCGAGAAATTATCAGACACGACGCTGGTCGGCACATGATGGACGTCATCATCGTGGACGACGAGGCCGCCAGCCGCCGTACGCTGCACGAGTATTGCGACGCAGAAGACGATTTGAACGTGGTCGGCGAATTCGCCGACGGCGCAACCGCGCTGGCCGCCATTCGCATGGCGCAGCCGCAGCTCTTGTTCCTGGATATCCATATGGATCCATTGAACGGCATCGACCTGGCGCGGGCTCTGGACCCGACGCAGTTGCCTTCGCTGGTGTTCGTCACCGCCTACGATACCTACGCGCTCGAGGCCTTCGAGGTGTGCGCGGTGGACTATTTGCTCAAGCCCTTCGACCAGGAACGCTTTCGCAAGACCCTGGCGCGTGTGCGGCCGCGGCATTCGAACGCCGGCTCGGAACGTCAAACCTTGCTGGCCGGATTGCTGGCGCAGCTGGAGCGCGGCGCGCGGACGCAAGGCGAGGAAAAACCCCGACTGCTCGCCGAGTTCGGCGGCCGTTTGCATGTGCTGGATGCGACCCATGTGGAAATGATCGAAGCGGACCGCAACTACGTCGTCATCCGAGTCGGCAAAGACAGCTACCACGCGCGCAGCACGCTGCAGCAGGCGGAACTGGCGCTGCGCTCGCAGCCCATGCTGCGCATCAGCCGCTCCTGCTTGGTCAATCTAAATTATGTCAAAGAAGTGAATCGCACCTTGCGGGGCGATTTCATTTTGATTCTGGCCGGGGGCGCGACCGTCACCAGCAGCGAAGGGTTCCGTGGCAAGGTGAAGGAATATCTGGGCACCTTGAAGATATCCTAGCCGGAACTATTCATGTACAAGGGAAAAGCTGGAAAGAAGGCGGGATTGGGCAGGCATTTTCCGGAGCGTGAAAAACAGGATGTTTTTCCCGCAGCCCCCAGGGATGGGTTCACGGCGGTCCGGAAAATGCCTGCCCAATTCCGCCTTCGTGCATGAGAATACTGATCGTTCATGAATAGTTCCGGCGAGCGGATCGTCAGAGCAGCTCGTCGGGTGCCAGCGGCGAGATGAGCTTCAACCACAATCGTTCCGTTCGACTGGTTTCCGGTTCGGTGTGCCAGATCTTTTGCGCGCCGGCATCGCCGCCCACCCATTCGACCCGACCGCCGGCATCCAATTGCAGCTTGTAGCTGCCGTCCGTGCTCAGATCATCCAGCAGGCTCGTGACCTGTCGGGCAATTTCAGTGCTGCGGATCACCAGGCCCAGTTCGCTGTTGATTTTGGCCGAGCGCTCGTCCATGTTCAGGGAGCCGATGAAGACAATTTTCTGGTCGATCACCAGCGCCTTGGCATGCAGGCTGGCATTGGAGCTGCGGAAGGGATGGAAGCGAGCGTGTTTTTGCCCCAGTTTCGGGCGCATTTCGCGAAGTTCGACCCCGAGCTTGAGCAGCGCGACCCGGTAGCGCCCGTAGCCGATATCCACCAGCGGCGAATCGGTCGATGCCAAGGAGTTGGTCAGGATGCGAACGCGCACGCCGCGTGCGACCAGTTCGCTGATCAACGCCACGCCCGGCTTACCGGGTACGAAGTACGGCGACATGATGATGAGTTCTTGTTTCGCCGCCTGCATCAGCACCGCAATGTCATTGGCGATCGTAACCTCCTCTTCGGGAGAACTCTCGCTGGCGATCTTGCCCGGTTGATCCGCCAGCACCGTCGCCGGCACCCAGGTTAGCTGCACATTGTGAACATCCAGTTCATGTTCCAGCCAATTGGCGTTGACGGAAAAGGCGGGCTCCACGACCGGCGCCGCCGCGCCTTCGACATTCACCGCCGAGGCCACCGAGCCGATCGGGATGGCGTACTTGCTGTTCCAGAACGCGTCGAAGGACGCTGATAGCTCCGGTACGATGGGTCCGGCCGCGACCACGTCCAGATCAACAAAATTGCTGCGCGGATCGAGGGTGAAGTACGCATCGCCGATATTGCGCCCGCCGGTAATGGCGAGCGCGTTGTCCGCGACGAATAATTTGTTGTGCATCCGATGATTGATGCGATGGATATCCGTGGCCGAAGCGAGGAACCGCGTCCACGTCGCGAATCTGCCCGCGGTAAAGGGATTGAAGACGCGCACCTCGACGTTGGCATGGGAGCTCAAGTGCAGGAAGCGGCGATCCTCACCCGCCGTATTCAGGTCATCGACCAGCAAGCGCACCCGCACCCCGCGGTCCGCCGCCAGGCGTACGTGATGCAGCAGTGTCCGCGTGGACTCATCCTCGTGAATGATGTAGTACTGGATGTCGAGCGTCCGTTCGGCATGATCGGCGAGCGCGATGAGGCTGGCCAACGCTTCATCGCCCGAGGACAGCAGCCTGATGCCGGAAAGATTTTTACCGACTTCGTCGCGCGCGACGATGCGGCCCAGCGTGGTGGTGTCGGGCTTTTGAAAGGCCACCGACGGCGTTTTCTGGACATGCCGCGGCAAACCGGCGCACCCCGAAAGTACTAGAATCGCGGCGGCGGCCCACAGGCAGGTATTGCGCATCGCGATATGATATCAGGCACACTTTGCACCGATGCAGACACCACGCCGTATTCGCAGCTTCGTTTTGAGGGCCGGCCGCACGACACCCGCGCAGGAACGCGCGCTCGGCGAGCTATGGCCTATCTACGGCATCGACGCAAGCGCGACGACACTGGACCTCGCGGCCGCTTTCGGCCGCACAGCGCCATGCTGTCTGGAAATAGGCTTCGGCGCGGGGGAAGTGATTGGGCACTTGGCGGAGAACAATCCCCATATCGACTACCTCGGCATAGAGGTGCACCGTGCCGGCGTCGGCCGGCTTCTGCTTCAGGCCCATCAAAGCCATTTGAAAAATTTGCGCATCATTTGCCACGACGCCGTGGAAGTTTTGCGCGATCAGATCGCGGACCAGGTATTCGATGAGGTGCTCGTGTTCTTTCCGGACCCGTGGCACAAGAAACGCCATCACAAGCGGCGCTTGATCGAACCTGAGTTCGTGTCCCTCGTGGCGAGCAAGCTGCGCGCCGCAGGGACTTTGCGCCTTGCAACCGACTGGCAGGCCTATGCCGAACAAATGTTGGCGGTGTGCAATGCGGATCCCTCGCTTCGCTCCATAAGCCAAGACCTGACGTACGTGGCGCGCCCCGAGTTCAGACCCGCCACCCGTTTCGAACGGCGCGGCGAGCGTTTGGGTCACGGCGTGTGGGATCTGGCCTACTCAAGAAGACAGAAAGCTGCCGCGAATGCCGTCGATGATGAACTGGACGGCGAGCGCGGCGAGAATCACGCCCGATAGGCGGCTCATGACATTGGCGCCGGTCACGCCGAACACTTTCATCAGCCGTGGCGTCGCCAGCATCAGCACCCAGCAGACCAGCATCACGAAGAACACCACCCCCAAGAAGGCGATGAATTGCAGGGGTTTCCCCCATAGCTCGCCCGACGTCAGCAAAATGGTGGCGAGCGCACCCGGGCCTGCGATGAAGGGAAACGCGAGCGGAAACACCGAAATGTCGTCGCGCGTCTTGGCCTCTTCTGTTTCGGGCGTGGTCGACTTCGACCCGGAGGTGCGCGCGAACACCATCTCCAGGGCAATCAAGAACAGCAAGGTTCCGCCGGCAATGCGGAACGAACTCAATGAGATTCCCATGATGTCCAGAAACTTCGCGCCCACCAGCGCGAACAACACGCAGATGATGAGCGCGATCGCCGCCGCTTTCCCGGCCATTTTTTTCTTGTAGCGGGCGCTGGCGCCCGAGGTCAGCCCGGCGAACAGAGGAATCAGTGAGATTGGCTCGACCACGACGAAAAAGACCACGAAAAACTTGATGAGCTGCTCGACCATGGAATGTTGCTGCGCGCAAAAATTACATATTGCGCGAATGGCTCATTGGGAGTTGAATTGAGGCGAGCATAGCAGACGGAGACGCCGATGAACGTAATCAGGCCGATCGTAGGCGAGTGGTACAGGGGCGGTACCAACGAGCTCTTTGAGGTGGTTGCAATCGATCACCAAGACGAAACCATCGAAATTCAATATTTTGACGGCACCGTTGCGGAAATGGATTTCGATTCTTGGAACGAGCATCTGCGCGACGATCTCATCGAGGTTGCCGATGCGCCCGAAGATTGGTCGGGCGCAGTCGACGTCGAAGCCGAAGACTTGGGCCGCGAGTTCGAGGACAACGCGAGAACATCCTGGTCCAATCCGCACGAGCGCTCACTGCGCCGCTAATTAGCGCTTCGCGTCGGTGACGTCGCGGGCCGCAAGCTCTTGCAAAGGACGGCGCAAAATCACCAGCAGGATGAGCCCCGGCGCCGCCGTGAGGCAGGTCACGACAAAAAATTTCGGCCACCCAATCGCGGTGACCAAGGTGCCGGCAATAGCGCCGGTGGTGACGCGTGGGAGAGTCGCTAAGGCGGAGAGCAGCGCGTACTGCGTGGCGCTGAAACTCGAGTTGCACAGGGACATGAGAAATCCGGTGAAGGCGGCCAGTCCCATACCGCCGATGCCGGTGTCCAGCGTGGTCGCGAGCGCCATCAGCCAGAGCTTCTTGCCGGACAACGCCAGCACCGTGTATAGCAAATTCGTGAGCGCTTGGCCGATACCGAAGACCAGCAAGGAGCGAAACATCCCCCAGCGCATGTAAATCCAGCCGCCCAAGGTCACGCCGATGATGGTGGACACCGTCATGTTGGCCTTGCCGGCGATGCTCAGTTCGTCGAGCGAGAATCCGACGCCTTTGATCATGAAGGCGCTGTACAGGCTCAACGCAAAGGCATCGCCCGCTTTATAGAGCAGCACCAGCAAGAGAAATCCCCATGCGCCCTTCTGACTGATCAAGTTGCGCAGCGGATGCCATACCGCATCGGCCAAGGTTTTCGGGGGCTGGCCCGGCGTCAGCGGCTCAGGCGCCCAGAATGTGGACAGCATGGTCGCGGCCATGATCACAGCGATGACCAGAAAAGCCAGGTGCCAACTGGTGTGCGCGGCAATGAGCACGAGCACGGTGCTCGCGAGCACCGATGCCGTGCGGTAGCCGAAGGCCGTGGCCGCAGCAGCGATGCCGCGTTCGCTCGCGGGAATCGTGTCGACTCGATAGGCATCGATGACGATATCCTGCGAGGAGGAGAGGAACACCACGAGCAACGCAATGGCGGCCAAGAAATACGGACCTTCAGTCGGCGAACTGAAACCCATCACGCCGATGGCCACTGCCAAGCAGGCTTGGAAGACCACAATCCAACCGCGACGCCGGCCGAGAAGGGGCGGCAGGTAGCGATCGAGCAAAGGCGCCCACAAGAATTTGAAGATGTAGGGCAAACCCACGAGGGAGTAGAAGCCGATGGCCTTCAAGTTGACGCCTTCGGACGCCAGCCAGGCTTGAAAGGCAAATCCGGATCCGGACAAATTGAAGGGCAGCCCGGAGGCGAAGCTCATCAGCAGCACCGCGACGATGCGCTTATCGCCCAGTGCCTCGACGAGTGTGGGCTTGGTCGATTCGGTCAAAGGCAGCCAGGATTCGTGACGATGCGCATCGCGCACGATAATATCAGTCCCCATGACCTTGGCGTATCAAAGTGAATTCATCGACTTGTGCGTGCAGCTCGGCGTTCTGCGATTCGGCAGCTTTACGCTCAAGTCCGGCCGCGAAAGTCCTTACTTCTTCAATGCCGGATTGTTCAACACCGGCGCCGCCATCGCAGCGGTGGGGCGTGCCTATGCGTCCGCGCTCGCCGCCTCCGAGGTGGGCTTCGACATGCTGTTCGGTCCCGCCTACAAGGGAATCCCTTTGGTCACCATCACCGCCGCGGCCCTGGCAGAACGGCATGCACGCAACGTGCCCTTTGCGTTCAATCGCAAGGAAGCCAAGGACCACGGTGAGGGCGGCAAGATCGTGGGCGCCCCGTTAAAGGGCCGCGTCTTGATCGTCGATGATGTGATCACGGCGGGGACGGCGATTCGCGAGTCCATCGACATCATTCAGGCGGCAGGGGCAACGCCGGCCGGGGTGTTGCTTGCGCTGGATCGTCAGGAACGAGCCTCGGGCAATGATTTTTCGGCGGTGCAAGAAGTGCGCAGCCAGTACAAGATTCCTGTGATTTCCGTGGTTAATCTGACCGATCTCATGCAGCATGTCTCCCGCTCGGGCCAGACGGGCGAGCTCTCGAGCATGAGGCTGTATCGCGAGCGGTATGGGCTCGCAGACTGAGGAATTGCCCCTAGAAAACCCCGCCCGCTCCGCTCACAATGGCGGCCGCTTCATCTTGAGGATAGATTCTTGAAGAATGTCGCTTGGATCTTCTGCGTATGCGCACTGCTGGCCTTCAGGGCAGCGCCGGGCGCGCCCCCGGCTTCGAGCCCCGGCAACAACGGACGTGTCCTCTATAAGTGGGTGGATGCCAATGGGGTGACGCACTACGGCGATCACGTCCCGCCGGAATACGCCTCCCAAGAGCAGCATGTCCTCAACTCGCGGGGTTATGAAATCGACCGCCTCGACGCGCAGAAGACCCCGGAACAAGTGGCGGCCGAGGAGCACAGGAAGCTTGATGCGCAACAGAGCCAAACTCGAGACCACAACCTATTGAGTACCTTCGCGTCGGTGCAAGAGATCGAACGCCTGCGCGACCAGCGCGTGCAGCTGGTGGCGGACCAGATCAAAGTGACCAGTCAATTTCTCGACACGCTCAACGGCCGCATGAAAAAAATGCGCGCAGATTCTCTGCGCTTCAGGCCGTACAGCAGCGATCCGAAGGCCCCGCCCATGCCGGATCAGATGGCTGAGGATCTGGTGCGGCTCACCACGGACATGCGGACCCAGCAGCAGAATCTGCAACAGAAGCGCGCCGAGGAATCATCGATGAGCATTCAATTCGAGAGCGACATCGATCGATTCAAAGAGTTGAAGCACATTCAATGACCCCAAAGACGCGAGTTCTTCTCGGAGTGACCGGCGGCATTGCCGCGTACAAGAGCCCTGACCTGGTGAGGCGCCTGATGGAACGCGGCGCCGATGTTCAAGTCGTAATGACCTCTGCCGCGCAGCGGTTCGTTTCGCCCATGACTTTTCAAGCCGTATCAGGCCGTCCGACCCGCAGCGATCTGTGGGATAGCACAGCTGAAGCGGCCATGGGCCATATCGAGCTGGCGCGCTGGGCGCAGATCGTGTTGATTGCGCCGGCCAGCGCCGACTTCCTGGCGCGCCTGGCGGGCGGCCGCGCCGACGATCTTTTGTGCACTTTGTGCGTGGCGACCGAAGCACCGATCATGTTGGCGCCGGCGATGAACCGCGTCATGTGGGCAAACAAGGCAACGCAAGCCAATGTTGACACGCTGATTGCGCGCGGAATTCGCATCTTGGGGCCCGCGTCAGGCAACCAGGCCTGCGGGGAGGTCGGCGCCGGCCGCATGTGGGAACCCACGCAGCTCGCAGAAAGCTTGCTCGCCCCTCCCGTCAATGCGGGTCTGTTGGCGGGACTGAATGTGTTGATCACGGCCGGACCCACGCGCGAACGATTGGATCCGGTACGTTATCTCACCAACCGCAGCTCGGGGAAAATGGGGTTCGCGGTGGCGGAAGCCGCCCGCGAGGCGGGTGCGCATGTCACGGTGGTAACCGGCCCCGTGCAGCTGCAGACGCCGACGGGCGTTACGCGCATCAACGTGGAAAGTGCGCGCGACATGTACGCCGCGGTTCACCGGCAGGTGGGCGATGCCGACATATTTATCGCGGCCGCGGCGGTCGCCGACTTTCAGCCGGTGACGGTGGCCAAACAAAAGATCAAGAAGCAGGGCGGTCCGGTCCAGCTGGAACTCGAGCCGGCACCCGACATCATCAAGTCGGTGGCCGATATGGCGAAGCGTCCCTTCGTGGTCGGCTTCGCGGCCGAAACCAATGACGTCGAGAACAATGCGCGCATCAAACTCAAGCGCAAGAAGCTCGACATGATCGCCGCCAATGAAGTCGGCGACGGCATCGCATTCGATTGCGAGGACAATGCGCTCACCGTGATTTGGCCCGGCGGCAAAATAGAAGTGCCGCGCGGACCGAAAATCGAGGTGGCGCGCGCGCTCATGGCGCTCATCGCCAAGCGCCTGCCCCCTCCCGACGGCAGCCCGCGGCGCGGCTCACGAAAGCGCAGGACCGCCGCAGCGCTGCCTCGCGATCGCGTGCGCGGCCGGCGCCCGCGTCGAGTCTAGGAGAGTACCGATGCAACGCACCGTCAAGCTGCGGATCCTGGATCCGCGCATCGGGCGCGAGTTTCCGCTGCCGCAGCATGCGACCTCAGGCTCAGCGGGCATGGATTTACGCGCTTGCATCGATGCACCGCTGCCATTGCCCCCCGGCAGCGCGGAACTGATACCGACAGGCGTCTCGATTTATATCGCGGACCCTGCTCTTGCCGCCATGCTGCTGCCGCGATCGGGCCTGGGTCATAAAAACGGCATCGTACTGGGCAATCTCGTCGGCTTGATCGACTCCGATTACCAGGGACCGTTGATGGTGTCGGTGTGGAATCGCGGCACCCAGCCCTTCACCGTCAATCCCGGCGATCGCATCGCGCAGATGGTGATCGTCCCCGTGGTGCAAGTCGCGTTCGAAGTGGTCGAAGACTTCTCGGCCACCTCAAGGGGCACGGGCGGGTTCGGCAGCTCCGGACACAGCTGAGGCGGCCGCCGGCAAAGGCCCTGCGGCGCCAATCTCTGCGCTCGCCATTGAAATGGCGCTAGTGAGTTTCGCTGACGTTGCTCATGCTGCGCGAATGGCAATTCGGGATTGGCCTCAGGATGAGCGACCGCGCGAGAAGCTGCTCGAGAAGGGTGCCGCCGCGCTGTCTGATGCCGAGCTGTTGGCGATACTGCTGCGCACCGGCACGCGCGGGAGATCGGCGGTCGATCTGGCGCGCGCCGTGCTCAAGAGCTTTGATTCCCTGCGCAAGCTGATCGCCTCTGACCGGCAGCGATTTTGCGCCGAGCCCGGCTTGGGACCCGCTCGCTACGCGGAATTACAGGCGTCGGTCGAGATCGCGCGCAGGCAACTGTCGGAGACTTTGCGCACCGGCCCTTCTCTGTCCAGCCCCCGGGCCACCCGTGACTATCTCTCCGCTCGGCTGCGAGACCTGGAGCACGAGGTCTTCTGCTGTTTGTACCTGGATAAACGCCACCGGCTGATTCAGTTTGAGGAATTGTTTCGCGGCACCATCGATGGCGCCAGCGTGCATCCGCGGGAGATCGTCAAGTTGGCGCTGCAGCGCAATTCGGCGGCGGTGATCATCGCGCATAATCACCCGAGCGGCGTGGCCGAACCCTCGCAAGCCGACGAGTTCATCACGCAACGAGTGAAGGAGGCGTTGGCACTGGTCGACATTCGTTTGCTGGATCACATCATCGTCGGCGACGCCCAGTGCGTGTCGTTCGCGGAACGTGGACTTCTGTAAGTGTGGGTCGCGACGGCCGCGGCCCTCGTTCCCCCTCAAGCAGGAGACATCGCCGAGGGTAAGCCTTGGGGTGCGGTATGGACCTCAACCGTTAGATGCGAAATGCCTTCGAATCGCTGCAACAAAGCGTGGTAGAACGCCGGTCCGCGCTGTGCTGATGGAGTGACTACTGAGACCACGGCGCCAAAATGCCCGGGACCGAGACGCCACACATGCAGATCCAGCAACTGATCGCCGACGGTGTCGATCGCGGCCCGGATCTTCTCCTCGATGGAATCGCTTGGACAGATATCGAGGAGAATGGCGCCGGTATCTCGTATCAATCCGAATGACCAGTTGGCAATGACCAGCGCACCCACGATTCCCGCGAGCGGGTCCATCCACAACCAACCGAATATCTTTGCGAGCGTCAAACCAATGATGGCCAACACTGAGACGGCCGCGTCGGCAATCACATGAACGTACGCTGCGCGCATATTGTGATCACGCGAACCGATGGCATCGTCGCCGTGGCTGTGTTCTTCGAATTCAACGCTCTGTTCGCCGCTCGGCAACGTCAGCAAGGCCTTGAATGCATGCGGCTCCGGAATTGGGTCCGTTGACTCGAGGTAGCCGCGCCGCTGCGAGAACCGAAACGCTTGCCGCGAACTGTCCGGCCGAATCGTAATCAAGGTCACCAGATCCGCCGGCGGCATCGTCCCCCCTCCCGACGAGTCAATACGAAACACGGGCGGAACAGCCTCCTCGAAGATGGACAGCACCAGGGCACCGGATGGAGTAGTAATCTCCCTCGATTCTTCGCCGTGACCGTGTTCGGACCCCTCATGTCCATGGCCGTGACTATGTCCATGGTGATGATCACTGCCGCTCAATAACCAAGCGCTCGCGACGTTCACCAAGAGGCCGACGACGGCAATGGGGATGGCTTCGCCAAAATGAATGGGTACCGGCGCGAGAAAACGAGCAATGGCTTCGTAGCCGATCAGCAACGCGATCATCGCGAGAATGATCGCGCTCGTGAAGCCGGCGAGGTCACCCAACTTGCCGGTGCCAAACACAAAGCGGCGGTCTCTGGCGTGTTTTCGTGCGTAAGAGTAAGCCAGTGCAGCAATCAGCATGGCGCTCGCATGGGTCGACATATGCAGGCCGTCCGCGACGAGTGCGAGCGAGCCGAAGAGACTGCCGCCTGCGATTTCCACCAGCATCATGATGCTGCAAAGGACGATGACGGCCCACGTCTTGCGCTCATTCTTCTCGTGGCCGACGCCGAGAAAGACATGCTCGTGGCCCCTCAACGGAAAATCCTGCGTATTGCTCATCTTGCCGTCGTTTCTCATATTGCGTCAGCCGCTACCTAAGCTTCGGGGAGTTAGAACTGCGCATGGAAGCGCACCGCAAATACGGATACCGGTCCGCGGTCTCGGTTGTAGGCGGGGTGGTCGATCCATTGATAGTCGAAGGTCAACTGCGCATACCCAAAAACGGCTGCGTCATAGTAGGTCTCGATGATCTGTTCAGGCCCCGGATGCGGCAGTTTCCCATCGCCCACCAGAACGCCGAGGCCGCCGGCATTCAAGAAGCGCTCACGCGTGGCGGAGATGCCGTTATCGATGCCCGCAAGTCCGACCGTGTCGTGCTCTCGGTGCCAGACGGTTCCTTTCAGGGACAGGCCCACCTCCACTGACCGGTCGATATCGGTAAATTCGTAGGTCTCGACGTTGCCGGCTGCCTTACCTGCGCGGGCAAAGAGGCCCAGATCCTTGAGCAATTGTTGCTCGAGGTTGAGGCTCGCTCCCAACCGACTGCGGTATTGGCGTACGGCGGTGATATCCACCGGCTGTCCGGTTTGCTCGGCAAGTTGTACCGCCGAATTGAGCAGGCCCATCCGTCCTCGAGTGTCGAACACCGTGACCATTACTTTGCCGGGGTGATCGACCAGCGAGTGCCTCTTCTCTAGCTCGGCGATGAGCTGAAACTCGTGAAAGCCCGGGTCCAGATGCACGCTGTTCGGAATGTTCGAAAGGTCGAATGCCCCGATGCGCGTGGTCCACGCGCCCTGGTACCATTCGGCGCTCGCGCCCACCGTGTACCCCCACGCATCGGCCGCATAGTCGAAGGTACCGGCGTCGACCGCCGCCCAATTCAAAAAATCCCCGCGCGGATCGTGCGCGTACTGATTGCCGTCGAAGACATCGCCCACGCTGAATTTGCCTACAGTGAACACCCACCGGTTGACACTTCGATCGCCGCCCAATTGATTGGCTTGCGCATCGATCGTTTCCCGGTCGCCGGCGAGATCCACGGTGTCGCGGACGAACAGTCGGGGGAGGCGCAAATACGGCTGGTTCTTGCCGACTTTATAGGCTTCACTGCTCGGAAATCCGGCAACCCCGAGTGTGTTGTTGAGGCCAAATCCTTGATCGACTTCTGGATTAATCCACAATTGCGCGCCCGACCAGAGGCGCGTGCCGAAGAAAAGGGTGAAGTCTGTGGTCTCCCGACCCTGCTTGGGGCTGAGACTATTTGAGCCCGCGTAGGGTGCCCTAAACGAATCGGTCTCTTGCTCTACATAGGTAAATTGACCGTGAATTGCAAAGCGCTCCGGGGCAAGGGGTAGCGTGACGCCGTCGTCGGAGTCATCTACCGCCTGCGCGCTCGGTGCATGCGCGCACAGAAAAACCACGACGAACATGCCGTTCACGAGGTTCAGCGTGCAGCGGACAAGGGCTTGCAGTTGCGGGAGAATAGTCATAGATCACATTTGCGGTAGAAAGAAGCCCGCCATGATCAACAGCGAGAACCCCAGTGTCAAAACGCACCACAGGAGCACCACGGTCTCGCCGACCGTGCTCCTCACTCGCGCCATGCCGTGAAATGCAGCCATCATCGTTCTTCCTAAAAATACTCAAGCGTTGTTGCTCGAGCCCGAAAGGAACGGCTGCGGTGAGAATTAACCGATCTGGTTCGAATTCCTCCACTGACGTTGCTTCCGGGCCGCTGGATTCGTACTAGGTTGGGGGTCCATAGAATGTAAAATCTCCGCGTGCGTCGATGCTGCGAAATATACCCTACCCTGGTATAGTTAGGCAATAGGAGTTTCGGGTTATGAGTCACGTTGCCAAAGAAAAAGCCAAACTGCTGAATCGCCTGAAGCGGATGCGGGGGCAGATCGAGGCGATTGAGCGTGCGGTCGATGCGGACAACGAATGTGCCATCGTGCTTCAGCAGGCAACGGCGTGTCGCGGCGCCCTGGACGGCTTCATCGCAGAGGTCATCGAAGATCACATTCGCGAACATATGGTCGATCAGAAAGCAGGGAGTGAAGCCCCTCAGGCCCTTGCGGCGGAAGAACTGATCGAGATCGTTCATCAGTATCTGAAGAGATAAATCGCCAAGTCTCACTGCGGCCCTCTGCCGTGCAGACCCCGAGACGCCCGGCATCGCTTGACAATACGATATTAATCGAAATATCGTATGCTGATGAAGACGCCGCAAATCATCGAAGCGCTGGGCGCCCTCGCTCACGAACACCGCTTGGCGATCTTCCGTTTGCTGATCGAGCGCGGGCCGCCGGGATTGCCGGCGGGGCACATTGCCGGGCGGGTCGGCCTCGTACCCTCTTCGCTCACATTTCATCTGCAGAGTCTGCAGCGCGCGGGGCTGATCACGCGGCGTCGCGAAAGTCGGCAGCTCTTTTACGCCGCCGATTTCACCGCAATGAATGACCTGGTTGGATACCTGACCGAAAACTGCTGCGCCGAGAGCGGCGCGGATTGCCCGGCGAGCTGCGCGCCCGCGTCTGCGCAGTCTGCGAAGTCGGTCAAACGCGCCAAGAAAGCCGCTTGAGCATCCTTTGAGCGATCGAACTTACAACGTGCTGTTCCTATGCACCGGCAACTCAGCGCGAAGTATCCTCGCCGAGTCACTCGTCAATCATTGGGGCCACGGCAAGTTCCGCGGGTTCAGTGCGGGCAGCTTTCCCAAGGGCCAGGTGCATCCGCTGGCGATTGATCTGCTCAGACGAATGGCTCTGCCGACAGAAGGTCTTCGCAGCAAGAGCTGGGACGAGTTCGCCGCGGCGGGGGCACCGCCGCTCGACTTTATCTTTACTGTCTGCGACAACGCCGCCGGCGAGGTCTGCCCGGCGTGGCCGGGCAAACCCATGACCGCCCACTGGGGCATCGCGGATCCGGCAGCCGTTGAAGGCACCGAATCAGACAAGGCCTTCGCGTTCCGCAAGGCATTCAAGGAAATGGAAACTCGGATCAAACTCTTTATGGGCCTTCCGATGTCTTCCTTGGATCGTATGAAGCTGCAGGAAGCCCTTCGCGCGATCGGCAAGCCGACGTTCTCGACGGAGGCTTGAGCGTGCGGCGGCGCCTCGCGGCGGAAGGCCTGGGGTCGCTGCTGCTGGCGGCAACGGTAATCGGCTCCGGCATCATGGCGGAGCGGCTGGCCGACGGAAATCTCGCCGTTGCGCTGCTTGCCAACACCGGTGCCACCGTGGCGGTACTGGCCACCTTGATCGCGCTGTTGGGTCCGGTCAGCGGCGCGCACTTCAACCCGGCCGTCTCGCTGATGCAAGCGCTGCGCGGGGCACTACCTTGGCGAGACGCCTGCGCCTACACGGCGATGCAAATTGCCGGCTGCTGCGCCGGTGCGATTCTCGCGCATGCCATGTTCGAGCTGCCGCTCATCCAATCCTCGTTGCACGCTCGGACCGGCTCGGCCCAATGGCTTGCCGAATTCGTCGCAACGTTCGGCCTCGTACTGGTCGTTCTGGGTCATCGGCGAACCGAAGAGGCTCCCTGGATGGTGGCAGCATGGATCGGAGCCGCTTACTGGTTTACCTCATCCACCTCGTTCGCGAATCCCGCCATCACCATCGCGCGCGCACTCTCCAACACGTTCGCCGGCATCGCGCCATCGCATGTCCTGGGATTCATCCTCGCTCAACTGCTGGGCGCGCTCGTTGCCCTGCCCATCGCTCGCCTGCTGTTTTCGCATATTGCACGTAGCCAAGAGCCGGCGTAAAGCTTACTCAAACACCGGAAGGGCTGCCACTTCCCCGGGTGGGACTTCTTCCACGGGCAATCCCGCCTTCACCCATGCACGAAGGCCGCCTTGAATCACCGCGATTCGCACGCCCTTGGCTTGCAGCATCTTCTGGAGTTCGCGCGCGACGCGCGTGCTCGTTGCTTGACGAACGCACGTGCAGTATACGAAGACAATTCCATCTGCCGGCAAATCCGCATCAGTCTGGTGAAGTGCATTGGGATCGAGTCGCCGCGATCCCAGGATGCGCGTTGCCTTCGGATCGAAGTAACCGTGGCTCCGTACATCGAAAACCAAAGCGCCGCCCGCCATCTGGCGCGCCGCATCTGCGGGAGTGGTGAAGGGCACCGCGCTCAAGGCACGGCCTTTGGCCCACAACCACACGCGAAATAGCAGATAGGCAACGACCACCCCAATCACGACCCAGCCCAGTATCCGGCCCACCGAGTCGTATCCCCGGGTAACGGCATCCAACGCGCCGCTGAAAACGAAGCCAACCACAAAATAAGAGCCCGCGTAAAGCACCGCGCCCGCCAGATCCAGGCGCAGAAATGTTGCCAAGCGCATATTCATGCTGCCCGCAAGCGGAGGCGCCATGGTGTTGATCCCCGGAATGAATTTGGCGATTATCAGCAGCGTTCGGCCGCGACGGTAGAAAGAATCCGCCGATCGCAAGATGCAGGATTCAGGGTTGAGGGAAATGCGGCAGAGCAGGCCCAGCAGCCACCACCCGGTGTAGCGGCCCAACAGAAACATCAGCGTGTCGCCGGCGAGCATGGCGAACAGAGCCATGCCAACGACGTACTGAGCCTGCAGGACGCCACGGGCAACCGCGCCACCCGCAATCAGCAGGGCCACAGCGGCCGGCACCGGCACACCGATGGCCTCCAGAAAGACGATGGCTGCCAAAATCGAGTAGCCGTGCTGCGCGAGCGCCGTATTCAACGTGCCCATAGCGACCCTCCCTTAAGATTAGTGCAGCTCGAAGTCGCAGTCCTTCAGCGGCACCACGCGCGTCTTGTTCCAGAATTTATGGCCGAGATAAAAGAGGATGAAGGTGGGGATGATCAGATAGTCGGTGACGAAGTCGAACCAGGAAAACACCGGTGTCTGAAACACGCTGATGTTCGCGCCGAACAGAACCACCACGAACAAGACGAGCGCCAGCCACGGGCCGTAGGGATAGAACTTGGACTTGAACTTCAAGTCATCGAGGCTGCGGCCCTGCGCCAGCCAGGCCTTGCGGAAGCGCAAGTGGCAGATGGCAATGCCGAGCCAAATCAGGAACCCGCTCAAGCTCGAGGCATTGTAGAGAAGCTGATAAATCTTCTTGTCCCCCACTATGGTGGAGAAAAAAGCCATCGCGCTGACGGAACTGGTGGCGAGAAGCGCCAACACCGGCACGCCGCGTCGGTTGAGGACGCCGAACAGCTTCGGCGCTTTGCGGCTGTGTGCCATGGCGTGCAACATGCGCGATGCGACGTACATCGAAGAATTTCCGCAAGACAGCACCGAGGACAGAATCACGGCGTTCATGATATTCGCCGCGTAGTAGCCGAATCTCGGAAGCTGCTGCAATACCATCGTGAAGGGCGAGTACGCGATGTGGGTTTCATCCGCATTGAGCAGATTGGGGTTGGTGTAATCGATCAAGGTGCCCGCGACGAAGATCGCGCCGATGTAGAACAACAGGATCCGCCAGAACACGGTCCTGATCGCCTTTGGAACATTCTTGCTCGGATCGGTGGTTTCCGCGGCGGCGAGGCCTACGCTTTCCGTCCCCTGGAAAGAAAAGCCGGCCACCAGAAACACCGTGAGCATCGAGATGAAACCGCCGACAAAGGGAGCGTGCGTCCCGGTTTTGGGGTCGCTCAATGTCCAGTTGTGAAAGCCGCTGCTGTGATTGCCGATCATGCCCGTGATCATCAGAAGTCCGACGGCCACGAAGATGATCACGGTGACGACCTTGATCCCCGCGAACCAATATTCGGCTTCGGCATACGCTTTGACCGACAAGAGATTCAGCGCCAGGAGCACGGCGAAGAATCCCATGGCCCATAGCGCGGAGTTCGAGTGCGGAAACCAAAACTGCACGATGAGGGCACCGGCGACCAATTCGGCTGCCAGCGTAATGGCCCAGCTGAACCAATAATTCCAGCCCACGGCAAACGCGAGCGAAGGATCGACAAAGCGCTCGGCATACGCCTCGAAGGAGCCGGGAATGGGCAACTGCGTTGCCATTTCTCCCAGCGACTGCATCATGCAGTAAACCGCCAGGCCCATGGTCGCGTACGCGAGCAACGCCCCGCCCGGTCCTGCCTGCGCGATCGCGGCGCCGCTCGCGAAAAACAGACCCGTACCGATGGCACCGCCAATCGCAATCATGCTCAGTTGCCGGGTACCGATCGCGCGTTTCAGCTCGCGTGTTTCACCTGCGATCATGCAATGATTTCCTGGTTGGGCGAGTGAGTTTGAGTCATGGCTCGTATGAAAGCCATCAATTCGATGCGCGGTCAGTCGGTCGTTCCGACGAAGGTCACGTCTCCGTTCGGCCGGCTTGCATCGGCCGCCGCATCGACAATCGCGACGGCGAACTCGTGCACCGTCGGCAGCGCCCCGGCTTGGCCGCGTCGGCTTTCGATCAATCCTCGCTGCGTGCGTTCGAGCAGCTTCGGTGTAATCGTGCCATCGATCATGTCTCCGCTCACGATCGCGAGCCGCAGGCCGCGCGCCTCGAATTCTGTCAAACGGGAGCGCAGCGCATCCTCGCCTGCCTTTTTGCTTGCGGCGATTCCCTCATACGCCGCATAGACCGGTTTGCGGCCATAGAAGTGCGCCAGATGGCTGGTGACGAAAACAACGCAGCTACCCGCCGGCATCAGCGGCAACATCGCCTCCAGCACGCGCACTTGAGCTGTCAAATTCAGTTCCATCGCGTAGGAGGCAGGCTTGTCCTTTTCCAGACCGCCGCTTGCATTGAGCACGAGGATGGAGAGGCGGCGAAACTCATCGCCGATGGCTTGCGCCATGGCGTTCACAGCGCTTTCGTCCGTGAGGTCGGCGTGTGCCAGCAGTGAGCGTTGACCGAGTGCTTGGACCTGGGCCGCGATCTCCTGGGCTCGCGATCCTTTGCTGCGAAAGTTGATGGCGACGTCGGCGCCTTGTCTGGCCAGCAGCAGGGCAACAGCGGCGCCAATACCTCGCGATGCGCCGGTCACCAATGCGGTGCGGCCATGGAATCTACTCAAATTTCAGTTCCTCTCGCGCGCCGGTGGCTGTTTGAAAAGGGCCGGCGTGTCCGCCGGATTCTGTGCACACCGGCTCGAATTTCTAAGCCGGGAATCAGCGGCCGTGCTTGACGTCCGCGATGGCCCTTTCGGTCGCATGGATGGCAGCTTCCACGTGGCCAACGGCGCGATCGCGCAGGCCTCGGACAGCCGGATCGTCCTCTTCCCGTGCTACATCCGCGCGCACTTTTCGCAGCAGCTCGAGCGCCTTGTGTAGATGCCCGGGACGGCCCTCAGGTACGTCCACTTTCGGATGATCGTTGATATCCTTGCCATCGTCGATCGCTGCGCGCTTGATCTCGCGGATCGCGGCGTCAATTTCGCCGATCGCCACGTCTTCCTGCCCGCTGACGGCTGCATCGCCCGGCCGATGCTCCAGCATCCAGCGAGCAGCGCGCAGGTCAGACAGGGCGTGCAAATAAAACGGGTGCTTTCCAGGCAGATCGGCATTCGCCAGCAGCGGTAGCAGCAGCAAACCGGTAAACAGCGATAGCATCTTCAAGCTCATGGGTTGTTCTCCTCAGGTGAACGGAAAGCCGTGAAATTCCCCGCGCGAGTATGAAGGATTCCATGGATCGCTTCCTGCACGCCGGCGGGAAGCGAATTGCCCGGTTAGGCCGTTGTGGGCACTTGTCGTATGATTCGTTCATGTCCAGCACTGCGCAAGACACGGTGAACGAGGAAAACGCCCGCTACAAGCGCGCGATTCGCACCGCGGAGGAACTGTTCAAGAAGGTGGGATTTCGCGCGGTCACCATGGAATTGGTCGCGCGCGAAGCCAACGTGGCCAAAGCCACTCTTTATAGTTACTTCAAGAACAAAGACGAGCTTTACATGGTCGTCTGCGCGCGCATGGCCCGCATTTTGCGGGGATCCGTCGAACAAGCGCTGACTAAGGCCGATGCGCCGCTGGATGCGCGCCTGGCGGAAGCCGTCGTGGCCAAACATCGCCCGGTGTTTACGCTGGTGCGCGGATCGCCTCATGCCGCCGAGCTTTTCTCGTACACGCACAGCATGGCCGGTGAAATCTTTGCCAACTTGGACCTCGAAATGCTTGAGATGCTACGCGCCGCGATGGCCGAGGATCCGGAACTCGGGCCCCGCGCGGAGCAACTCGCCCGCGCCCTGTATTTCGGCAGCGGGGCCCTCGCCGGCCGCAGCGAAACCACAGGGCAAATGGAACTTGAATTGAGCGCCTTTGCCCGGGCGCATTTGGCCGGCGCGCGCGCCCTCGCCCGAGCCCCCGCGTCCAGTCGGTCCGAGCCATAACGGAATTCGCGTCATCCGATGGTTCCGAAGCAAGCCCGCATTTCATTGACAAAGAGCCCTGGCTGCTCGTAGGCCGCAAAGTGGCCGCCTCGGTCGAGTTCATTCCAGTAAAACAGGTTTGAAAACGCGCGCTTTGCCCACAGCTGCCGGTCCTATCGGCGAATCTGTCAGCCCGTATCCCCGGACCGGCCGTTGCCCGCGGTTCAAAGGTTACATATTTCGATATTGACAAACAATACGATAGGGATATAGTTCGTTCATATCGTATGGTAGAACAATCTGAGGAGATGGACATGAACCTCGCGCGCATTGCTCTCGTGATGGCTGTTTGTCTGGCCGACGGGATTCTGCTTCTGAAAATGAGCCCTGCCGTCGCCGCTGAGATCATCACGAACCTCGCGCCCCCGCCTCTGCGCGCCGAAACCCCGGGACATCCGCGTGACGGCTATGTGTGGGCGCCGGGACACTGGAACTGGAATGGCCAGTCCTATCAATGGGTGTCGGGTAGTTGGATTGTCGAGCATAGAAGGGCTCGCTGGATTGCCGATCAATGGGAGCCCATGGGATCACAGTGAAGTTACGTTCCAGGCCACTGGGAGCGCGGTAGCCCATGAGCGCACCACGCGCAGCCTAAGGCGTCTTCAACGCACCTGGGCCTTGCCGCCGGGAATCCACCCTGGTATAAAGCTCGGCTCTTCTAAAGCTTCCAAGTTCAAGGGTTTAGCCATGTCGCGAGTCTGCCAAGTCACGGGCAAAGGTCCCAAAACGGGTAATACGGTTTCGCACGCGAACAATCGCAAGCGCCGCCGCTTTCTGCCCAATTTGCACAGCCACCGTTTCTGGCTGGAATCAGAGAAGCGTTTCGTCAGCCTGCGTGTGACGACCCGCGGATTGCGCACCATCGAAAAGCGCGGCGTGGATGTTGTGGTGGCCGATTTGCGGGCCAAGGGTATCAAGGTTTAAGGAGCCGCTCATGCGCGACAAAATCAAATTGGTCTCCTCCGCCGGCACCGGTCATTACTATACGACCACCAAAAATAAGCGCCTGCATCCGGACAAGCTGGAAACGAAGAAATTCGATCCGGTCGTCCGCAAGCACGTGGCTTACAAAGAATCGAAGATCAAGTAGTCTTGGCTTAAGGCTGGCGGCTGCCCGAGCTTCCTGAAGTAGAAACCACGAGACGCGGCATTGCGCCCGCTCTGGTGGGCCATCGCATCGTCGACATGGTGGTGCGCGACCGGCGCCTGCGATGGCCGATTGCCGCAAAATTCGAAGCGGCGGTCCGCAATCAAATCATCAGCAGCGTCGATCGGCGCGCGAAGTACCTGCTCATCCGTCTGGAGACCGGCACCGTGATCCTGCATCTCGGCATGTCCGGAAGCCTGCGCTTGGTCGGCAGCAACACGCCTCCGAAAAAGCATGATCACTGGGATCTGGTTCTGGACAGCGCCAGGCTTCTGCGATTTCACGACCCGCGGCGTTTCGGCAGCCTGCATTGGACGGAAGATGATCCTGCGCAGCATGCGCTGCTGAAGAAATTGGCGCCCGAGCCCTTGAGCGACGCGTTCAACGGCGAGTACTTGTTCAAGGTCACGCGCAAGCGCGCAGTCGCCATCAAGCAATTCATCATGAATTCGCAGGTTGTCGTCGGCGTCGGCAATATCTACGCCAGCGAGGCGCTGTTCCGCGCGAGAATTTCGCCGCGCCGAGCAGGCCGCCGCATCACCCAGGCCGAAGCGGCCAAACTATCGAAGGCCATCAAGGATGTGCTCAAAGCCGCCATCAATATCGGCGGCACGACCTTGCGCGATTACGTCAACGCCGACGGTGCGCCTGGATATTTTCGGCAGAAATTATTCGTGTATGAGCGCGCCAAACAAGCGTGTCGTGTGTGCAAATCGCCGGTCAAACAGTTCACGCAAGGTCAGCGTTCAACTTACTGGTGTTCTACCTGCCAACGCTGAACGTGGAGCCGATGGTGCTTCAGGCCGGCCTCTAGTACACCAGTCCCTCGCCCTCGCCGCGCGGATCGGAAGCGGCTTCTACTCTTCCGGTGGCGAAGTCCCAGGTCACGACCTGCATGTTGCCCCACTGCCGGGTCGACACCTTGAGGTGATGACCCTTCGCTTGTAGCTCGGCGACTTCGGCGTCGCTCAATGCCCCGGGTTCGTAGCTGACTTCGTCCGGCAAGTATTGATGATGGTAGTGCGGATACTTCACGATCTCGGCGGCATTCATGCCGTCCAAGTAATTCAACGTCCCCAAGATCACCATGCTGATGATGGTGCTGCCGCCGGGCGAGCCGATGATCATGCTGCCTTTGGGCGTATCGACGAAGGTGGGGGACATGCTCGAGAGGCTGCGCTTGTTAGGGGCAATGGCATTCGCGGTGGCGCCGATGAGACCAAAGGCATTGGGCCTGCCGGGCTTGGTGGAAAAATCATCCATGGTGTTGTTGAGCAGCACGCCGGTCTTGGCCGGCACGTAACCGTTGCCGAAAAACAAATTGATTGAAATCGTGCCCGCGACGCGATTGCCGCCGGCGTCGAGCACGGAAAAATGCGTGGTTTGCATGCCGCCCGGCTCCGATTCGATTCCCGGGAGCATATCGGAGGGCATGGCCTTGTCGGCGCGAATGCTGCTGCGCTGGCCCGCCGCGTAGTCCACGCTCATCAGCTGCGCCAGCGGCATTTTGATGAAATCGGGATCGCCCAAATAAATGGCCCGGTCCCGGTACGCCCGGCGCATGGCTTCGACGATCAAATGTTTGCGTGTCGCGGAATCCACGGCGTGCAAATCAAAGCCGGCGAGAATATTGAGCGAATCCAGCACCGCAATGCCCCCGGAAGACGGCGGTGGTGCCGACACGATGCGCGCGCCGTGATATTCGCCGACCAGCGGTTTGCGTTCGACGACGCGGTAAGCTTTCAAATCTTCCAATGTCCAAATGCCGCCGCCCGCGCGCACGCCGGCGACGAGGTCCGCCGCTACCCGGCCTTCGTAAAATCCTTTGGCGCCCTGATTGGCGATGGCCTCCAAGGTATTGGCCAATTCCGGCTGTTTGATGATCGCACCGAGCTCGGGCACATTGCCATCGGCCGTCAGGAAGGCCTTCGCGGCATCCGGCGAGCGCGCCAAAACATCGCGTTTGAATTTGATGGCGAATTGCAGGCGCGCATACAGCGGGAATCCCTCTCGCGCCAGCCGAATCGCCGGCTGCAGGCTTCGCTTCAGCGGCAACTTGCCGTACTTGCGGGCGAGATATTCGAAAGCAGCGGGCTCGCCGGGAATCGCCGAAGATATCGGTCCGCTGGTGGACGCATTGGCGATCTCATTGCCCGACTTGTCCAGGTACATGTCGCGCGACGCGGCACCCGGCGCCTTCTCGCGCGCATCGACCATGGTCTCGAAGCCGTCGGACTGCCGATGCAGCAGGAAAAAGCCGCCGCCGCCGAGGCCCGAACTGCTGGGTTCGACCACCGCCAGTGCCGCCGACACCGCGACGGCGGCGTCGAATGCATTGCCGCCCGCCGCCAGAATTTCCTGGCCCGCCTGGCTCGCAAGTGGATAAGCACTGGCGATCGCTCCCTTGTGCGCGACAGCGGGACGTGCGGCAGGGACGCTGTCCGCACCGGCCGGTAACGCTGCTATCACTGTCGCGATCGCGATGATCAGCCACAGGGGCTTCAATGCTCGCCTCGTGCGAGCTGTGTCTTGCGAGATCAAAGCTTGCGATGCCGTTTCAGTTCGATCTCCACAATGGGATGCACGAATTCGGACACATTGCCGCCCAGCACTGCGATTTCTCGGACCAGCGTGGATGAAATGAAAGTGTACTGCTCTTGCGGCGTCATGAAGACCGATTCTATTTCAGGCGTGAGGTGCCGGCTCATATTAGCCAATTGAAATTCAAATTCGAAGTCGGACACGGCACGCAGGCCGCGAACGATGACCGACAAGCCATTTTGTCGCGCGAAATCCGTGGTGAGCCCAACGTAGCCCTTCACTTCGACATTGTGCACGTCGGCGAGCACACGCCGCGCCATCTCGACGCGCTGTTCGAGCGTGAACATCGGCGCCTTATTCGGGTTGGCCGCAATCGCCACCACCACGCGATCGAAAATAGAGGCAGCACGCCTCACCAAGTCCGTATGACCGTTGGTGATCGGATCGAAGGTACCAGGATAGACGGCATTTCTTTTGTGCATTGACTATATCCGTCCGTTGATGCGCGCCAAATGATACCCCACCTCACCCGCCGACTTCGATTTGAGCAATTCCCAGTGAGCGGGCAGTTCCGGAATGCCTGCCGTGCGCTCATTCTCCAAGTAAACCAGACCCCCGGCCTTGACCCAGTTACCCGAATCCAGCATCGGAACGTATTCGGCCAAGGCGTTTTTTCCGAAGGGCGGGTCGAGAAACACTATGTCGAAGGGTTTCGCGGGAGTGCGCAAAAACCGCGCGGCACCCATTTCCATGACGTGTCCTTTCCCTTCTCCTCCTAAGCGGACCAATTGCTCCTGCAGAGTGCGCGAAACGGCGGGGAATTGTTCGACAAAGACCACTTCGGCTGCGCCTCGGGACAGTGCCTCGAGTCCTAAGGCGCCGGAACCTGCGAACAAATCCAGGCAGCGAGTGCCGGCAAGAGAATGCTGCAGCCAGTTGAACAATGTTTCCCGGACTCGATCCGGCGTCGGGCGCAGGGCCGGCCTATCGGGAAAATGCACCCGTCGGCCGCGCCACGCGCCGCCGATGATGCGCACGGAATTGCGGCCGGGCGGCGCCGGTAATTCCCTCTTGGATGTAGCCACTGCCGGTATCATACCTTTCCATGACGAACGAAGCCGATAAGCCGGGAGTGCGCGGGTTTTTTAAACGCCTGCGCGCTAAGTTAAATCAGGGTCCTGCCTGGCTGACCACCGACATCACGGAACTGCTTCCGGGACGAAAGATCGACGCCGAGATCTTGGATGAGCTCGAAACGCGCCTGATCACGGCCGATGTGGGCGTCGAGGCTTCGGCACGGATCCTCGATGAGCTGCGCAGGCGCGTCGCGCGCAAGGAGCTGAACGATGTCGATGCGCTGCTGAAGGCTTTGCAGGAGTCGATGGCGCAAATCCTCCAGCCGGTCGAAAGGGCGCTCACCATCGATCCTGGTACCAAACCGTTTGTGATCTTGGTCGTGGGCATAAACGGTGCCGGCAAGACCACGACCATCGGCAAACTGGCGCACCGCCTGCTTGCCGAGGGCAAAAGCGTGATGCTGGCGGCCGGTGATACTTTTCGCGCCGCGGCGCGCGAGCAATTGGAGGTTTGGGCCGAGCGCAACAACGTTCCCATCGTGGCTCAACAATCGGGCGCCGAGCCTGCCGCCGTGATTTTCGACGCCTTGAACGCGGCGCGCGCGCGCAACATCGATGTACTCATTGCCGATACCGCCGGGCGCCTGCACACGCAGACTCATCTCATGGACGAACTCAAAAAGGTCAAGCGTGTACTCGCACGCTTGGATCCCACGGCTCCCCACGAGGTGTTGTTGGTGCTGGACGGCACGATTGGTCAAAATGCCGTGGCGCAAGCCGAAGAATTCAACAAGGGTCTGGGAGTGACCGGTTTGGTCATTACCAAATTGGACGGCACCGCCAAAGGCGGGGTGGTGCTCGCCATTGCGCAGCGGCTGAAAATTCCCATTCGCTTTATCGGTGTCGGCGAGCAATCCGAGGATTTCGGCGTCTTCAACGCCTCGGAATTCGTCGCGGCGCTCTTGAAGTCGGAACCGCGCGACGCTGCCGCATGATTCGATTCGACCAAGTGCACAAGCGCTATCCCAACGGACGCGAGGCTCTGGCCGGTGTGTCGTTCAGCATCGAAAGCGGCGCGCTGACTTTTTTGACGGGGCATTCCGGGGCGGGCAAGAGCAGCATTCTCAAACTGATCGCGCTCATCGAGCGTCCGACCCGCGGCAGGGTCTATGTCAGTAACCAGAATACCGCTGGAGTGAGGCCGCGCGGCATTCCGCAATTTCGCAGACAACTCGGTGTGGTTTTCCAGGATCACAAATTACTGCACGACCGGCCGGTGGCGGATAACGTCGCGCTGCCGCTCATCATCGCCGGCGTCCAGAGGCGCGAGATCGACAAGCGTGTGCGGGCGGCTCTGGATCAGGTCGGCCTGCTCGGCAGGGAAAAATCCCGCCCGCTGGAACTTTCGACCGGCGAACAGCAGCGCGTGGGCATTGCGCGAGCCGTGGTCGCAAAGCCTGCATTGCTCATCGCCGATGAACCCACCGGCAATCTGGATCCTGATCTGGCGCTCGAGATCATGAAGCTATTCAAACGCTTCAGCGAAGTCGGCGTGACCGTGGTGGTCGCGAGCCACGATGTGCATCTCATCGATCAGGTCGGCGCGCGGCGCATCGTGCTCAGTGAAGGCCGGGTCGTCGGTGAGGATCCCGCTTGAGCATCAAGGCCTATTTTGCGCGCCATGCGCAAGTCTTGGTGGGCTCGCTCGGCCGCCTCGTGCATCAGCCGTTTGCAACGTTGATGACCATGGGCGTCATCGCCGTAGCGCTCGCGCTGCCTTTGTTCCTGGGCTTGCTGCTGCAGAATGCGCGCACCGCCACCGGCAGTTGGAACGAGGCCTACGACTTGTCGGTCTACATGGACAAGAGAGCGAGCGCCGCTCGAGTACAGTCCCTCGCCAAACAGCTTAAGTTGCGCGGCGATGTCGCCGCGGTACGCATCATCACGGCGGATCAAGCGCTGGCCGAGTTTCGCAAAGACTCCGGCTTCGGTAAGGCGCTGGATGCCTTGAGCGATAATCCTCTGCCCGATACGCTGGTGGTAACGCCAACCTTGATGGCGAGCACGCCGCAAGGCACCGAGTCACTCAAGACTGCCATCGCTGCCATGAGCGACGTCCAGACAGTGCAGATCGACACCGAATGGGTAAAGCGGCTGCGCGCCATTCTCGAGCTCCTGCGCCGGGTGCTGTTGCTCACCGCCGCGTTGTTAGGGGTCGGAATCGTGCTCATCGTCAGCAATACCATCCGTCTCGATATTTTGAACCGCCGGGCGGAAATCGAGGTGATGAAGCTGGTAGGTGCCTCGGACGGGTTTACCCGGCGGCCGTTTCTTTACAGCGGGATTTGGTACGGCTTGGGCGGGGGTTTGTTGGCGCTCGTTCTGGTCGCGATCGCCTCGGTGGTTCTGGCTCGGCCGGTCGCTCAGCTGGCCTTTTTGTATGGCAGCGACTTTCGGCTCCAAGGCCTGAAACTTGTGAGCGGGTTCAGTGTACTAATGATTGCGGCAAGTCTTTCTTGGGTCGGTTCCTGGCTTGCTGCAACGCGACATATACGGGCGATCGAACCGTCATAAGTATATGTTTTTAAATGATAAGCCGAGGGTCTGAACCCACCCCCGGCGTTAGCAGTCTCACCCCAAGAGTGCTATTATTGCTCCATGGTTTTTACCCTCCATGGTTTTTACCGATGATTTGTCGGAGGTAGGCATTAAATGACTGCTGCTCTAGTCGCAAAACAGACAGGAATGATATTCGCAGGCCCCGTTGGGAGCCTGGATTCCTATATAGACCGCGTGTCCCAGATTCCCGTTCTGTCGAAGGAAGATGAGGTCGCATTGGCCGTGAAGTTTCGGTCCGAAGCCGATTTAGACGCGGCTCGGCAACTCGTGCTCTCGCACTTGAGATTCGTGGTGCACATCGCGCGGGGCTACTTAGGCTATGGCTTGCCCATGGGAGACCTGGTGCAAGAGGGCAATGTGGGCCTCATGAAAGCGGTGAAGCGCTTTGATCCCACCGTCGGCGTGCGCCTGGTGTCGTTCGCCGTGCATTGGATTCGAGCCGAGATTCACGAATATGTGCTGCGCAATTGGCGCTTGGTGAAGGTCGCCACCACCAAGTCACAGCGCAAGCTGTTCTTCAATCTGCGCAAGATGAAGAAGAACTTGGCGTGGCTGTCGGAAGCGGAAACGGCGGCGGTTGCCCGCGACCTCGGTGTCGACGTGGCCGACGTGCGGGAGATGGAGCAGCGCCTGTCGGCGCGCGACATGTCCTTCGATCCGACGCCGGAAAGCGACGAGGAAGAGGCTTACTCGCCGGCCATGTACCTGCCGGCCAGCAATGCCGATCCTGCGGTCGAAGTGGAGCGTGCCGAGTGGGAAGAGGATTCGACCGACCGCTTGAGTGTGGCGCTGGAGAAGCTCGATGAGCGTAGCCGCAGCATCTTGAAGCGTCGCTGGATGACCGATGACAAGGCAACGCTTCACGAGTTGGCCGATGAATACGGCATCTCCGCAGAGCGCGTGCGTCAGGTTGAATCGAATGCCATCAGCAAACTCAAGGGTTTGATGGCCACCGCCTAAAGAGAGGTTTTGGCCACCGTACGGGCGCCGTAAATGTCGCACCGGTCGAACGCTTGTCGTGCAATCGTGCATGCGCTACGCTGGCGGCGTTCGGCAGATCAGTAGTTCAATCCTCACCAATCGGGATAGCTGGGCATGCGTGCAATGATACTGTTGACGGCGGCGATCGTGGCCGCGGGCTGCGCGGGCCAGCCCACCCATTCACAACTGGGTGGGGGCGAAATCGCCGCCACCGACGCCCAGCGATTGGCGGCCGCTCGAAATCTCAACCTTAAATTGGTCGACACGGACGGAAAGGCGCTTTACTGTCGGTCGAATTTTCAAACCGCTTCCCGCATCCAACGCGACACCACCTGCTATACGGCCGACCAGCTCAGCGCTTTGCAGCAGCAGACGGATCGCGACATGGATTACCTCTCGAACGCTTCACGCATTGGCCGATGAATACGGCGTCTCCGCCGAGCGCGTGCGGCAAGTGGAATCGAATGCCATCAGCGAACTCGAAGGCTTGACGGCCGCCGCCTAAAGCGAGGTTTTAGCCACAGTGCGGACGCCCTGAATGTCGCGCCGGCCGAACGCTGGCGCGTGCAATAGTGCATGCGCTACGCTGGCAGCCTTCGGGCATCAGTGGTTCAATACTCACCAATCGGGATGGCTGGCATGCGTGCAATGATACTGTTGACGGCGGCGATCGCGGCCGCGGGCTGCGCGGGCCAGCCCACCAATTCACAGCCCCAACTGGGTGGGGGCGAAATCGCCGCCACCGACGCCCAGCGATTGGCGGCCGCGCGAAATCTCAACCTCAAATTGGTCGACAGGGACGGACAGAAGCTTTACTGCCGCTCGAATTATCAAACCACTTCCCGCATCCAACGCGACACCACCTGCTATACCGCCGACCAGCTCGACGCGTTGCAGCAGCAGACGGATCGCGACATGGATTACCTCACGAAAGCCCCTTCTGTCGCCCGTCCGGCCGCTCTTCCTGCTCGCTAGAACTCGACGCTTCTAGAATCGGCTCGGTTTCGCGAGGCGCGTGGTCTGCAGCGGCGGTTACGCGGCGGACCTCACCGGGCGCTGGGCAACCTGCGGCGCGGGTTCCAAGTCGCATTCATCGAAGCAGGCAAGCTCCTGGCCCAGTACGTCGCGCAAGGCTTCGAGGTCGGCCAGCTGCACGAGCCCGCGACGCCATGCTGCCTCGGCTGCGGCGACCACTTCGCGAAGCATGTCGCACTCCGCACGCATGGCCTCTGCGCTTTTGTACGCGGCAAACCAGCGCCGCTCCAGCATTCCGTCGGATGTATCGCCGTCAAAATCTAGACTGCTCATCGGTTTCTCTCCGCGCCCGAGTTGTCAGCATACTGCTCCACCAATATGACCATTTGCGGACAGCAACGCGGAAATCCGTTTAAGAAAGGGCCGTGCAGTGAGGCCCCAACCCGACGGGGCATCGACAAATCTGACTTTTAAATTGAGCTTACTGGAGCATCCTGGCCACCTGCACCTTGCGGCTGCGCGCACGCACCAGCCATGAGTGCACCGCGCTGCTCGGGACCTGCGCATTGCGCGGGGCCTGTTCGCTGCCCGGAAATGGCCCGTCGCAATCCAGGGGGCTGGATTCCTCGTTGGCGACACCGCTCGCTAGATTCTTCTGCAGCACGCGCCAGGGCGAGCTCCACATTTCATTCACATCGTTCATCGGTACTCCAAACTAAGCGGCCTGGCCGACGGGTAGCGCGATGGGTTCCGGCATCGTTTGTTCGCGCAGCTTGGGCCAATCGATGAGGCGCAGCCGTCCATTCATGTCCTCAACCAGCGAGGTGCAGCTTTCCACCCAATCGCCGTCGTTGCAGTACAGAATGCCTTCGATCTCGCGGATCTCGGCGCGATGGATGTGGCCGCAGACCACCGTATCAACGCCGCGCTTGCGTGCTGCCTGCGCGACGGATTCTTCGAAGCTGCCGATGTATTGAACGGCGGTCTTAGCCTTTTGTTTCAGATACATGGACAAAGACCAGTGCGGCAGATCGAATTTGCGTCGAAACCAATTGATATACGGGTTTGCCGCCAGCAGCACGTCATAGATGTTGCTGCCCAATTTCGCCAACCAGGGGCTGCACTTGACCACGCTGTCGAATTCGTCGCCATGCAATATCAGCATGCGCCGGCCATCTGCACCCTGATGGATATACTCGCGGTGGATTTCCAGATTGCCGAACACGGCACCGTCGAACTCGCGAAACACTTCGTCATGGTTGCCCGGCACAAAAATGACTTTGGTGCCGCGTTTGGCTTTGCCCAAAATCGTCCGCAGCACATTGTTGTGCGACTGCGGCCAGAACATGCTTTTTTGCATGCTCCATACATCGATGATATCCCCGACCAGGAACAAGGTATCCATTTCCACGCGATGCAGAAAATCTAGCAGCAGATCGGCACTGCAGCCTTTGAAGCCCAGATGGATATCTGAGATGAAGACCGTTCGCAATCGCATCGGCAAGGCGGCGTTACGCTCCAACATATCTTCCTCCTGGATCTCCCGAGTCGCGTCTAAGATCGCGATTTGGTGTTACGAATCCGTGACTCGGCGGAGAAGATTTGCTTACAAAAAAGCGGGTTAGCCGTGGAACATCGCGTGAAACAGCAATAGCGCGATTTATCTCTCGATAAATTCATCTGTCGATGAACCGGTAGCCAAAGCCGCGCACGGTTTGGATGCAGGCTTTGTATCCAGGCTTCGCCAGTATCTTGCGCAAGCGCTGTACGTTGACGTCGACCGTGCGTTCATCGATGTTGGTATCGCCCGCCCATACTTGAGCGAGAAGCTGAGTACGGTTGAATGTTCTGCCCGGATGGGACATCAGGAATTCGAGCAATCGGTACTCCGCACCCCGCACGTTCAGTACCGCACCCTGCGCCGTCACCCGATTGGTTGAAGTATTGAGCTTCAAGCTGTCGAAGTGCAACGCGACGTGGTTGGTGTCGTGGCGACGCGTTCTCAATACGGCATGAATCCTTGCAACGGCTTCGCGCACCGAGAAGGGCTTCGCAATGTAGTCATCCGCACCCATATTCAATCCCGAGACGATCTCCTGTTCACCGCAGAGATCCGAGAGAATGATCAGCCTCAGCGGCTGCGCGAGCCGCGTCTTGCGCACGCACTCGATAAACTCTAGCGCGGCGAGGCCCGGCATGTTCCAGTCTACGATGACCAGCTGCGGCGGGCGTTCCCGCAGCGCCGTCAGGGCCGCGGCGCCGTCGGCAATGGCGAGCACGATGAATCCGGCTAGCTGCAGCTGCTGACGCAGCGGCTCAACCGCTATCGCGTCTCGATCGACAATCAAGATGTGCTTTTGAGTTTCGGCGGCAGGCATGCGCCATGGCATTAGAGGCTTTGCGGATTACAATACTGTGACGATTCCTTGACGTCCGCTATCGGTCGAGGACCGTGACGCGATTCGCCGCGCGCACTGAAACGTAGGCATAGCCGCGCAGGGCCTCCGGCCTTGGGAGCGCCTTTGCCGCGGCATCATTGTCCGACGCGTTCCAGGCCGCATTGTCCGACGCATTCCAAGCCGCAAGCAGCAATCCCAGCGCCAACCAATTG